>NZ_JAKKFE010000033.1:0-406791 GCF_022230935.1 Micromonospora hortensis
ACCCCGCGCACCCCGCGCACCACCCAGCCCAACCACCACGCACCCCACCCACCAAGCGCTCCACCCGCCCACCCGCCCGGCAAGATCGCGCTCGATCCAGGATGTAGTGGCCTCCGCTTCTCGGGAGGCCACTACATCCATGTTCGAGCGCGATCATGGGGATAACGACGCGCATCGGCGCCGGTGTGAGGGGCTGCGGTTATCCACAGGGGCAGCGTGACGCGACCAGGTTCGGTCAGCCTGAGGCACATGCCGAAAGTCCCTCGTCGGCCGCCGCAGTTGCGGGGTCGGGTCTTCCGTGGCTCGACCGCCGTCTCTCGGGGCCTACTGACCCGCAATGAGCTACGCAGCTCGGCGTGGCGACCGCTGTTCCGCGACGTCTACGCCGATGCCCAGCTCGCAGTCACCCACGCCATCAGATGCACCGCCGTCGGACGGTGGCTTGTCCCACCCGGTGCGTCCATCGCGGGACGCGCTGCCGCCGGCCTCTACGGCTGCGCTGAGCCCAGCGCGAGCGAGCCCGTCGACGTCCTCGTTCCCGCCGCCACTCGGATCGGCCCGACCGCCGGCATCCGGGTCCACCACGGGGAGATCGACCCCGGCGACACCGTGGACCGGGCCGGGATCACTGTGACCAGCCCGGCGCGTACCTGCTGGGACCTGGCCCGCTGGCTCGATGTGATCGAGGCGGTGGTCGTCATCGACGCCATGCTGGCTCACCGGCTCACAACCGCGCCAGCCCTGCGCGAGTACGCGCTGAGCCGGGCCGGTCGACGCGGCTGGCGGTCGCTGCTACGCGCGGTCGACCTGGCCGACGCGGGCGCGGAGTCCCCTCAGGAGTCCCGCACCCGGGTCGGGCTGGTGCTCGCCGGCCTGCCGAGGCCGGAGACCCAGTGGGTCGTGGCCGAGCAGGGCCGATTCGTGGCTCGCCTGGACCTGGCCTGGCCGCAGTTCAAGGTCGCGGTGGAGTACGACGGGCTCTGGCACGACGACCCTGAGCAGTTCCATCGGGACCGCCAACGCCTCAACCGGCTCCTTGGCGGCGACTGGATCGTGCTGCATCTGACCGCCAAGCGCCTCCGGGACGACTTCGACGGGTTCCTCGCCGAGGTCCGAGCCGCCCTGAGGGCACGCTCGCGCTCCCCCTGGTGACGATGATCGCGCTCGAACATGGAAGTAGTGGCCTCCCTGGAC
Organism: Micromonospora hortensis; assembly: GCF_022230935.1. Taxonomy (NCBI): domain Bacteria; kingdom Bacillati; phylum Actinomycetota; class Actinomycetes; order Micromonosporales; family Micromonosporaceae; genus Micromonospora; species Micromonospora hortensis. Next base: position 1,195 of record NZ_JAKKFE010000033.1, read on the forward strand.
GAGGAGGCCACTACATCCTGCATCGAGCACGATCATGAGCCGGCGCGGTGGTGCGTGCCCAGCGCGGGTGCGCGGGGGCGGATGACTTCGCGCGGGTGCGCGGGGGCGAGTGACTTCGCGCGGGCGGTGCTGGTGGGGTGTCAGGCGGCAGGGAGGTACTTGGCCAGGTCGTCGAGGATCTTGTTGGCGGCGCCGACGCCGATGCCGGTCATCCAGACCTCGTCGGAGACGGGGTACGCCTTGCCGGCCTTGACCGCGCCGAGGCCCTTCCACAGCGTCCCACCGGCGACCTTGGTCTGCTCGGCGGCGGCCTTGTCGCCGTACGCGGTCACGAAGATGACGTCACCGTCGACCTCGTTGACCCGCTCGGGGCTGACCAGGTCGAAGCGCTTGTCCTCCTTGTTGGCGAGCAGCTGCCGCTCGGGGCGGCCCAGGCCGGTGTCGCCGATGACGATGCCGGAGAACGAGTCCGGGCCGTACACCCGGATGTTGCCGGGCAGGAACCGCACGATGGAGACCTTGCGCGCGGCGGCGTCGCCGAGCGTCGCGCCGAAGTCCTTGGCCCGCTTCTCGTACGTGGCGAGCAGATCCTTGGCCTGCTGCTCGCGGCCGAGCGCCTTGCCGTCGAGGAGGAGGTTGTCCTTCCAGGTGATGCCCACCTTCTCGGTGAACACGGTCGGCGCGATGGCGGCCAGCTCGTCGTAGAACTTCTCCTGGCGGAACTTGCTGCCGAGGATGAGGTCCGGCTTCAGCGCGTTGATCGCCTCCAGGTCGGGCTCGGTGAGCACCCCGACCTCCTTGATGCCGGCGAGCTTGTCCGCGCCGAAGTACGTGGGCCAGCTCTTCGCCTCACCGGCGGTGGCCGCGCCGACGGGCGTGATGCCCAGCGAGAGCGCCGTGTCGATCTTGTCGGTGTCGAGCACGACGACGCGCTTGGGCTCGGCTGGGACCTTGGTGGTGCCCATGGCGTGGGTGATCTCCCGGGTGTCCCCGGTGGTGGAGCCGGCGACCGGGTCGCTCTCACCGCAGGCGGTGAGGCCGGCGCCAAGGGCGACGGCCGCGGCGAGAGCTGCGACGAGACGACGCATCAGAGTCCTTTCGAGGGGTGCGAGCCGGCGAGCGGGTTGGCCGCGTCGCCGGTGGCGGGTCGGGCGTCCGGTACGGACGCCGTCGACGAATTGGGGTCTTTCGCGCCGGCGGGCGCAACGGCCGGGCCACCCGAGGAAGCGACCGGGCCACCCGACGCGACAACGGGAACCGGAGCGTTGCCGCCGGTGTACGCGGGCACCACCAGCGGCGCGCCGGTCACCGGGCAGGGCACGACCACGCAGGCCAGCCCGAAGACGTCGCGGACCAGGTCGGCGGTGAGGATCTCCCGGGGCGGGCCGGCGGCGACCACCGCGCCGGCGCGCATGGCGACCAGGTGGTCGGCGTAGCGGGCGGCCTGGTTCAGGTCGTGCAGGACGGCGACCACGGTGCGGCCCCGCTCGGAGCGCAGCCGGTGCAGAAGGTCCAGCACCTCCACCTGGTGGGCCAGGTCGAGGAAGGTGGTCGGCTCGTCCAGCAGCAGGGCGTCGGTGTCCTGGGCGAGGGTCATGGCGATCCACACCCGTTGCCGCTGACCGCCGGAGAGGCTGTCCACCGGTCGGTCGGCCAGGTCGGTCACGTCGGCGAGGGCCATCGCCTGGTCCACCGCCGCGCCGTCCTCCGACGACCACTGCCGCCACCACCGCTGGTAGGGCTGTCGGCCGCGCCCGACCAGGTCCGCCACGGTGACGCCCTCGGGCACCAGCGGGCTCTGCGGCAGGACGCCGAGGCGGCGGGCTACCTCCCGGGTCGGCAGGTCGCGGATGGCGGTGCCGTCCAGCAGCACCGTGCCGCGGCGGGGGGTGAGCAGCCGGGCCATCGTGCGCAGCAGTGTGGACTTGCCGCACGCGTTGGGCCCGACGATCACTGTGAACGCGTCGGTGGGCAGGTCGAGGTCGAGCCCGTCGAGCACGGTCCGCTCGTCGTAGCCGGCGACCAGGTCGCGGGTGGAGAGCATCACACGACTCCTTGAGGCGTCACGACGACCGCCGCCGGCCACGCAGCAGCAGGAAGATCAGGTACGGGCCGCCGATCGCGGCGGTCAGCACACCGGCGGGTAGTTGGGTGGGTGCGAACAGGCGCCGGCCGGCCAGGTCGGCCAGCACCAGCAGGAGCGCGCCGAGCAGCGCCGCGCAGACCAGCGGTGGTCGTTCGGCGCGTACCAGGCGACGGGCCACCTGCGGGGCGACCAGCGCCACGAAGTCGACGGCGCCGACCTGGGCGGTGACCATCGCGGCGACGAGCACGCCGGTGCCGGCGAGGCCGATCCGGCGGGCCACCGGGCGCAGCCCGACGCCCCGGGCGGTGTCGTCGTCCAGGGCGCTGCTGTTCAGCGCCCAGCCGGCCCAGGCCAGCACCGGCAGCAGCACCAGCAGCGTGCCGGCGATCCAGGCGGCCTCGGTCCAGCCCTTGCCGGCCAGCGTGCCGATCAGCCAGATCTGCGCGCGCAGACCGTCGATCGGATCGGCGGTCAGCATGACCACCTCGGTGAGCGCCCGGAAGCCGAACGCGACCGCCACCCCGGCGAGCACGAACCGCTGCGCGGCCAGCCCGTGCCGAGCACCGAGAGCGAACAGCAGCACCGCCGCGAGCAGCCCGCCCACCAGCGCGGTGGGCGCCACCAGCACCGCGGCCATTCCGCTGGTCAGGGCCACTGTCGCGGCGAGGCCGGCGCCCTGGGTGATGCCGATGACGTCCGGGCTGGCGAGGGGGTTGCGGGCCACGCTCTGGATCAGCGTGCCGGCCACGCCGAAGGCGGCGCCGGCCACGGCCGCCAGCACCACCCGCGGCAGCCGAAGATCAAAGACCACGAGGTCGTACGGGGTGCCCGCTCCGGAGAGGGCGCGCAGCACGTCGGCCGGGGCGACGTACGGGGTGCCCAGCGAGAGGCTGAGCACGACGGCCAGCAGGAGCAGCACTGTCAGCGCGGCGGCCACCAGCACCGAGCGGCGGCGGATCAGCAGGCTGACCGGGCCGATCCGCAGCAGCGACCGTCCGGGCAGCCGAGCCGCATCGGCACGAGGCGTGCCCGCGCGCTGCGTGGTCGTCACGCGGTCACCACCCGGGCGCGGCGGACCAGCACGGCCAGCAGTGGCGCGCCGATCAGCGCGGTGACGATCCCGGCCGGGATCTCGCCGGGCGGGGCGACGAGCCGACCGACGATGTCGGCGGCGAGCAGCAGCGCCGGTCCGAGCAGGGCGGAGACGGCGAGGGTCCAGCGGTGGTCCGCGCCGACCAGGGCACGGGCCAGGTGCGGCACGGCCAGCCCGACGAACGCGACAGGTCCGGCGGCGGCCACCGCGGCGCCGGTCAGCAGCACGGCGGCGAGGCCACCACCGAGGCGGACCAGACCGATCCGGTGGCCGAGACCACGGGCCACGTCGTCGCCGAGGGCCAGCGCGTCCAGGCCCCGGGCGACCAGGGCGGCCAGCACCAACCCGACGAGGACGAACGGCAGCACCTGCGCGGCGACCGACAGGTCCCGTCCGGCCAGCCCGCCGACCACCCAGAAGCGGTACTCCTCGAAGGTGCGGGCGTCGATGCTGAGCAGGGCGTACACCCCGGAGGCCAGGCTGGCGTCGAGCGCCGCGCCGACCAACGCGAGGGTGACCGGGCTGGCGCCCTCGCGGGCGCGGGTGGCGATGGCGAAGACCAGCAGTCCGGCGATCAGGGCCCCGGCGATGCCGAACCAGACGTACCCGGCGAGCGTGCCGACGCCGAAGACGGAGATCGCGAGCACCACCCCGAACGACGCGCCCGCGCTGATGCCGAGGATGCGCGGCTCGGCGAGGGGGTTGCGGGTGAGCGCCTGGAACAGCACCCCGGCCACGGCGAGCGCGAGCCCGACAGCGAGGCCGAGGGCGGTCCGGGGCATCCGCAGCTCACGGACGATGGTGCTGGCGTCGCCGCCGTCCGGCGCGACGAGCGCGTGCCAGACCTGGTCGACGCCGAGTTGTCGGCTGCCGAGCGCGAAGCTGGCCAGCACGGTGAGCAGCAGCACCAGCGCGGCCGCGACGGTGACGGCCACCCGACGGCCGGTGCGGGTGCCGGACCGGTTGCGGGCCGGGGTCGGCCGGGTGGCGAGGGTGGTCACGAGTCTCCTGCACGTTCACGCTTAGGTTCGCCTAACCTTAGCCGCTCAGTTGAGGGTCACCTAACTGGCGCTCATCGATCCGCAGGAGGCTGAGCAGGGCAGACGCCCGCGCGAAGGGAGCCGCGCGCCTACTGTTGGCTCATGCGATTCGACCAGCACACGGTCGTCCTGCTGACCCGGCCGTCGGATCCGCCGGAGTTGCCGCAGGACGCGATCGACCGGTTGCGGGACGCGCACCTGGCCCACCAGGCGGGCCTCGTGCAGCAGGGGCTGGTGCTCGCGGCCGGGCCGTTTCTGCACCCCGACGACGAGCAGCTGCGGGGCTTCGTGGTGTTGTCCATCGCCCCGGACGAGGCCCGCGCGCTGTTCGCCAACGACCCCGCCGTGCGGGCCGGTCGCCTCGTCGCGCGGGTCACGTCGTGGCTGCTTCCGGAGGGCACCCTGCGGTTCGAGAGCGTGCCGGTGCCGCAGTCGATGCTGGAGGCGGCCTCCGGGGACTGACCCCGGGCCCGGTCAGCCGGCCGATTCGCTGCCGGTCTCCGCCGGCAACTCACCGAGCGGGACCACCCGCAGGGCGTCCATCGGGCCGACGACCACCCGCAGCTCGGGGAAGTAGTCCCGCAGCACCTGCTGGCACCGGTCACAGGGCGCGACGACCTCGCGGCCACGGTCGGCGACAGTGACGATCGTCTCCAGCGCGGTGACGCCCTGCGTGGCGGCCGTGCCGATCACGACAAGCTCGGCGCAGGCCCCTCCGGTGGCGTGCTGGACGTTCACGCCGGTGAAGACCCGCCCGTCAGCGGTCCGGGCCGCCGACGCGACAGTGTGGTGCTGGCTGCGGCAGCGCAGCTTGGAGACCGCGGTGGCGGCCTGCACCAACGCGCGGTCGGTGTCGCGCATCTCCATCCGGCTCCCCCAGCGCTCGACGTCGGCCGCCAACTCTAGGGCCCGCTCGTGGCCGCCAACGGACCGGAGGTGGCCGTCGGAGAGCCGGCCGCTCGGTAACCCAGGGGCGGTGCGCCGCCGGGCTGCCTATCCTTGGGCACGACATGCAGAATCCAACCGCCTCCGTCGCGTCCGACTCCGTTCGCGAGCTGCACCGCCGCCTCACACCTCTGATGTTCCGCGACCAGCGCCGGCTCCAGCAGCGACTGGACGGTGCCCGCAAGCTGCGCGACCCGCAGCGTCGGGAGGCGGCGCTGACCGAGATAACCGCCGACCTGGTCCGGGCCGAGCAGCGGCTCGCCGCCCGGCAGGCGGCGGTGCCCGTGATCACGTACCCGGTGGGCTTGCCGGTCAGTGAGCGCAAGGACGACATCGCCGCCGCCATCCGCGACCACCAGGTGGTGATCGTGGCCGGCGAGACCGGCTCCGGCAAGACCACCCAGATTCCCAAGATCTGTCTGGAGTTGGGGCGCGGGGTGCACGGCCTGATCGGGCACACGCAGCCCCGCCGGTTGGCCGCCCGGACGGTGGCCGACCGGATCGCCGACGAGCTGGGCACCGAGTTGGGCGACGTGGTCGGCTACAAGGTGCGCTTCACCGACCAGGTCAGCGAGCGCAGCCTGGTGAAGCTGATGACCGACGGCATCCTGCTGGCCGAGTTGCAGACCGACCGGATGCTGCGCCAGTACGACACGCTGATCATCGACGAGGCACACGAGCGCAGCCTCAACATCGACTTCATCCTCGGGTACCTGCGGGAACTGCTGCCCCGCAGGCCCGACCTCAAGGTCATCATCACCTCGGCGACCATCGAGACCGACCGGTTCGCCAGGCACTTCGCCGGTCCACCCACCGCCGACGAGCCGGAGGGCGTACCCGCGCCGGTGGTCGAGGTGTCGGGTCGCACCTACCCGGTGGAGGTGCGCTACCGGCCCCTCGTCGAGCTGGCCGAGGGCGAGGAGGACGGCGACGGCGACGACGAGAACGTCCGCGACCAGATCCAGGCGATCGGCGACGCCGTCGAGGAGCTGGCCGCCGAGGGCCCCGGCGACATCCTGGTCTTTCTCAGCGGCGAGCGGGAGATCCGGGACACCGCCGACGCGTTGGGCAAACTGGTGCAGAAGAAGCGCTCGCTGCTCGGCACCGAGATCCTGCCGTTGTACGCGCGGCTCTCCTCCGCCGAGCAGCACCGGGTCTTCGCCGCGCACTCCTCGCGCCGGGTGGTGCTCGCCACCAACGTCGCGGAGACCTCGCTGACAGTGCCCGGCATCAAGTACGTGGTGGACCCGGGCACAGCCCGTATCTCCCGCTACTCCAGCCGGCTCAAGGTGCAGCGGTTGCCGATCGAGCCGATCTCCCAGGCGTCGGCCAACCAGCGCAAGGGCCGCTGCGGCCGTACGTCGGACGGCATCTGCATCCGCCTCTACGACGAGCAGGACTTCCTCTCCCGGCCCGAGTTCACCGATCCGGAGATCCTGCGGACCAACCTGGCGTCGGTCATCCTCCAGATGACAGCGATCGGGCTCGGCGACCTCGCCGCGTTCCCGTTCATCGACCCACCGGACAAGCGCAACATCACCGACGGCGTCAACCTGCTGCACGAGCTGGGCGCGTTGGACCCGACCGAGGCCGACCCGGCGAAGCGGCTCACCGCGCTCGGCCGGCGGTTGGCCCAGTTGCCTGTCGACCCGCGCCTGGCGCGGATGGTGGTCGAGGGCGAACGCAACGGCGCCGCCACCGAGGTGCTGGTGATCGCCGCCGCGCTCTCCATCCAGGACCCGCGGGAGCGGCCGGCCGAGAAGCAGGCCCAGGCGGACCAGGCGCACGCCCGGTTCGCCGACAAGGAGTCGGACTTCGTCGCCTTCCTCAACCTGTGGCGCTACCTGCGCGAGCAGCAGCGGGAGCTCTCCTCCAGCGCGTTCCGTCGGATGTGCAAGGCGGAGTACCTGAACTATCTGCGCATCCGCGAGTGGCAGGACATCGTCAGCCAGCTGCGCCAGGTGCTGCGTACCCCGTCTGAGGGCGACCGGCGTGGCGGGCGGCCGGCACGCGACAGCTCTGACGACGCGGACGCCGGCCGGGGCCGCCGGGGTGGCGCGGACCTGCCGGAGGAGATCGACACCCCGAAGGTGCACCAGTCGCTGCTGCCCGGCCTGTTGTCGCACATCGGCCTCAAGGACGCCCAGAAACACGAGTACCTGGGGGCGCGGGGCGCCAAGTTCGCCCTCTTCCCCGGGTCGGCGTTGTTCAAGAAGCCGCCGCGCTGGGTGATGGCCGCCGAGTTGGTGGAGACCTCCCGGCTGTGGGGGCGCATCGCCGGCCGGGTCGAGCCGGAGTGGGTCGAGCCGCTCGCGCAGCACCTGGTCAAGCGCAGCTACAGCGAACCGCACTGGGAGAAGAAGCAGGCCGCGGTGATGGCCTACGAGAAGGTCACCCTGTACGGCGTCCCGCTGGTCAGCTCCCGCAAGGTCAACTTCGGGCGGATCGACCCGACGCTGAGCCGGGAGCTGTTCATCCGGCACGCCCTCGTCGAGGGCGACTGGCAGACCCACCACCAGTTCTGGACGGACAACAAGCGGCTGCTCGCCGAGATCGAGGAGTTGGAGAGCAGGGCCCGGCGCCGGGACATCCTGGTCGACGACGAGACCATCTTCGGCTTCTACGACCAGCGGATCCCGGCCGACGTGTCCTCCGGCCGGCACTTCGACAGCTGGTGGAAGAAGACCCGCCGCGAACAACCCGACCTGCTCACCTTCACCCGCGACCTGCTGATCAACGACGGCCGGCCCGGGGTGGACGAGGACGACTACCCGGACGAGTGGCAGGCCGACGGGGTGAGCCTGCCGCTGACCTACCGGTTCGAGCCGGGCACGCCGGACGACGGCGTCACGGTGGACATCCCGCTGCCGCTGCTCAACCAGGTGCCGGCGGAGACCTTCGACTGGCAGGTGCCGGGGCTGCGCGAGGAGACGGTGATCGCGCTGATCCGCTCGCTGCCCAAGGCGATCCGCCGCAACTTCGTCCCGGTGCCGGACTACGCCCGGGCCGCGCTGGCGGCGATCACCCCCGGCGAGGAGTCGCTGCTGGACGCGCTCACCCGGCAGCTGCGGCGGATGACCGGGGTGACAGTGCCCCGCGACGCCTGGGAGCCGGGCAAGCTCCCGGCGCACCTGCGGGTGACCTTCCGGGTCCTCGGTGACGACGAGAAGCCGGTCGCCGAGGGCAAGGACCTGCCGGCCCTGCAACGCCAACTCCGCCAGGAGGTACGCCAGGTGGTGGCGGCCGCCGCACCGGAGGTGGCCCGCACCGGGTTGCGCGAGTGGAGCATCGGCACGCTGCCCCGGACCATCGAGCAGGTCCGCGCCGGTTACGCGGTCACCGCGTACCCGGCGCTGGTCGACGAGGGCGCCACGGTCGGGGTGAGGGTGTTCGACTCCCCCGCCGAGGCGGAGGCGGCGCACTGGGCCGGCACCCGCCGGCTGCTGCGGCTCACAGTGCCGTCCCCGGCGCGGTTCCTGCAGGGGCGGCTGGACAACGAGGCGAAGCTGGCGTTGAGTCGCAACCCGCACGGCGGCGTGCAGGAGCTGATCGAGGACGCGGCGGGCGCTGCCATCGACCGGCTGATCGGTGTGGCCGGCGGGCCGGCGTGGGACGCCGACGGCTTCGCTGCCCTGCGCGAGAAGGTACGCGCCGACCTGGTCGACACCGTCGTCGAGGTGATGGACCGGGTCCGCAAGGTTCTCGCCGCCGCGTACGCCGTCGAGCAGCGGCTCGGTGCGACCCGCAACCTCGCCGTGGTGGCGGCGCTGGCCGACATCCGCAACCAGCTCGCCGGGCTGGTGCACGCCGGTTTCATCACCGAGACCGGGTACGCGCGCCTGCCCGACCTGCTGCGCTACCTCACCGCCATCGAACGTCGGCTGGAGCGGCTGGGCGGCAACCCGCAGCGGGACCGCCAGCAGCAGGACCGGATCGCCGTGGTGCAGAAGGAGTACGCCGACCTGCTCGCCAACCTGTCGCCGGCCCGCCGTCAGGAGTCGGCCGTCCGGCAGATCCGCTGGATGATCGAGGAGCTGCGGGTGAACGTCTTCGCCCAGGCGCTGGGCACTCCGTACCCCGTCTCCGAGCAGCGGATCTACCGGGCGATGGACGACGCCGAGGGCCGCTGAGCCGACGGCCGGGCCGCTGCCGGCCTCTTCGCGGCAGCGGCCCCGGCTGGCCTCTTCGCGGCCGGCGGGCCCCGGCGGGTCAGGTCAGTGGCTCGACGCCCGGGGGCAGTTCGCCGAGGTCGATCGCCGACTGGATGTAGTCGAGCAGGATGCGCCGAAGCTCCCGACCGGCGTGGGTGGGTACGACGTCGCGCCGACGGGCCACCGCGATGGTCCGCCGCACCCCGGGCGGGGCGAGTGGTGTGATCCGCACGCCCGGCCGGCGAGCCAGCACGATGCCGGGCACGAGAGCGATGCCGAGCCCCGCCTCGACGAAGCTGAGCACAGCGTCCATCTCGCCGCCGTCCACAGCGAAGGTGGGTTCGAAGCCCGCCTCCCGACACGCCTGGATTGTCGCGTCGCGCAGGTCGTACCCCTCGCGGAACATCACCATCGGCTGGTCCCGCAGGTCGGTGATGCGCAGCTCCCCGGTCGTCGACGCGGTGGGCACCTCCCCCACCGAGGCCACCACCAGGCTCTCCCGCAGGATCGGGTCGACCCGCAGCCCCGGGTCGGCCCCCTGCGCCGGCATGATGATGAGGGCCAGGTCGAGGTCACCGCGGAGCAGGTCGCGCACCAGGTCCTGCGAGCCACCCTCCTCGACCTTGAGGTCGACGGTGGGGTGCGCGTCGCGGAACCGGCGCAGCACCGGCGGGGCGAGTGAGGTGGCCAGACTGGGGGTGGCCCCGAGCCGCACCCGGCCCCGGCGCAGCCCGACCAGTTCCTGGACCTCCCGGGTCGCGGTCTCCACGTCGGCGAGGATCCGGGTGGCCAACGGCAGCAGCACCTCACCCGCCGCGGTGAGGGCGATGTTGCCCCTTACCCGCTCGAACAGTGGTGCGCCGAGGTCGGCCTCCAGAGCGTGAATTTGCTTACTGAGAGAAGGCTGAGTGATGCCGACCAGGTCGGCGGCTTGGGTGAAATGTCGTACTTCGGCCACCGCGACGAAGTACCGAAGCTGATGGAGCTGCATCTACATAGCCTACGGCTATCAACACTGCGAGTTTGATGCATTGGACGACTGGTCGAAGTGCTCCTAGCGTCGGTCCTGTGGTAATCACGAAGACTCGGTCGCCCATCCGCTCGAACGTCGGCCTCAAAGCCGTCATGGCGGTGACGGGCATCCTGCTGGCGCTGTTCCTCATCGCCCACATGCTCGGCAACCTGAAGGTGTTCACGGGGGAAACCTCGTTCGACCACTACGCGCACTGGCTGCGCGACATCGGCAAGCCACTGCTGCCCGGCGTCTGGTTCCTGTGGATCCTGCGCACCGTGCTGGTCGTGGCGGTCGTCGCCCACATCGTGGCCGCCACCGTGCTGGCCCGGCGGGCCCGCGCCGCCCGCCCGGTCAAGTACGCCCACCGCAAGAAGGTCAACGGCAGCTACGCGGCCCGCACGATGCGCTGGGGTGGAGTGATCATCCTGCTCTTCGTGATCTACCACCTGCTGGACCTGACCACCGGCACGCTGAACCCGGTCGGCAACGAGAGCAAGCCGTACGGCAACGTCGTCGCCGACTTCGCCCCGGAGCGCTGGTACGTCACGCTCTTCTACACGCTGGCCATCCTCACGGTGGGCTTCCACCTGCGCCACGGCGCGTTCAGCGCGTTCCGCAGCCTCGGCCAGCAGACGCCGCGCGGCGAGCGCAGGGCGCGTACCGCGGCTCTGATCTTCGCCGTGCTGCTCTGCGCCGGGTACCTGGTGGTCCCGTTCGCCGTACTCACCGGATTGGTGTCCTGACATGGAACTCTTCACCGAGGGCGACCCGATCGCCGACACCAAGGCTCCCGCCGGCCCGGTCGAGAAGCGTTGGGAGACCCGGCGCTTCGAGGCCAAGCTGGTCAACCCCGCCAACCGCCGCAAGATGACGGTGATCGTGGTCGGCACCGGGCTGGCCGGCGGCTCGGCCGCCGCGACCCTGGCCGAGCAGGGCTACCACGTCAAGTCCTACTGCTACCAGGACAGCCCGCGCCGGGCGCACTCCATCGCGGCACAGGGCGGCATCAACGCGGCGAAGAACTACCGCAACGACGGCGACTCCGTGCACCGGCTCTTCTACGACACCGTCAAGGGCGGCGACTTCCGCTCCCGGGAATCGAACGTGCACCGGCTCGCCGAGGTGTCGGTCAACATCATCGACCAGTGCGTCGCCCAGGGAGTGCCGTTCGCCCGCGAGTACGGCGGCCTGCTGGACACTCGCTCCTTCGGTGGCGCCCAGGTGCAGCGCACCTTCTACGCGCGGGGCCAGACGGGCCAGCAGTTGCTACTCGGCGCGTACCAGGCCCTGGAGCGGCAGATCGGCCTGGGCAACGTCGAGATGAACACCCGGCACGAGATGCTGGAGCTGGTCCTCGTCGACGACAAGGCCCGGGGCATCGTCGTCCGGGACATGGTGACCGGCGAGATCAGCACCGAGATGGCCGACGCCGTGGTGCTCGCCTCCGGCGGCTACGGCAACGTCTTCTACCTCTCCACGAACGCCAAGGGCTGCAACGTCACCGCCACCTGGCGGGCGCACCGCAAGGGCGCGTACTTCGCCAACCCCTGCTACACGCAGATCCACCCGACCTGCATCCCGGTCTCCGGCGACCACCAGTCGAAGCTGACCCTGATGAGCGAGTCGCTGCGCAACGACGGCCGGGTCTGGGTGCCGAAGACCAAGGGCGACGACCGCAGCCCGAAGGACATTCCGGAGGACGAGCGGGACTACTACCTGGAGCGGATCTACCCCTCCTTCGGCAACCTGGTCCCCCGCGACATCGCCTCCCGCGCCGCCAAGAACGTGTGCGACGAGGGTCGGGGCGTCGGGCCGACGAAGCTCGGCGTCTACCTCGACTTCGCCGACGCGATCGGCCGGCTGGGCCGCAAGGCCATCGAAGCCAAGTACGGCAACCTCTTCGAGATGTACGAGCGGATCACCGGCGAGGACCCGTACGAGGTGCCGATGCGCATCTACCCCGCCGTGCACTACACGATGGGCGGCCTGTGGGTCGACTACGACCTCCAGTCGAACATCCCCGGCCTGTTCGTGATCGGCGAGGCGAACTTCTCCGACCACGGCGCGAACCGGCTCGGCGCCTCGGCGCTGATGCAGGGCCTCGCCGACGGCTACTTCGTGCTGCCCACCACCATCGCCAACTACCTGGCCTCCGGTCCGCTGGAGAAGGTCGACGCCAGCCACCCGGCGGCCGTCGAGGCGCGCACCGACGTCGAGGACCGCGTCCAGCGGCTGCTCGCCGTCGACGGCGACCGGACCGTGGACTCGTTCCACCGGGAACTGGGCCAGATCATGTGGGAACACTGCGGCATGGAGCGCAGCGAGGCCGGGCTGCGCAAGGCGATCGACGAGATCCGTGCCCTGCGCGAGCAGTTCTGGCAGCGGGTCAAGGTGTCCGGCACCGGCGAGGAACTCAACCAGTCGCTGGAGAAGGCCGGCCGGGTGGCCGACTTCTTCGAACTGGCCGAGCTGATGTGCATCGACGCCCTGCACCGCGAGGAGTCCTGCGGCGGCCACTTCCGGGCCGAGCACCAGACCCCCGACGGTGAGGCGCAGCGCGACGACGACCGGTTCGCGTACGTGGCGGCCTGGGAGTTCACCGCCGACGGCGAGCCCTCGGTGCTGCACAAGGAAGACCTGAAGTTCGAATACGTCCACCCCACGCAGCGGAGCTACAAGTGAACCTGACCCTGCGCATCTGGCGCCAGAAGGGCCCTGAGGACAAGGGTCGGATGGTGACCTACCCGGTCGACGACGTGTCCCCGGACATGTCGTTCCTGGAGATGCTCGACGTGCTCAACGAACGGCTGATCCTCGCGGGCGAGGACCCGGTGGCGTTCGACCACGACTGCCGCGAGGGCATCTGCGGCATGTGCGGCCTGATGATCAACGGCGACGCGCACGGGCCGCAGCGCGGCACCACCGCGTGCCAGCTGCACATGCGGCAGTTCACCGACGGCGAGACGATCGACATCGAGCCGTGGCGGGCCAGCGCCTTCCCGGTGGTCAAGGACCTGGTCGTCAACCGGAGCGCCTTCGACAAGATCATCGCGGCCGGCGGTTACGTCACCGCGCCGACCGGCAGCGCGCCGGAAGCCCACTCCACCCCGGTGGCCAAGGCCAACGCCGACGCCGCCTTCGAGTCGGCCGCCTGCATCGGCTGCGGCGCCTGCGTGGCAGCCTGCCCCAACGGCTCCGGCATGCTCTTCACCGCCGCCAAGCTCACCCAGCTCTCGCTGCTGCCGCAGGGCCAGCCCGAGCGCTACACCCGGGTGATCGGCATGGTCGACGCGCATGACGAGGCCGGCTTCGGCGGCTGCACCAACGCCGGCGAATGCACCCCGGCCTGCCCGAAGGGCATCCCGCTGAACACCATCGGCCGGCTCAACCGCGACTACCTCGCGGCCACCGCCAAGGGAGCCAACAACACCCCCGGTTCCTGACGTCCGCCGTACCGACCGCCGTATCCCGCTTTCCCCGGGGGTACGGCGGTTTGGCGTTCGGCTCTGGCTCTTTGGCTTTGGCTCTTTGGCTTTGGCTTTGGTTGCGGTGGGGGCTGGGGCGACCGTCCCCGGCTCCGGGCGGTCAGGCTTGATCCCTCCGCCGGGGACGGTCGCCCCAGCCCTGACCCTGGTCACGGCTCGTCCGCACCACCGGCCCCCTCGCCTTATCTCGCCTCGTCTCGCATCGCTGCGCATCGCCGCGCTTGCCGCGCGCATGGCCACGCATGGCCGCACCGCGCCTCACCTCACTGCACCGCATCTCACCGCGCCTCACCTCACCTCACCTCGCCTCACCTCGCCTCGCGTGATCCACTCGGGTTTCAGGAAATCGGCCTGTTGCCGGGCGCCGGATACCGCGACTTCAAGGAACGCGAGTGGATCAGCTCGATCTCGGCCCGGACGAGCCGTACAGCAGCGCGACAAAGACCGTTAAGGCGCGCATATCGCCGCCTCGATGCGCTGGCTCGTTGACTCCCCCGGCGAAGCGCACAAGCAATAGCCATCCATGCACCCAAGCCACAGGCCCGAACCCGGCCCACAAACCGGCCCACGGACAGGGCCACGAACCGGGCCGCAAACCGGGCCACAGACCGGGCCACAGACCGGGCCACAGACAAGGCCACGAACCGGGCCACAGACCGGGCCGCGGAGCGCACGGGGTTGATCGACTCGCGTTTCTTGAAGTCGCGGTATCCGAGGCGCGTTGACAGGCCGATTTCCTGAAACCCGAGTGGATCATGTGCCGCTTGGGAGATGCGGCGGGCGCACCGCGTTGGGCTCGCTCCGAGGCACGGGGCACACCGGGCAAGGGCACACCGAGACACGAGCCAGACCGAGACGCGGGTCAGGCCGAGACGCGGGGCACACCGCGGGATGGGGTCGAGCCGGCTACGGGCAGTGGCCACCCACGGGCTGGGGGGCGACCGTCCCCGGCGTAGGGATCAAGCCTGACCGCCCGAAGCCGGGGACGGTCGCCCCCCAGACCCCCACCGCAACCGACAAGAGCGCAACCGACAAGAGGTCGCCCTCCAGCCCTCACCGCAACCACTCACAGGCCAGCGACGGGCGGCCGGTTCAAGTGCCTGAGCCCGGGTAGCAGTCTTTCGAGACGGCAGTGAGAAGGGATGAGGGACATGAAGGCACTCACCTGGCAGGGCAAGCGAGACGTACGGGTCGAGGAGGTCCCGGACCCTCGGATCGAGGAGCCGACCGATGCGATCGTGAAGATCACCTCGACTGCGATCTGCGGTTCCGACCTGCACCTGTACGAGGTGCTCGGGCCGTACCTGAAGCCGGGTGACGTGCTCGGACACGAGCCGATGGGCATCGTCGAGGAGGTCGGTTCGGAGGTGACCGGGCTCAAGCCGGGCGACCGGGTGGTGGTGCCGTTCAACATCGCCTGCGGCAGTTGCTGGATGTGCCAGCGCCAGCTCTACGCGCAGTGCGAGACCACCCAGGTCACCAGCGAGGGCAAGGGCGCGTCCCTGTTCGGCTACACCTCGCTCTACGGTTCGGTGCCGGGCGGGCAGGCCGAGTACCTGCGCGTTCCGCAGGCCCACTTCGGGCCGATCAAGATCCCGCAGACCGGCGCGGACGAGCGCTACCTCTACCTGTCCGACATTCTGCCCACCGCCTGGCAGGCGGTGAAGTACGCGGACACCCCACCGGGTGGCACCCTGGCCGTCTTCGGCCTGGGCCCGGTCGGGCAGTTCTGTGCCCGGATCGGCCGTCACCTCGGCGCGGGCCGGGTGATCGGGCTGGACCTGGTTCCCGAGCGACTGGAGTTGGCCCGCCGGCACGGCATCGAGGTGCTCGACGTGAGCCAGCTGTCCGACGTGCCGGGCGCGTTGATCGATCTGGTCGACGGGCGCGGCCCGGACGCGGTGATCGACGCGGTCGGGATGGAGGCGCACGGTTCGCCGGCGGGGAAGTTGGCCCAGACCGCCGCCGGGCTGTTGCCGGACAAGCTGGCCCAGACGATGACCGACCGGGCGGGCGTGGACCGGTTGTCGGTGCTGCACGCCGCGCTCAAGGCGGTTCGTCGCGGCGGCACCGTGTCGCTCTCCGGGGTGTACGGCGGCGAGGCGGACCCGATGCCGCTGATGGAGATGTTCGACAGGGGCATCCAGTTGCGGATGGGGCAGTGCCACGTGCGCCGGTGGACTGACGAGATCCTGCCGCTGCTCTCCGGCGACGACGACCCGCTGGGCGTGGAGGACCTGCGTACCCACCGGGTGCCGCTGGTTCGGGCGCCGCAGGCGTACGAGATGTTCCAGAAGAAGGAGGACGGCTGCATCAAGGTCGTCCTCGAACCATGAGTGCGAGGAGTGAGCCGGGGTTGCGAGCCCCGCAGTCACGAATTCAAGTGGCACCGTGAGCCGGGTGGTCGTGATCGTTGGCGCGAGCAGCGGGATCGGCCGGGCGACGGCCCGGGCGTTCGCCGAGCGCGGCGACCGCCTGGTCCTCGCCGCTCGCGCCACCACGACCCTGGCCGAGGTACGCGCGGAGTGCGCCGACGTCGACGTGCTGACCGTGCCGACGGACGTGACCGAGCCGGACGCGCTGGACGCGCTCGCGGGCGCCGCTGTCGACCGCTTCGGCCGCATCGACGTGTGGGTGCACACGGCGGCGGTGATGGCCTACGGGCGCTTCGACGAGCTGCCGGAACGGGTCTTCGACCAGGTGGTACGGACGGATCTGCTCGGCGCGGCCGGCTCGGCGCGGGTGGCGCTGCGGCACTTCCGGGCCACCGGGGCCGGCACGGTGATCCTCACCGGTTCGGTGCTCGGGCACATCACCGCGCCGTACATGAGCGCGTACGTGGCGAGCAAGTGGGGGTTGCAGGGTCTGGTCCGGACGGTCCAGCAGGAGTTGCGTGACAGCCCGGAGATCCGGCTGTGTCTGGTCAACCCGGGCAGCGTGGACACACCGGTGTACCAGCAGGCGGCCAACTATCTGGGCCGGATCGGGCGGCCTCCGCCGCCGGTCGCCGGCCCGCAGCGGGTGGCGCGGGCCATCGTGGACTGCGTGGACCGACCCCGCCGGGAGGTCTCGGTGGGCCGGCTCAACGTGGTGCTGCGGGCCGGCTTCACAGTGCTGCCGGGGGTCTACGACGTCCTCGTCGGCCCGCTGATGCGGGCGGCGGGACTGAGTGGACAGCCAGTCGCCGCGCACGACGGCTCGGTCTTCGCTCCGAACCCCCCCGGTGAGGCAGTCCGCGGCGGTCACCTGCCCGACCTGCGGCAACTCCTGTTCGGACCGGTCGGAGCTGTGCACGCCGCACTGCGCCGACGGTTCGGTTGACCTGTTCGGGACTGTTCGGGACATATTCGGGGGCATCGTGCGTCGATCAACTCGCCTAGGGTGGTGGGCCAGCAAGCGCTCAGGCACACCACGATCGGGGAGACGATTGACCATGCGACTGAACCGCAGAACGGCACTCGGACTGGGCACGGTGGCCACCGCCGGCACGGTGCTGGGCGCCGCTGCCCCGGCGAGCGCCGCCGAGACCACCGAGGCGTCGCCGACCACCCCTGCTCGGGCCGCCCTTCGGGTCGCCTCCGTCTTCACCAAGCACAGCGTCGCGGCCGGCGGAAACTGGCAGGCGTACGTCAGCGTCGCCGACCCGGCCGGTGCGCCGGTGGTCGCGGTCGAGGCTGACGCGGACCGGCGGATCGAGGCGTACAGCGTCAACAAGATCGCCGTCGCCACGGCGGTGCTCGACAAGGTCGACCGGGGGCTGCTCACCCTGGACCAGCAGGTCGAGGTGAGCGCGGCGATCGTCGTACCGGGCGGTGACGGCATCTTCAGCCTGGACGGCGCGTACCCGAGCCTGGTGACCATCGGGCACGTGCTGGCCAACCTGCTGACCGTCTCGGACGACACGGCGGTGCGGCTGTGCGGGCTGGTCGCCCCGGCCGCCGAGATCAACTCCATCCTGGTCGCCAAGGGCTTCCCGAACACCCAGGTGCAGCCGGTGGCCAACCCGAACCGGTTCTTCCTCGGCACCAGCACCCCCCGGGAGACGCACGACCTGCTGCGCGCCCTGGTCGCTGGCACGCTGCTCTCCCCCGCCTCGACGACGTACCTGTTGGGCATCCTGCGCTCCCCGGTGGCGTTCACCGACGGCATCCGGCGCACCATGTCCTCCGACGAGCGGGCCCGGATCGCCACCAAGGCCGGTTGGTACGCCGACGCCCGGCACGAGGCCGGCGTGATCTTCGACCGCTCCGGCGCGGCGGTGCTCACCTACGCCCTCTTCGCCGACGGGCAGGCCAACCCGGAGGACTTCGGCGCGACCCACCCGGCGGTGCAGGCCCGGGCCGCCATGGGCCCGAAGTTCCTGGCCGCCGTGGACCGGATCGCGGGCGTGGGCAAGACGTTCCGGATCACCGCCCGACGCCCCAGCAACGGCGGCTAGGGCACCCCCTGAGCGCGTCCCGGGTCGGTCGCCGCTGCCGGCGACCGACCCGGCGTGGCCACCACCGAGGCACGGGTCGGTCCGGGTGACTACCGTGTAGGGCGGACACGTCGGAGGGACGGCAATGGCACGAGCGCAGAACACGGACGTCGAACGGTCGCTCGGGCGGCGGATGCGGGGCGCCGCTGGCCTGGCCGCGCTGGCCGGCCTGGCCTGGGTCGCCCGGGATGTGCCGGCGGCGCTGGGTGGCCGGCTCAGCGGGGCGCGGGCCGAGCGGGCGGCCCGCTCGCCCCAGTTCCGCGAGGGGACCTTCCACAACCGGGCCGGCACCCGCACGATGATCGCCGAACCGGGGCGCAACCTGGTCCGCGAGCTGATCTTCGGCAAGCAGAAGCGGCGTCCCACCACAGCCGTCCCGCTGCTGCGCCCCAGCGCCGGCGGACCGGAGGCCGCCGACAGCGCCGACGAGCTCAACATCGTCTGGTACGGCCACGCCTCGACCCTGATCGAGATCGAGGGCCGGCGGGTGCTGCTCGACCCGGTCTGGAGCGAGCGGTGCTCCCCCTCGGGTCTCGTCGGCCCACGCCGGCTGCACGAGCCACCGGTGGGCATCGACGAACTGCCCCCGCTGGACGCCATCCTGATCTCGCACGACCACTACGACCACCTCGACATGGCCACCGTGCGGGCCCTGCTCGCCGGGCAGTCCGCGCCGTTCCTGGTGCCACTCGGCGTGGGCGCGCACCTGGACCGCTGGGGCGTACCCGCCGAACGGATCATCGAGCTGGACTGGTCCGAGTCGCACCGGGTGGCCGGCCTGGAGATCACCGCCACCGCCGCCCAGCACTTCTCCGGACGAGGACTACGCCGCGACGGCACGCTCTGGAGTTCGTGGGTCGTGGCCGGTGCGCGTCGCAAGGTCTTCTACACCGGCGACTCCGGCTACTTTGACGGGTACGCCGAGATCGGCGCCGAGCACGGGCCGTTCGACGTGACGCTGATGCAGATCGGCGCGTACGACAGGGCCTGGCCGACGATCCACATGTTCCCGGAGGAGGCGGTCGACGCCCACCTCGACCTGCGCGGCGGGCTGTTCGTGCCGGTGCACTGGGCGACGTTCAACCTGGCCCTGCACGACTGGTCCGAGCCCGTCGACCGGCTGTGGGCCGAGGCGAAGGCCCGCGACGTGCGGCTCGCCGTGCCCCGGCCGGGCGAACGGGTGGTGGTCGACGAGCCGCCCGCCGTCGACGGTTGGTGGCAGGCCGTCGCCTGAGTCAGGCCGAGCACGCGTCGCCTGACCTCGGGCCGCCGCCTGACCTCGGGTCAGAGCACGAACGCGTCGGTCCAGAGCGCGCCGGACCGGCCGGAAAGCGCGTCCAGCATGGCCACCGCCTGACCGTCGGTGAGCTGCGCGACGAAGTCCACGATGGCTCGGCCCCGGGCACGACCGATCCGGTCCGAGGTACGCGGGTGCAGCTCCGCCTCGGCCAACTCGACCAGATCGTGCAACCGCCGGGGGAGGCGGGACTCCTCCTCCGGGTCCAGCAGCCACTCCCAGAGCGCCTCGACCAGGGTGCCCAGCAGTCGGGCCTGGCCGCGCTGGTGCAGGGCGAGGTCCGGGCGGGCCAGCACGAACCGGTGGTGGACGAACTTGAGCACCTGCACCTCGTGCCACTGGGCGCAGCCCAGGAGCACGTGCCCGGAGCGCACCGACGGCTGTTCGGTGACCGTTATCGCCTCGACGAAGCGGGTGGACCAGCGGGCGGAGAACCGGGCCACGTACTGCTCGGCCTCGATCGAGCCGTCGAACGGCATCGCGAGCAGCCCGTCCACCAATTCCTCGCGGACGTGCTCGACGGCGGCGGCGAACGCGTCGTCGTCGGCGATCCAGGCGTCCTTGCGGTGCAGTTGCCGGCGTAGCCGCTCGATCGCCGCCCCCGGTCGCCGGGCAGCCGTGGCCAACGCCGCGTCGGTGATCGCCCGCAGTTGCCCGCTCTCGCGCTGCCAGGCCATCAACTCAGCGGAGACCGAGCCCTGCTGGAGCACCCCGACCCGGTAGAAGTCCTCCACGTCGTGGATGGCGTACGCGATGTCGTCGGCGGTGTCCATCACGGACGCCTCCACCGTCTGCTGCCAGTCCGGGATGCGACCGGCGAACGGGGCTCGGGCCTGCCGCAGGTCGTCCAGCTCGGTCCGGTACGCGCCGAACTTCGAGGAGCCGCTGTCGGGGTCGTCCGGCGGCGGGGTGGCGCCGCGCGGCGGCGGGTCCATGGCGCGAGGGTGCGGATCCGGGTGATCCAGCCGGGTCCACGGGTACTTCAGCATGGCCGCGCGGACCGCCGCGGTCAGGTCCAACCCGGTGGTGGCGGCGCCGCGGATCTCGGTGCTGGTGACGATGCGGTACGACTGCGCGTTGCCCTCGAACCCGTCGGAGAGGCCGAGACGCTGTCGGGCCAGCCGGTCCAGCACCCGCTCCCCCAGGTGCCCGAACGGTGGGTGGCCGAGGTCGTGGGCGAGCGCCGCCGCCTCCACCACGTCGGGGTCGCAGCCGCCGAGCTTGTCCAGCAGGTCACGCCACCGTTCGTCGGCGCTCAACCGCTCGGCGACCGCCCGGGCCACCTGGGCGACCTTGAGGCTGTGGGTGAGCCGGTTGTGCACCAGCAGCCCCGAGCCGACCGGGCTGATCACCTGGGTGACACCACCGAGGCGGGCGAAGAACGGCGAGCCGACGATCCGGTCCCGGTCGGCACGAAACGGGTTGGCCGTGAGGTCGCCGAGGGCCCGGGCGCTGCCGCCGAAGAGCCGCCGGGCGCGCGGCTCCGCAGCAGATTCCATGATCGCCACGCTAGCGCAGGCCCGACGGGACCGCCGCCGGTCACCCCGGCCGGGCGCCGCGGTTCGCTCCCCCGCCCCGGCCGGGCGCGGCGACAGCACCCGGGCGCGCCCGGCAGAATGCAGGCGTACCCACTCCCGAAGGCGGATCGAGATCGTGACCCAGTCTGTTCATCAGCGGATCGCCGACGAGCTCGGCGTGGCCGAGCGTCAGGTGCGGGCGGCCGTGGAGCTGCTCGACGGCGGCGCCACAGTGCCGTTCATCGCCCGCTACCGCAAGGAGGCCACCGGCCTGCTCGACGACACCCAGCTGCGCACCCTGGAGGAGCGGCTGCGCTACCTGCGCGAGCTGGACGAGCGGCGGGCCGCGGTGCTGGAGTCGATCCGCGGCCAGGGCAAGCTGGACGAGGCCCTGGAAGCGCAGATCATGGCCGCCGACTCGAAGTCCCGGCTGGAGGACATCTACCTCCCGTACAAACCGAAGCGGCGGACCCGTGCGCAGATCGCCCGCGAGGCCGGGTTGGCGCCGTTGGCCGAGACACTGCTGGCCGACCCCGGTCAGGACCCGCGGGCCACCGCCGCCGGGTTCGTCGATGAGGACAAGGGTGTCGCCGACGCCGCCGCCGCACTGGAGGGCGCTCGGGCCATCCTCATCGAGACCTTCGCGGAGGACGCCGACCTGATCGGCACGCTGCGCGAGCAGATGTGGTCGCGAGGCCGGCTGGTATCCCGGGTACGCGAGGGTCAGGAGGCGGCCGGCGCGAAGTTCGCCGACTACTTCGAGTTCTCCGAGCCGTACCCGAAGCTGCCCTCACACCGGATCCTGGCGATGTTCCGGGGCGAGAAGGAAGGCGTGCTCGACCTGACCATGGAGTCGGAGGAGGCGGGCGAGGCGGACGCCGTACCGACCGGCCCGACCCGGTACGAAGCGGCCATCGCCGGCCGGTTCGGGGTGTCCGACGCGGGCCGCCCGGCCGATCGTTGGCTGACCGACACGGTCCGCTGGGCGTGGCGTACCCGGATCCTCATCCACCTCGGCGCGGACCTGCGGATGCGGCTGTGGCAGGCGGCCGAGGAGGAGGCCGTCCGGGTCTTCGCCACCAACCTGCGGGATCTGCTGCTCGCCGCGCCGGCCGGCACCCGACCCACGATGGGCCTGGACCCGGGCCTGCGGACCGGCGTGAAAGTGGCAGTGGTGGACGCCACCGGCAAGGTGCTCGCCACCGACACGATCTATCCGCACGAGCCGCGCCGGCAGTGGGACGCGTCGGTGGAGACCCTCGCCCGGCTGGCCGGGGCGCACGGGGTGGAGCTGATCGCGATCGGTAACGGCACGGCCTCCCGTGAGACCGACAAGCTCGCCGGTGAGCTGATCGCCCGGCATCCGCAGCTCAACCTGACCAAGGTGATGGTTTCCGAGGCCGGCGCGTCGGTCTACTCCGCCTCCGCGTACGCCTCGCAGGAGTTGCCCGGGATGGACGTGTCGCTGCGCGGCGCGGTCTCCATCGCCCGCCGCCTCCAGGACCCCCTCGCGGAGCTGGTCAAGATCGACCCGCGCTCGATCGGCGTCGGCCAGTACCAGCACGACCTGTCCGAGGTGAAGCTGTCCCGTTCCCTGGACGCGGTAGTGGAAGACTGCGTGAACGCGGTCGGAGTGGACGTCAACACCGCCTCCGCGCCGCTGCTGACCCGGGTCTCCGGGATCGGCGCCGGCCTGGCCGAGAACATCGTGCTGCACCGGGACGCCAACGGGCCGTTCCGTACGCGTACCGAGCTGAAGAAGGTGGCCCGGCTCGGGCCGAAGGCGTTCGAGCAGTGCGCCGGCTTCCTGCGCATCCCCGGTGGCGACGACCCGTTGGACTCCTCCAGCGTGCACCCCGAGGCGTACCCGGTGGTGCGCCGCATCCTCTCCACCACCGGGCAGGACCTGCGCTCGGTGATCGGCAAGAGCGGCATTCTGCGCGGGCTGCGGGCCACCGACTTCGTCGACGACCGGTTCGGCCTCCCTACCGTCACCGACATCCTCGCCGAGTTGGAGAAGCCGGGCCGGGACCCCCGCCCGGAGTTCCGCACCGCCACCTTCGTCGAGGGGGTGGAGAAGATCAGCGACCTGACGACGGGAATGGTGCTGGAGGGCGTGGTCACCAACGTGGCCGCGTTCGGCGCGTTCGTCGACGTCGGGGTGCACCAGGACGGTCTGGTGCACGTCTCGGCGATGTCCCGGACCTTCGTGAAGGACCCCCGCGAGGTGGTGAAGTCCGGCGACGTGGTCAAGGTCCGGGTGCTCGACGTGGACGTACCCCGCAAGCGGATCTCGCTGACCCTGCGCCTGGACGACGAGCCCGCGGCCGGCGGTGGTGGTGGTAGCCGGACCGACCAGGAGGGACGTGGCGGCCCGGCGCAGCGTGCGCCGCAGGGTGGTCGCGGTGGGCAGGGCGCATCCGCTGGCCCGCAGGGTGGTCGCGGCACCGGACAGCAGGACGGTCGTGGAGGCCAGGACGGTCGTGGAGGCCAGGACGGTCGCGGCGGACAGGGCGGTCGCGATGGACAGGGCGGTCCTGGCGGACAGGGCGGTCGTGGTGGACAGGGCGGTCGCGGCGGGCAGCAGGGCGGTCGTGGCGGCGGGCAGCAGGGAGGTCGCGGCGGGCAGCAGCGGCAGGGCGCGCCGGCGCCAGCCAATGACGCGATGGCCGAAGCCCTGCGCCGCGCCGGACTGGCCTGACCCCGTTCGGCACGTAAACCCCGTCCCGTCCCGTCGATCATGGAGTTGTGGTCGGGCGACAAATCGCCCGAATAAGACCAAGCCCCGGCACCACAACTCCATGATCGACGAAGCCGATCCGCCCTTCTCCGTCGATCTTGCATTTACTGTCCCGACATAAGTTGGCATTCCGCCTATTTCGACGACCGAAAGTGCAAGATCGGCGCGGGTGCCGCACCCCCTGACCCAGCCCGACCGGGCCCACCGCGGGCGGTGGCCCGCGTGGGCGGTGGGGGCGGTGGGAAAACCGCTCGCTTGGCCGCGAGGTTCGGGGTGATGATCTCGCGGTGAGGATGCACGCCGATCAGGTGGACGTGAGCGTGGACGTGGTTTCCGCGCTGGTGGCCGAGCAGTTTCCGCTGTGGCGGGGCCTGCCGGTCCGGCCGCTCCCCTCGACCGGCACGGTGAACGCCCTGTTCCGGCTCGGCCGGGACATCGTGCTGCGGTTTCCGCTGCTCCCCTCGACCGATCCCGAGCTGCGCGCCGAGCTGCGGCGCGAGCAGGCGCACGCCGTGCTGCTCGGCGGAAACCTGCCGGTCGCGGTGCCCGAACCGCTCGGCCTCGGCGAGCCGGGCGACGGCTACCCCGGGCCGTGGACGGCGTACCAGTTCATTCCGGGCGAGACGGCCCAGCCCGACCGGATCGCCAACCTCGACGTCTTCGCGCGGGACCTGGCCGGCGTGGTGACCGCCCTGCGCGGCATCGATACCGGCGGGCGGGTCTGGTCCGGGGACGGGCGCGGCGGGCGGCTGGCCGCCGAGGACGACAGCGTGCGGGCCGCGCTCGCGCTCAGTGGCGCGCTCACCAACACGACCGCGCTCAGCGAGGTGTGGGAGCGGTGCCGGGACGCACGCCGCGACGACCTCGCCGACGTGTGGATCCACGGCGACCTGATGCCGGGCAACCTGCTGGTCCGTGACGGCCGGCTGGCCGCCGTCATCGATCTGGGTGCGGTCGGTGTGGGCGACCCCGCGGTGGACCTGATGCCGGCGTGGAACCTGTTCGACGCGGGTTCCCGCGAGACGTACCGGCGGGCGCTGGGCGTGGACGACGCGACGTGGGAGCGGGGGCGCGGCTGGGCCCTGGAGCAGGCGATCAACGCCCTGCACTACTACGTCGAGACCAACCCGGTGATGGCCGGCATCGCCCGGCACACGCTGCGGGCCGTGCTCGACTGAGTCGGCTCGCGTACCGTCGGCGTCGTGGGTGAGCGAGACGCCGGGGAGTGGCGGGATCGGCAGCGGCAGGCGGTGCGGGCGCACGCCGACGCGGACGCGCGGCGGCGGGCCGCCGAGCACGCGGAGGCGGCGGAGCTGGTGGCCTGGTTCGTGGCCGAGGCGACCCGGCGGGGGCTGCGCACCACCCGGCTGGTCGCCCGGGGGTACGACGGGCGTGGGCGCTACCGGACCGGGTTGACCGGCTGGTACGTCGACCGGGCCGAGACCCGGGCGGTGGACGTCGCTGGCCGGTTCCATCTGCTGACCGTGCCGGGCGGTCTGCGGGCTCGGCTGTTCGGCGTCGATCCGCAGCCCAGTCCGGCGCCGTTGGTCGTCGGAGCGGGAGGCCGCGACGGTGAGTCGATCCCGCTGCGGACGCTGCTCACCCGGCTGCTGGGCGACGGGACCGCCGGGCCAGGCTCCACCACCACGCCTGCTGCACCACGAGGGTGAGCAGGCCGGCAAGGACGATCGCGGACAGGTTGATCACCAGTTGCAGCGCCGAGCCGCCCGCTTCGTCCCACACTCCGTAGGCGGCCGCTACCGCCACGTTCGCCGCCGCCGGAACCGTGGTGACCGAGATCAGCACGCCGACCAGGCTGCCGGACTTCTTCGACGTCAGCGAGAGCATGCCGGCGACACCGGCGAGTAACCCGACCACCCAGGACAGCGCGTCCGGCCGCCAGATGAAGTCGGTGAGCGGGCGTTCGGCGAGCAGCATCTCCCGACTGACCAGGCCGACGGCGGTCAGCGCCCAGGTGCTCAGCACGGTCGCCACCATGGCCGTCAGGAAGCCGACCGCGAGAGCCTGCACCGAGCGGCCGACCACCCCGAGTTCGCGGCGCAGCAGCGCCACGCACAGCGCGGCGAGTGGGCCGAACTCCGGGCCGACCACCATCGCCCCGACGATGAGGATCGGCTGGTCCAGCAGCACACCGATGCCGGCGATCATGGTGGCCACCACGATCAGCACGAGGTAGGTGCCGGACAGTTCGGTCTGCTCGCCGGTCTTCGCGGCGATCTCGTCCCAGACCACCGCGTCCGCGCCGCTGCCCGGTGCCGTGTCCGCCGCCCGGTCGGCCGACGCGGAGATGGTCAACTCGACGTCCTCGGCGGCGATGCCGCCGCTGGTGTCCACGCCGATCCGCTGCAACTGCCGCAGTACGCGGTCGGCGCTCTCCCGCACCACGTCACAGAGGATCAGGTCGCCCGATGGCTGCCGGGCAGCACCGGGCAGCACGGCCAGATGGGTCACCCCGGCCTCCGCGGTGAGCAGGTCGACGACCTCCGCCGACCGGTCCACCGGGGCGATCACCCTCAGGTGCAACACGTCATTCCCCCTCGCCCGACCGGCCAGTTCTTCCCTCGCCCGACCGGCCGCCGCGACTCTACCGCTCGGTCTATTGGCCGCAAGAGCTGCACAAGGCCGCGGATCTGGCCGTGTCCGACTACGGGGTTTCGGGGTTGATCGGGGGAATGCGGACCGACCGTCGCTATTCAGCATCGGCGCACGGTCTGTCCTGGTATGACGAATACATACCTTTTTGAAATATCGCGTGGGAGGTCACAACGTGCCGGTGCCTGGTCTCGTCGACGCCGACCTGTCGCTGCCCCGGACCAGCCCGGAGCGGGGTAAGCGAATCATCGACGTCGTCGTGGCGGCGGTCCTTCTCATCCTGGCGTCACCGGCGTTGATCGTGGTGACGGTGCTGGTCGCGGTGGGCCTCGGTCGCCCGGTGCTGTTCCGCCAGTGCCGCGCCGGACTGCACGGCCAGCCCTTCGAGATGGTCAAGTTCCGCACCATGCGGCCACCCAACCTGAGCCTCGGTCTGCTCGGCGACCGGGACCGACTCACCCCGCTCGGACGCTGGCTGCGCGCCAGCAGCCTGGACGAACTGCCCACGCTCTGGAACGTGCTGCGTGGCGACATGAGCCTGGTCGGCCCACGGCCACTGCTGCCCGAGTACCTCGGTCGCTACTCGCCCCACCAGGCCCGACGACACGAGGTGCGGCCCGGCATCACCGGGTTGGCCCAGGTGCGAGGACGCAACAGCCTCAGCTGGGACGAGAAGCTGGACTTCGACGTGCGGTACGTGGACAGCCACAACATGAGAACCGATCTGTCGATTCTCGCCGCGACAGTGCGGACCGTGCTGCGCCGCGAGGGGATCTCCGCGGCGGGGTTCGTCACGGCTCCCGAGTTCATGGGTACGTCG
The DNA here is from genome assembly GCF_022230935.1 of Micromonospora hortensis. Classification (NCBI taxonomy): domain Bacteria; kingdom Bacillati; phylum Actinomycetota; class Actinomycetes; order Micromonosporales; family Micromonosporaceae; genus Micromonospora; species Micromonospora hortensis. The sequence continues at coordinate 28,474 of NZ_JAKKFE010000033.1, forward strand.
CACTGGTCGCCGCCCCCACGCAGCGACTCGAACACCGCGACCACAGGCTCGGGCGGCGCCCGATGAGTGAAACCGTCTACCTGTCCCCGCCGGACGTCGGGCCGCTGGAGGAGTCGTACCTGGTCGCCGCCCTCCGCTCGGGGTGGGTTGCCCCGGTCGGCCCCGATCTCCAGGCGTTCGAACACGACGTCGCCGAGCGGGTGGGCACCGGCGGGGCCGTCGCCGTCAACTCCGGGACGGCCGCCCTGCACCTGGCGCTGCTCGGCGTCGGCGTCGGACCAGGCGACGTGGTCATCGTGCCCACGCTGACCTTCATCGCCACCGCCAACGCGGTCCGCTACACCGGGGCCCGTCCGGTCTTCGTCGACTGTGATCCCCGTACCGGCAACGTCGACGTGGGTCTCGTCGACGACCTGGTGCGACGGCTGCGGTCCCGCGGCGAGCGGGTCGGCGCTGTCGTGCCGGTCGACATGTTCGGCAGCTGCGTCGACTACACCCGACTCGTCCCGCTCTGCGCCGAGGCCGGTATCCCGCTGGTCGAGGACGCCGCCGAGGCGCTCGGCTCGCACCATCGAGGCCGCCCGGCCGGGTCCTTCGGGCAGGTCGCGGCGCTCTCCTTCAACGGCAACAAGATCATGACCACCTCCGGCGGTGGGATGCTCGTCTCCGACGACGCGGCACTGCTCGCCAAGGCCCGCCACCTCGCCACGCAGGCGCGGGAACCGACGCCGCACTACGAGCACCGCGAGACCGGCTACAACTACCGGCTGAGCAACCTCCTGGCCGCGCTCGGCCGGGCCCAGTTGGTCCGGCTCGACGGGATGATCGCCCGCCGCCGTCAGCTACGTGACCAGTACGCCAAGGTGTTCGCACCGGTGCCCGGTGTCGAGTTGGTCGGCGTCGAGGACACCGACTCGAACTGCTGGCTCACCGTCATCACAGTGGACGAGGAGCACTGCGGCTGGCGGGCCGCCGACCTGGCAGCCCACCTCGCGGGGCGGAGCATCGAGACGCGGCCCGTCTGGAATCCGATGCACCGCCAGCCCGTCTTCGCCGGCGCCGAAAGTCTGCTCACCGGGGCCTCCGACCGACTCTTCACCCACGGACTCGCCCTGCCCAGTGGCAGCGCCCTGACCGAGCACCAGGTCGGGCGCGTCTTCGAGGCGATCGACGAGTTCCTGACCAGCCACAGCGGGGTGCGGGCGGCATGACGACTCCACTGGTGATCGTCGGCTGCGGTGGCCACGGACGCGAGGCGCTGAGCATCGCCCGAGCGATGAACGCCGCCGCGGGCCGGCCGCGATGGCACCTGGTCGGCTTCGTCGACGACCGACCCAGCGAGGAGAACCTCAAACGGGTGCAGAAACTGGACGTCGCGTACCTCGGCGGGCTGCCGTGGCTGCGCGACGCCCCTGCCGACACCCATCACGTCATCGGCATCGGGGACCCTCGGACCCGACGGGCAGTGGCCCAGCGCGTCGACGCCTACGGCACGCCGGCGACCAGCCTCATCCACCCGGCCGCGACGGTCGGGCCGGACACGGAACACGGCAGCGGGTTCGTGGCGTTCGCCGGGGCCCGGGTCACCACCAACGTGGCCATCGGCCGGCACGTGCATCTCAACCAGAACGCGACGGTCGGCCACGACAGCGCTCTCGCCGACTTCGTCTCGGTGAATCCACTCGCTGCCGTCTCGGGCGACTGCCACCTCGGCGAGGCAGTGCTGATCGGCACCACCGCCGCGGTGCTCCAGGGGCTGCGGATCGGTCGCGACGCCACCGTCGGCGCGGGCGCCTGCGTGACCAGAGACGTTCCCGCCGATGCCGTGGTCAAGGGCGTACCAGCGCGCTGACCAGCACTGACCGAGACCAGACGGGATCGACACCGACGCCGCGCGCCCCTGTGGTCCGGCACGAGGAGCAGGACGTGAGCACAAACCGCCGCGGTGCCAGCAACAGGCCACTGCGCGTTCTCCAGGTGACGAGCACAGCCGTCGGCGGTGACTGGTTCTACGACCAGGTGACCGGGTTGGCGCGGCTGGGGCACGACGTCTGCGCTGTCGTACCGGGCGAAGGTCCGCTCACCGACCGCCTCCGGACGGCCGGGGTCCGCACCGAGATCGTGTCGATGTCAGGTTGGCGCCCGGGGCAGCTCCCCCGGGTCGCGGCGGCACAACTGCGTCTCGTCCGCCTGGTCCGGCGCTTCGACCCCGATGTGGTGCACGGCCATCTGGTGAAGGCGAACATCTTCTGCCGGTTGGCCAGTCTGGCCGCCCGCCGACCGCTGCTGGTCAACCAGATCGCTGGCGTCGTCCACCTGCGCAGCCCGATGTTCAACCGCATCGACCGCGCGACAGTGCGCCGGGTGGACGTCCTGATCGGGTCGTGCCACGCGTTCGCCGAACAGTACCGACGCTTGGGTGCGCGGGCGGTGACGGTCAGTCACTACGGGTGCGACGTGCACCGGCTCGACCCGACAGCGAGTGGGGAGTCCTTCCGGGCGGAGTTCGGGCTGGCCGCCGGCACCCCCACCGTCGGAATGCTCGCGCACATGTACCGCAGCCGACTCCAGGCGTTCCAGGACATTGGTTTCAAGGGCCACGAGGTCTTCCTCGACGCGGCCCCGCGCCTGCTGGACCGGGTGCCGGCCGCCCACCTCTTCGTCGTCGGCGACGAGTTCACCGGTGACGTGGGCTACCGGCGTGAGCTGGAGGAACGCGCCGTCCGGCTGGGAGTGGCCGAGCGCGTGCACTTCACCGGTCGCCGGAGCGACGTGCAGACCGTTCTGGCCGGTCTCGACGTGGCGGTCACACCGTCGCTCGAGGAGTCCGCGTCGTACGCCACCATCGAGGCGCTGCTGATGGAGCGGGGCGTGGTGGCCAGCGACGTCGGCGGGTTGCCCGACACCGTGCAACATGGCGAGAGCGGCCTGTTGGTGCCTCCGGCAGACCCGGACGCGCTGGCCGACGCCGTCGCCGACCTGTTGGAGGACCCTCAGCGGCGGGCTGCCATGGCTCGGCTCGGGCGCAGCCGCTGTCTGGACCTGTTCGACATCGAACGGACGGTCGCCGACGTCGAGGCGATCTACCGGGCGGCGCTCGACCGTCGTCCACTGCCGCAGGCCGGACGCCTACCCGAGGCGGCCCGGTGACGGCCGCGAGGCCGCCCCTCGGTCCGGGCGCCAGCCCCGGTGCCGACGCCGGGCCGGCGGTGACCAGCGGCCGGGACCTCGCCGACAGCGGCCGACCCACCACCGATCCGGGCGCTTCGGCGCGGGTCTCGGAGCAGAGTGTGTCGGCCGCCGCCGCCGGGTCCGTCGGGACCAGGGTCGTGCTCCTGGCCATCAGCCTGGCGACCGGCGTGTTGGCGGCCCGGGTCCTCGGCCCGCACGACCGGGGCGTGGTGGCGGTCGTGCTCGCCTGCGCGGCGATCTTCGGAGCGCTCCTCACAGTGGGAATGGAGACGGCCAACCTCCGCTACGCGGGGGCTTCGGTCGCCGCCCATCGGCGAACCGTGTGGTGGAGTCTGCGCCACGTCGCAACGGTGGGAGTCGGCGTGGCAGCCGCCTGGGGGGCGCTGGCGCTGGTGGTCGGGCCAACCGTTCGGGTCGGGCTCGACCCGGTCACCTTCGCCCTCGCGCTCAGCCTCGGCCCCGTGGTGCTGCTCTCCTCGCTGCTCGGCACGGCCGAGATCGGCCGCAGTCGCGCCTCGGTCTACAACTGGACAGTCATCGGAGGACTGCTCGTCTACGGCCTGCTGCTCGTCGCCCTGACGGTGACCGACCGCGCGGACACCGACACCGTCATCGGCGCGTACCTCGTGGGCCAGGTGTGCGCCGCGACGGTGCTGCTCGTCCGCGCTCTGCCGTTGAGCCGCGACCCCGGCACACCCCAGGACTCGGCCGCCTACCGGGCGTTCGCCCGCCGGGTGTACGCACCCAACCTGGCCCAGTTCGCGATGGTGCGCAGCCAGGTTCCCGCCATCCACCTGGTGGCCGGTGCGGGCGCCGTCGGCGTCTACTCGGTGGCGGTGCCGTTCGCCGAGATGCTCCTGGTGCTCCCGGTGGCGCTCAGCCTCATCCTGGTGCCGGCGCTCGCACACGGCGGTGCCGACTGGCACACGGTCCGTCGGATGTCGGTGCAGACACTGCTCATCACCGCCGTCGGGGCGGGACTGCTGGCAGCTGTCGCGCCGCTGGCCTTCCCGCTGCTCTTCGGCCCGCAGTTCGCCGAGGCCGTACCGGTGCTCTGGGCGATGCTGCCCGGCCTCGTCGTGCTCGCGGTAGCCCGCACCGCGCAGAGCTACCTGACGGCCGTCGACCGTCCGGGGCCGCCGACCCTGGCTGCCGTGAGCGCCGCCATCGGCGGGCTGCTCGCCATGGTCGTCCTGATCCCACGCTTCGGCACGCTCGGCGCGGGCCTCGCCGTGTCGGCCGGATACGTCCTCTACGGCCTGGTCGTCGGCTGGGCCTTCCTCGATCACCGGCCTGTCCAGGGCCGGAGAAACGGTCCGACCACAATGACGACTGAACGCGGCGGCCGGCACTCGAGGCCAACGACACGGGACCGCGACTCCCTGCTGCCGGCGTGGGGAAGAGCAGCCGGCGTGCTCGTCGCCGGCGTGACGGCCGGTGTGGTGGCGGTGCAGGACACGTCGCTCCTGCTTCGGCTGGCCGCTCTCGCCGTGGTGGTGCTCGTCATCACCCTGCCCGGCTTCGGCCTCTACTGCATCGCGCTGGCGGTGCCCGCGTCGCAACTGCCCATCGCCCCGGCGGCAAGCAGCACCACACCGTTGCTGGCGCTGATCCTCTGCACCCTGCTCGGCACGTTGCTCCGCGGCCGTACGACCCGCCGCAGCACCCCCGCCGTCCTCATCGTGGCTGGCCTGACCTGCGTCCTCGCTCTCGGCGTGACGGTCGGTGGCCAACCCAACCAGGCCTTCCGGTCGGTCGCCGCGATCGCGATACCCCTGGCCTGCATACCGCTGATCGACACCGCCCGAGCCCGCTCACGGTCCGTCCTGCTCGTGTTCGCGGTCGCGGCGACCGGCGTCGGCCTGTTCCATGCCGCACTCGCCCTGATCGGTACACCGGTGCTTGCCGAGGAGAACCCGGCCCTCGCCGAATCCCTGAGCAGCCTGAACCACAACGCGTGGGGGCCAATGTTGCTGCTGGCGCTGGCGGTGTTGCTGGCCAGGCTGCGACCGGGCGTGTCGGGCACGGCCCGCGTGTTGACGGTCGCGGGGATCGCCGCCGTTGTCGTCAGCGTGGTGCTGTCATACAGCCGTTCGACGTACATCGGCGGAGCGCTGCTCCTGCTCTGCTTCGTGATCCAGCGACGACGCACGGTGGCCCTGGCCCTCACCGGCATGGTCGCCGTCCTCACCATCGGCCTGACCGGGGTTCAACTGGTGCCGGATCAGGTGGCCGAGCGGATCGCGTACACCACTGTGGACGGCCGACTGGACAGCTCCAGCAGCGTACGTCTCGACCTGTGGCTCAGTGCCCTGCGGATGGCCGCCGACCACCCTCTCGCCGGCGTGGGCTTCCAGAACTTCCGGGCCCACCTGCCCGAGTACTTCCAGCCCGAGGTCACGGTGGCCGCTGTCGACGTCCAGCTCGACAGCCTCAACCACGCCCACAACACCTACCTCACGGTGCTGGCCCAGACCGGGTTGGTCGGCGTCCTCCTGGTGGGCGGCCTCCTGTTCATCGTGATCCGCCAGGCCCGCCGACGCCTGCTCGCCGGCGACCAGACCGCGGAGGCGGCAGTGCTCGGCATGGCCGCGATCGGGGGATGCAGCCTCTTCGGGGAGCCGCTGCTCACCCTGCCGGTGCTCATCCCGTTCGTGCTCCTCCTGGCCGTTGCCACAGCCCGCTCGCAGGCCGAGCCGGAGCCCGCGACCGACAGGCGTCCCGCCGGACCGAAGCACTCCGTGCGGACCCGACCGGCCTGGACGCCCGGCCAGAGCGGCTACGGCGTGCGCCGCGGACGGTCCACCGCCGACAAGGTCCTGACGTGATCATGAAGGAGACGAAGGTGACCGCGACGCGTCCCGACACACCGAGGGTCGACAGCCACGACCAGCCGCGCCGGCAGCGGGCCGTCCCGGGCTCGGCCGCCGCCCCCGTCCTTCCGTCCGTGATGTTGCTCTGCGGCGCGAGCTCGCTGCACGCCCGCAAGTGGGCGGTCGCGCTGGCGGAACGCGGTCATCCGGTCATCGCCGTCAGCTGGATCGACGCGGAGCCGATCGACGGCGTCGAACTGCGCGTGGCGCCCGGGACCGGCCGGACCCGCAACGGGCGGTGGGGGGCGGTGTGGCAGCTCGCCGCCGCCGGCTGGTGGCTGCGCCGGCAGACGCGCGAGGCCCGCCCCGACGTGCTGCACGTGCACTCGGTGGGGATGGCGGGTCTGCTGTCGCTGCTGGCCTCGCGCCGACCCGCCCGGGTGGTCACGCCCTGGGGGGTCGACCTTCAGTCCGCGCGTCGGTCCCGGGTCCGCCGATGGGTCGCCCGGGCCGCCCTGCGCCGCTCCGACCTCGTTCTCCCCACCGCGGAGTCGGTCCGCACGGAGATCATCGAGCGCTACCGGATACCGGCGGATCGCAGCCGCACCGTGTCGTGGGGCGTGGACGACAAGCTGTTCGCGCTCCGCGACACCGTGACGCCGGCGTCGGTGCGGGCCGAATTCGGCATCCCGGCCGACGCGACGGTGCTGTTCGCCGCCCGGACGGCCGGTCCCGTCTATCGCACGTCCGAGGTGCTGCGGGCGTTCGCCCGGGTGGCCGCCGCTCGTCCCGACCTTCACCTCGTCGTCCTGGCCGGGCACCGTCCCGCCGAGGCGGCGGCCGCTCAGGCGCAGCGGCGGTGCGTCACCGAAGCCCACGAACTCGCCGCGAACCTACCCGGACGAGTCACGGTGGTGGACCGGTCACTGACACCGGAGGACACCTTCCGGCTGATGCGGGCGAGCGAGGTGAGCATCTCGGTTCCTCGCTTCGACCAGCGCAGTTGCACGGTGCTGGAGGCGGCGCTCGCCGGTTGCCGGCTGCTGCTCGCGGACCTGCCGCCGTATCGCGAGATGGTCGAGGACGGCATGGCGGCCGACATCCTCACCGGGCCGTTGGAGGCCGCGCTGGCGGAACAGCTCATGGCCGCCCGCCCGCTGGAGCCGACTCTGCAACAGCACAACCGGCGCTTCATCGAGACGTCGGAGTCCTGGTCCCGCCAGGTCTCCGTCGTGCAGGAGTTCTACCGGCGGCTGAGCGCCGACCGCGCCGGACAACGTCGGGACGGGGTGGCCCGGTGAGGATCGTCTACCTGCACCAGTACTTCCGCACACCGGCCATGTCCGGTGGCACCCGGTCCTACGAGTTCGCCCGGCGTCTGGTCCGTAACGGCCACGACGTGCACGTGGTAACCAGCGACACCGAGTCCTCGTCGGGCGCCGCGAAGACCTGGCGGACCACAGTGGAGGCGGGTGTGGTGGTGCACTGGGCGGCCGTCCCCTATCGCAACGCGATGTCCTTACGAGAGCGGCTCTCGGCCTTCGGGCAGTTCGCCCGGTTGGCAGCTCCGCGAGCGGCGTCGCTGGAGCAGGACGTCGTCTTCGCTACCAGCACGCCGCTGACCATCGCGTTGCCCGCTGTCTACTCCGCCCGCCGCCGCCGGACGCCGATGGTGCTGGAGGTACGCGATCTCTGGCCGGAGGTGCCGATCGCGCTGGGCGCGCTGCGGTCGCCGCTGACGCGGCGCGCTGCCACCGGTCTGGAGGGGTGGGCCTACCGCAACGCCGCGCACATCCTGGCGCTGTCGCCGGGAATGGCGGCGGGCGTTCGGGCGCGGCACCCCGAGGCCGCGGTGACAGTCATTCCCAACGGCTGCGACCGTCAGTTGTTCGCCGACGCGGACGCTGCCGGCCGAGCGCTACGGGATCGCACGCAGTGGTTGGGCGACCGTCCTCTGATCCTCTACGCGGGGACGCTCGGTTTCGTCAACGACGTGGGTTATCTGGTGCGGATGGCCGCGACGCTGCGTCGTGACCACCCGGACGTGCGGATCGCTGTCGTCGGGCAGGGCGCGGAGACGGCGCAGGTGCGCGCACAGGCAGCCGCGTCCGACGTCCTGGACCGGAACCTGTTCATGTTCGACCAGGTGCCGAAGGCCGAGGTGGTGGCGTTCTTCGGTGCGTGCGATCTCGCCGTCTCGACGGTGCGCGACGAGCCCGCGTTGCACGCCAACTCGGCAAACAAGGTCTTCGACGGGTGGGCCGCCGGTCGACCGGTAGCGGTCAACCACGAGGGGTGGATCGCCGACATCCTGCGCCGCAGCGGTGCCGGACTCGTGCTGCCCGCGGGAGATCCCGCCGCCGCGGCGACGCTCGTGGGCGCGTTCCTCAGCGATCCGGCCAGGACCGCCACAGCGCGGGCCGCGGCGCGGCAGGTCGCGGCCAACGAGTTCGACCGCGACCTGCTGTTCGAACGGTTCGAGGACGTGCTGCGGGGGGCGGTGGTGCCACGACAGTCGGCCAGGTCAGCAGCCGGACAAACGTCGTAATCAGCTAAAAACCAGTCATAAAGTGATTAGTTTTGGTAGGACGTAAATAAGACCATTTGGTGGTTTCCCCCGGATGGGCCGCTATCGCAGCAGGAGTTTCCACATGCAACTTTTGGGGACAAGCCCCAGCGAGTCCACACGCCTCGGTCGGTCGCATCGCAACCTCCGCCTGGCCGGCGGCCTCCTCGCAGGGGACGCCCTCGCCTGGATCGCGGGTTTCGCCGTCGCCGCGTGGGTGCGCTTCGAGTTCTCGCTCACCGGCCCCGCCCTGGCCCGCGCGATCGGCATGGGAGTGGTCGCCGCGGTCGCGCACGTCGCAGTGTCCGCCGTTCGCCGCAACCTGTCCGGCCGGCATCCCCTGGGCAGCGTCGAGGAGATGCAGGGGCTCGCCAACACGGCCCTGACCACCGGCGTGCTCCTGCTGATCGCCCTCGTGCCCATGACGTCCCGGCCGGTGCCCGCGAGCACGCCACTCGTCGGCGCGGCGATCGCGCTGGCCGTCATGCTCGGCACCCGCCTGGCGTACCGCAGCCGCAGCGACCGGACGTTGCGCCCGGACGCCGGCCGAGCGGAACCGGTCCTGCTCTTCGGCGCGGGCTCGGCCGGTCAGGGGCTCCTGCGGGCCATGCTGAGCGATCCGGCAGGACAGTTCCTGCCGGTCGGCATGATCGATGACGACCCGCAGAAACGCCACCTGTCGCTGGGGGGCGTGCGCGTGCTCGGCTCTCGCGCTGACATCGACACTGTCGTGCGGCGTACCGGCGCGAAGATGGTGATCTTTTCCGCCGCCAACGCCGACTCCGAGCTGATCAACGAGGTCCGCGAAAGCACGCTGAAGACCGGAGCGACGTTCAAGATCCTTCCTTCGGTACGGGAACTGGTCGACCATCGGATCACCGTCAACGACGTTCGCGACCCGGACATGGCGGACCTACTCGGACGACGACAGGTGATCGGCGACCTCCGGGATGCGGAGTCCCAGCTGCGCGGACGCCGGATCCTGGTGACCGGCGCCGGTGGGTCGATCGGCTCCGAGCTGTGCCGCCAGATCATGCGGGCCGATCCGGGCGAGCTGATGATGCTCGACCGCGACGAGTCGGCCCTGCACGCCCTGCAACTGTCGATGTCGGGTCGCGCGATGTTGGACAGTCCCGAGCTGATTCTCGCCGACCTGCGCGACGAGGAACGGATCCGGCGCGTGATGGCGGAACGCCGACCCGACATCGTGTTCCACGCGGCGGCCCTGAAACACCTGACACTGCTGCAACGCCACCCGGGCGAGGCGGTCAAGACGAACGTGTTCGGCACGCAGACGGTGCTCAACGCCTGCCGCGACGTGGCGAGGTTCGTCAACATCTCGACCGACAAGGCCGCCGACCCGGTCAGCGTTCTCGGCTACTCCAAGCGGATCACGGAGCGGTTGACAGCGAACGCCGCCGCGACGCACGGCGGCACGTTCCTCAGCGTCCGCTTCGGCAACGTCCTGTCCAGCCGAGGGTCGGTGGTCACGGCGTTCCGGGCCCAGATCGAGGCGGGACTGCCGATCACTGTCACTCACCCCGACGTGACGCGCTACCTGATGACAGTGCAGGAAGCGGTGCACCTGGTGCTCCAGGCCGCCGGCATCGGCCGCGACGGCGAGGCGCTCGTCCTCGACATGGGCGAGCCGGTACGGATCGACGACATCGCTCGCCAGTTGGCGAGCCAGGCGCCGGGGCCGGTCCAGATCGTCTACACCGGGCTCCGGCCGGGCGAGAAACTCCACGAGGCTCTGATCGGTGCTGGCGAGCGGGACCTTCGCCCGCTGCACCCGCTCATCTCGCACGTGGCAGTGCCCCCACTCGATCCCATCGAGATCACCACGCTGGACCCGTTCGAAGACCCAGACAAGATCATCGACCGTCTCGCGTGGCTGTGCGGTCAGTCGACCGGCGTCGTCGCGCAGCAGACCGTCAAGTCGACAGCTCCGGCACCCAGCGCGAGCTGAGCCGACGCCGACCCCGCAGGTGACGTCCGGGATGAATTCTCGACGCGCCTGCGGGGTACGGCTTGCCGGCCCGCCTCGAGCATCGCGGGGTGGCCTGGCGAACGCCCGCCCGCGCCGGCAGCCCGCGTCGCGGTGAGCGTCACAGTTGGCACCAACGCCGACACGGTCAGCAACGAAGCTCCCATCGACTGATTGACATCGATAACGGCACGCCGAAGGCTCGCGCCTACAAGGTCCTTCACCCAAGGAGGCGCGATGAGACCGAGACGACTGGCGATCGCCGGCGTGGTCACCCTGCTCGGCGCACTGGCACTGACCCCACCGGCCAGCGCGCGGCCGCCGTCCGACCCGGGCGTCCGCGACGGCCTGGAGGTGTACGTCGGCACTGTCGACCCGAAACAGCGGGAGCAACTGCGCGCCGCGGGGGTCGACCTCGGCCACGACGCGAAGACTGACGCGGCCGGTCGCACGACTGTCGAGACGGTCCTCAGCCGACGGCAGGCGAAGCGGTTGACCGACAAGGGCGTACCGCTGTCGGTGAAGAAGGTGCGCGGCAAGGACGCGTCGCAGGCGCTGCGGGAGCAGGCCGCGGCCGGCTGGACGAGCTTCCGTCCCTACGGTGAGCCGGGCGGCCTGCGAGACGAGCTGAACGCCACGGCGGCCCGGTATCCCAAGCTGACCAAGGTGGAGACGATCGGTCGCAGCCAGCAGGGGCAGCCGATCGTCGCGGTCAAGGTCACCAAGAACGCGCGCACCGTTGCGGACGGCCGGCGACCGGCGGTGCTCTACGCCGGTGCGCAGCACGCCCGCGAGTGGATCACGCCGGAGATGACCCGCCGGCTGATGCATCACGTGCTGAACAGCTACGGCACCGACCGGGAGATCACCCACCTGCTGGACACGACCGAGCTGTGGTTCCTGCCGGTCGCCAACCCCGACGGCTACGACTTCACATTCACCGCCGGCAACCGTCTGTGGCGCAAGAACCTGCGGGACAACAACGGTGACGGGCAGATCGGCTCCGCCGACGGCGTCGACCTCAACCGCAACTTCAGCTACAAGTGGGGCTACGACAACGAGGGCTCGTCACCGGAGCCGAACAGCGAGACCTACCGGGGCCCCGGCCCCAACTCCGAGCCGGAGACCAAGGCGCTGGACCGGCTCTTCAAGCGGGTCGGGTTCGAGTTCTTCGTCAACTACCACTCGGCGGCCGAACTGCTGCTCTACGGCCTCGGCTGGCAGGTGAGCACCCCCACTCCGGACGACGTGATCTACGAGGCGATGGCCGGTGACGACGCGCACCCCGCGGTGCCCGGGTACGACCCGGACATCTCCGCGGAGCTGTACACCACTAACGGCGACACCGACAGCCACGCCACCGTCAGGTACGGCACGCTGGGCTTCACCCCGGAGATGTCCACCTGCGAGGCCGCCTCGGCCGTCGACCCGGACGACCAGTGGCGCCCGGAGGACTGCGTCAGCGGCTTCATCTTCCCCGACGACGAGGCGCTGATCGCCGGCGAGGTGAGCAAGAACCTACCGTTCGCGTTGGCAGTGGCCCGGTCGGCGGCGGACCCGGACGACCCGGTCTCGGTGGTCGGTCGGAGCACTCCGGACTTCGTCGTGGACGCCTTCGACACCTCGTACGGACGCACCCAGCAGGTCGCCGCGATCACCCGTCGGGCGCTGCGGAACGTGCGGATGCACTACACGGTCAACGGTGGGCGGCCGAAGACGGTCGCGGTCCGCGAGTGGCGCGGCGGCGAGCGGTACGGCGAAACACACGACGACTACTACGCCGAGCTACGGGGCACTGTCAACGGCGCGAAGCCGGGCGACCGGGTGGAGGTCTGGTTCACCGGGAACAAGCCGCGTGCCGGGGTGGTGGCCAGCGAACACTTCACCTATCGGGTGCACGACGACATCGGCGGCGACGTGCTGGTCCTCGCTGTGGAGGACGTCACCGGCCTCAGTCCGGCGCAGACCGGCACCACAGCGAAGTACGCCGACGAGGTCGCGGCGTCGCTGGGCGCCGCCGGGCGCAGCAGCGACGTGTACGACTTCGACGCGATGGGCCGCAAGGCGCCGCACCCGCTCGGCGTGCTGTCGCACTACGAGGCGGTGGTCTGGGAGACCGGCGACGACGTGATCCTGCGCTCCCCCGGTCAGGTGGCCGGCACGACGGCCAGGGCGGCGCTGGAAACCGAGCTGGCCGTTCGGGACTACCTGAACGAGGGCGGCAAACTGCTGGTCAGCGGCCAGTACGCGTTGTTCGCGCAGGGCGCCAACGGGTCGTACGTCTATCACCCGGACGCGCCACCGGAGTGCACCGACGCCGAGGCCGCCAGCTGTCTGCCGCTGCTGAACGACTTCCAGCAGTACTGGCTGGGCGCGTACACCTATGTCAGCGACGGCGGGACCAGCCCGGACGGGGAGCCGTACCCGGTCGCCGGGACCGACGCGGCGTTCACCGGCTTCGACGGGCAGCTGAACGCCTCCGGCTCGGCGGAGAACCAGGCGCACACCGCGTCGTTCCTGACCACGTCGAGCTTCCTGCCACCGGACGAGTTCCCGCAGTTCGCCAGTTCCGCGCCGGTGGGCTGGTCCCGACCGGGCGGCGCGCCGTTCGATCCGCGTACGGGTGAGTGGTACCTGTACAGCGGGCAGACCGACGAGTCGTACAAGCGCCTCACGCGCACTGTGGATCTCACCGGGGCGAGCAGCGGGGAGTTGCGCTTCTTCACCTCCTACGAGATCGAGCAGGACTGGGATTTCATGTTCGTCGAGGCGCACGAGGTGGGCAGCGACGACTGGACGACCCTGCCGGACGCCAACGGCAATACCAGCACTGTCACCGGGGACAGTTGCACGCAGGGTTGGGTGGAGCAGTTGCACCCGTTCCTCGCGCACTACCAGGGCGCTGACTGCTCCCCCACCGGGAGCACCGGCAGCTGGAACGCGGCGAGCGGGTCGTCGGGGGGCTGGAAGGAGTTCGTGGCCGACCTGTCGGGCTACGCCGGCAAGCAGGTCGAGGTGTCCATCACGTACGCCTCGGACTGGAGCACCCAGGGTCTCGGCGTCTTCCTGGACGACGCCCGGGTGCTGGTTGACGGGTCGACAGTGGCGGAGACCTCGTTCGAGTCGGCCGACCTGGGTGGCTGGACGGTGGCCGGCCCACCGCCCGGCTCCGCTGGCAACGCCAACGACTGGTCACGCAGCCAGCAGGCGTTCGAGGAGGGCTCGGTGGTGGTCACCGGGGACACCGTGTATCTGGGCTTCGGGTTGGAGGGTCTGCCTCCGGCGGCCCGCGACGACCTGGTCGCCCGCTCACTGACCCACCTCACCGGGCAGCCCCGCCCCTGATGGCGGCGAGGTGCGCCGACGGTCCGCGGACCGTCGGCGCACCTTCGGTGTACGCCGGGTACGGTCGCCGCCGATGTGGTGAGCTGTACGGGTGTCGGGGCTGGGACTTGTGCTGCACCCCACCCGGGATGTCACCGAGGTGGTCGGGATCATCGAACGGTGGGCGACGCGTCACCACAAGACGCTGATGGTGCGCGAGGAGGACCAGCACCGCGTCTCGTCCTGCATCGTGCCGGTGCCGGCGGACGAGGTGGCGACCCGCTCCGACGCCCTGATCAGCATCGGCGGCGACGGCACCATGTTGGGTGCGCTGCGATCCGCCGTCCTCGACCCGAAGCCGGTGCTCGGCGTACACCTGGGTCGTGTGGGTTTTCTCGTGGAGATCGAGCCGCCGGAGCTGCCTGAGGCGCTGAGCCGGTTGCTGTCGAAGGAGTTCACCGTCGAGTCGCACGCCTGCCTCGCCTGCGACGTGTGTGGCGACGACGTGGTGGCGTTCAACGACATCGCGCTGGTGCGCCAGCCCGGCTCCGGCTTCGTCAACGTCACACTCGCCATCGACGGCCAGCAGTACGGCTACTACCGGTGCGACGCCGTGGTGGTCAGCACCCCGATCGGCTCCACGGCGTACAGCTACGCCGCCGGCGGCCCGCTGATCTCCCCCGCGGCGGACTCGATGGTGGTCACGCCGTCGGCGCCCATGGCCGGCATCTCCCGGTCGGTGGTGCTCTCACCGGACGAGAAGATCCGGCTGGAGCTGGAGCCCGACTCGTCCCCAGTGGTGGTGGAGATGGACGGGTTGGTGTTCCGCGACCCGGCCACCGAGGGAGCTGTGGAGATCAGCTACCGCCGCAACGCCGGCCTGGTGGTGCGCTTCGACCCGCTGCGCTACCAGGAACGCAACCAGTTGAAGATGACGCTGCTCGACCTGCCGTTCCTACCCGAGCAGCTCCGCGAACTGCTCCCCGAGGAGCTGCGCCGCGCCCAACGAGAAATACCCCCACCCTGCTGACCCCGCCCACCCTGCTGACCCCGTCCACCCCTCCCCGTCGTCCGGGTTGATCAAGAGGTTTGCGTCACGACACGCCGGGTGGAGTGACGCGAACCTCTTGATCAACGGCGATAAGCCGGCGGGGTGGGGTGCGGCGGGGTGGGCGGGTTAGGACTGGGTTAGGGCTTGGTCTACCAGGGCTTTGGCTTCTTCTTGGATCTGCTTGAGGTGGTCGGGGCCCTGGAAGGACTCGGCGTAGATCTTGTAGACGTCCTCGGTGCCGGAGGGCCTCGCGGCGAACCAGCCGGACTCGGTGCTGACCTTGAGGCCACCGATCGCCGCACCGTTGCCGGGGGCGGTGGTCAGCGTCGCGGTGATCGGCTCACCGGCGAGCTCGGTGGCGGTGACCTGCTCCGGGGAGAGCTTGCCGAGCACTGCCTTCTGCTCCCGGGTGGCCGGGGCGTCGATCCGGGCGTACGCGGGCGCGCCGAAACGCTCAGCCAACTCCGCCCAGTGCTCGCTCGGGCTGCGGCCGGTGGTGGCCTGGATCTCGGCGGCGAGCAGGCAGAGCAGCAGGCCGTCCTTGTCGGTGGTCCAGGTCGAGCCGTCGCGTCGCAGGAACGACGCCCCGGCGCTCTCCTCGCCGCCGAAGCCGACTGCGCCGTCCAGCAGGCCGGGCACGAACCACTTGAAGCCGACCGGCACCTCCAGCAGCGGCCGACCCAGGTCGGCGGCGACCCGGTCGATCATCGACGAGGAGACAAGGGTCTTGCCCACCGCGGCGTCCGGCCCCCACTCGGTGCGGGTGCGGAACAGGTGACGGATCGCCACCGCCAGGTAGTGGTTGGGGTTCATCAGCCCGGCGTCCGGTGTGACGATGCCGTGCCGGTCGGCGTCGGCGTCGTTGCCAGTGGAGATCTGGTAGTCGGCACGGGCGGCGATCAGCGACGCCATCGCGTTCGGCGAGGAGCAGTCCATCCGGATCTTGCCGTCGCCGTCCAGGGTCATGAACCGCCAGGTCGGGTCGACAGTCGGGTTGACCACTGTCAGATCCAGGCGGTGCCGCTCGGCGATCTCACCCCAGTACGCCACGCTCGCCCCGCCCAGCGGGTCCGCGCCGATACGGATCCCCGCGTCGCGGATGGCGTCGATGTCGATCGCGGTCGGCAGGTCGTCGACGTAGTTGGCGAGGAAGTCGTACTCCCCGGTGGTGTCGGCGGCCCGCGCCCGCGCGTAGGTGATCCGGCGGACCTCCTTGAGCCCCGCGGCGAGGATGGCGTTGGCCCGGTCCTGGATCCACCGGGTCACGTCGGTGTCGGCCGGCCCACCGTTTGTGGGGTTGTACTTGAAACCGCCGTCGTCGGGCGGGTTGTGCGACGGGGTGATGACGATGCCGTCGGCGAGCCCGCTGGTCCGCCCACGGTTGTGCGTGAGGATCGCGTGCGACAGCGCCGGGGTCGGGGTGTAACCGTCGCGGCTGTCCACCAGAACGGTGACCCCGTTGGCGGCGAGCACCTCCAGGGCGTCCACCGCAGCCGGCGCGGAGAGCGCGTGGGTGTCCCGGGCGAGGAAGAGCGGCCCGTCCAGCCCCTGCTCGCGCCGGTAGTCGCAGAGCGCCTGGGTGACCGCCAGGATGTGGTCGGAGTTGAACGCGTTGCGCAGGCTGGAGCCGCGGTGGCCGGAGGTGCCGAAGGAGACCTGCTGGGCCGGGTCCGCGGGATCCGGATGCTCGGCGTAGTAGGCGGTCACCAGGCGCGGCACGTCGACCAGGTCGGCGGGCTCGGCGGGCTGGCCGGCACGGGGGTGGGTCACTGCGGGATCCTCCTCAGGAAGTGCTGGTCGGTCACGGCACGACCTTCTGGCCCTTGCCGATCACCACGATGCCGTTGTCGGAAACGGTGTAGCGCTGCCTGTCCTTCTCCAGGTCGACGCCGATCTCGACGCCCTCCGGGACGAACACGTTCTTGTCCAGGATGGCCCGCCGGACCACGGCGTGCCGGCCGATCTCCACACCCTCCATCAGCACCGAGCCCTCGACGTGCGCCCAGGAGTGCACCCGCACCTTCGGGGAGACGATCGAGTTCTCCACCAACGAGCCGGAGATCACCACACCCGGGGAGACCATCGAGCCGACCGCCCGGCCGACCCGCTCACCCCACTGGTGCACGAACTTCGCCGGCGGCCACGGCGGCTGCTCGGTGTAGATCGGCCAGTCGAAGTTGTACATGTTGAAGACGGGGTGCACGTTGATCAGATCCATGTGCGCGTCGTAGAACGAGTCGAGCGTTCCCACGTCCCGCCAGTAGCCGCGATCACGGTCGGTGCTGCCCGGCACCTCGTTGTCGCGGAAGTCGTAGACGTTGGCCTCGCCGCGTTCGACGAGCATCGGGATGATGCTGCCGCCCATGTCGTGCTTGCTGGACTTGTCTTCCGCGTCGCGCTCGACCGCCTCGCAGAGCGCCCGGGTGGTGAAGACGTAGTTGCCCATCGAGGCGTAGATCTCGTCCGGCGCGTCGGGCAGACCGACCGCGTCGGTGGGCTTCTCGCGGAACGCGCGGATCCGCTTGCCGTCCTCGCCGACCTCGATGACGCCGAACTGGTCGGCCATCGACAGCGGCTGGCGGATGCCGGCCACTGTCACCGCCGCGCCGGAGGCGATGTGGTCCTCCACCATCTGCCGCGGGTCCATCCGGTAGATGTGGTCGGCGCCGAAGACGATCACGTAGTCGGGCTGCTCGTCGTTGATCAGGTTGAAGCTCTGGTAGATGGCGTCGGCCGAGCCGGCGAACCACCACGGACCACGACGCTGCTGCGCCGGCACCGGGGTGACGTAGTTGCCGAGCAGCGTGGACATCCGCCAGGTCTTGGTGATGTGTCGGTCGAGGGAGTGGGACTTGTACTGGGTCAGCACGACGATCTTGAGATAGCCGGCGTTGGCCAGGTTGGAGAGGACGAAGTCGACCATGCGGTACATCCCGCCGAACGGGACGGCCGGCTTGGCCCGATCCGTGGTGAGTGGCATCAGGCGCTTGCCCTCCCCACCCGCCAGGACGATCGCGAGCACCTTGGCAGCCATGCCCCGACGCTATCCACCCGCGTCCCACTTCACCACTCGTACGGGGAGTCTTCTGCACTAGGGTGCGCACATGACCGACTCCTCCCCGGCCACCGGATCCCTGCGCGTCGATCTGCTCACCCGCGAGTACCCACCGGAGGTCTACGGCGGCGCGGGCGTGCACGTCGAGTACCTGGCTCGGGAGCTGCGCAGCCTCGCCGACGTACGGGTGCACTGCTTCGGCCTGCCGCGCACCGAGCCGGGCGTCACCGCGTACGCCGAACCGCCGGGCCTGACCGGCGCGAACGCCGCGCTGCGCACGATGGGCGTGGATCTGGAGATGGCCGCCGGCGCGGCCGGCACCGATGTGGTGCACAGCCACACCTGGTACGCGAACCTGGCCGGCCACACCGCGAAGCTGCTGCACGGGGTGCCGCACGTGGTGACCGCGCACAGCCTGGAGCCGTTGCGGCCGTGGAAGGCCGAGCAGCTCGGCGGCGGTTACGCGCTCTCCTCCTGGATCGAGCGCACCGCCATGGAGGCCGCCGACGCGGTGATCGCGGTCAGCGGCGGAATGCGCAACGACGTGCTCACCGCGTACCCGCAGATCGACCCCGACCGGGTCCGGGTGGTCTACAACGGCATCGACACCATCCAGTACGCCCCGGACCAGGGCACCGACGTCCTCGACCGACTCGGTGTCGACCCGTCCCGCCCCAGCGTGGTCTACGTGGGCAGGATCACCCGGCAGAAGGGGCTGCCGTACCTTCTGCGGGCCGCCCGGGAGTTGCCGGCGGACACCCAGCTCGTCCTGCTCGCCGGCGCGCCGGACACCGCCGAGATCGCCGCCGAGGTGGAGGAGTTGGTCGCCGAGCTGCGGGCCAACCGTTCCGGCGTGGTCTGGGTGGCCGAGATGCTGCCCAAGCCCGAGGTGATCCAGGTGCTCACGCACGCCACCGTCTTCGTCTGCCCGTCGGTCTACGAGCCCATGGGCATCGTCAACCTGGAGGCGATGGCCTGCGAGACGGCAGTGGTGGCCACCGCGACCGGCGGCATCCCCGAGGTCGTGGCCGACGACGAGACCGGCCTGCTGGTGCCGATCGCGCAGGCCACCGACGGCTCCGGCACCCCACTGGACCCGGCCCGCTTCGTCGCCGACCTGGCGGCCGCGATCAACACGCTGCTCGCCGACCCGACGCGCACCGAGCGGTTCGGCCTGGCCGGCCGGCGGCGCGCGGTGCAGCACTTCTCCTGGGACGCCATCGCCCGACAGACACTGGAGGTCTACCGCTCCGTCGGCGCGGCCTGAGGCAGACGGACGTCAGATCGCCGTGCCCGGCGGCGACTTGAACAACGCTGTCGCCTCGGCGGCATGACCACCACGCCCGTTCCGTAACGCGCTGGCCGCGATGCGGATCAGGTCGATGTTGACACCGGCGGCGCCGCTCGGGTCGTGCACCTTCAGCTTCACGTCGAGGCTCACCGCTGTCTCACCCCAACCCTGCGCCTCAAGGTTGAGGTGAGCCACCTTCTGCGACGCCAGATGCGGCAGGTACCCGAGCGGGGCCACCTCGACGCTGTCCGCCTCCGAGAGAGCGTTGAGCTTGGACTGCTTCTTGGTGTTCGGGTTCTCGACCAGGTTGCGGAAGTCTTCGGTGCCGCCCAGATTGACCTGGTAGGAGCTGACCAGCGTGAGGCCCCGCTCCCTCAGGAGCCGCAGCAGCGCGTTGTGCAGCACCGAGGTGCCGAACTGGCTCGCCAGGTCGTCGCCGAGCAACGGCAGACCGGCAGCCTCGAAGCTGTCCAGCAGCTCTGGATCGCGGGCGACCGGGTCGGCTGTGGTGTTGATGAAGGCGACACCCGCCGTGCGGGCTGCCTCGGCGTACGCCCGGGCGGTCTCCGGCCGGCCACTCGGCGCCGAGTAGAGCAGCACCTCCGCCCCAGCCAGGACCGCTGCCACCCGTCGCACCTCGCTCGCGTCGACGAGGCCCTTCGTGACCGGCACACCCGCTCTGGGCAGGTCGCAGTCCAGCCGGGGGAAGTTGTTGGGCGCCAGGAAGATCGCCTCGGTCAGGTCCCGACCGATCTTCTCCTCGGAGGTGGCGAAGGCCGCCACGACGTCGATGTCCCCCACTCCGAGCCCGTCGATCATCGGCCTGCGGATTCCGACCAGGCTGCCGCTCTGGCGGTAGAGAGCAAGCCCCTGCACCAGTGCGGAGGTGTTGTTACCGACACCGACAACCGCGACCTTCACCCGTTCGATCATGGCCGGAGGCTACGTCACCCTCGGCTCGGTGGTGTGCCCCCAACACCGGAAGATGTCGTACACGAGCCGTCCGGCAAACACCCGTCCAACTGCGCCTCCTCCCGGCACGACGATGTCGGGTCACGGAGGCCGTGCGTGATATCGGTAGTGGATGACACCGCCTCCGAGACCGGAACCCGGGCCTGGGGTGTCCACCGCCATCAAGGTCACGCTCGAACCAAGATTTAGTGGCATCTCCGACGCGGCGACACCACTACAACCAGGATTCTGCGTGATCTTGCAGTTTTTCGGATCGTCGCGGCGGAGCGGGGCGGGGCGGGGCGGGTCGGAGAGAGGTGCTTGGCCGCGCGCAAGCGGACGACGGCCGGACGACGAGAACGGCGGTCAGTTGTCTGGCGTGGTCAGTGTCAGGGTCGGGAAGTACGTGCGGTATCGCGCGCCGTCTCGGGTCAGCAGGTTGTACCGGCACACGGCCGCGTGCGCGCCGATGTAGAAATCGGCAAGTGGCGAGCGCTTCACGCCGCCCAGCCTCCGATACCGCGCGTACGCCTTGCCGGCGAGGAAGCCCGCCAGGTAAGGCAGTTCCTCGCGAAGGAAGTCCCTCGCCGGCAACGCCTCGTCCAACTCCTCGATCCGGTCGAAACGGACCGACACCTCGGCGTACACGATGGGGTTGATCACCAGGTTGCCCGCGTCGCGGGCCTCGGCGAGGGCGCTACCGGACCAGTCGGCCCACTTGGGGTCATCGGTGAGGATGTCCAGCAGCACGTTGGTGTCGACCAGGGTCGTCACCGCGTCGGGCGGACGTGGTGGCACTGCCCGACGCCGGTCACTCGCCACGCAGCAGCTCCATCAGCTCCTCGGTGGACATGTGCTCGGTCTCCTTGGCGCTGCCCCGGCCCCGCATGTGACCGACGAGGCGCTGGCCCCGGGTTTCGGCACCGTGAACTCGAACGATGCGGAGGGCACCACCCTCCTCGACCACGTCAACCTCGTCGCCCTCATGCAGGTTGTATCGAGCCCGCAGCGCCGCCGGGATCGTCACCTGGCCCTTGCTGTTCAACCGCATGCTCTGAACCTCCGTCACGTAATACCAACGATACGTGACACTCCCCGACTCGCGGTCTGAGCGATGTCACTGCGGTTAGCAGCGGGTGGGGTGCTTGGCCGCGCGCGAACGGATCTCGCGCAGTAGGTTGGCGGGGTGACTGGACGGTTCCCGATCGAAGACGTCTCCCCCGTCGTCTCGTGCGGGCGATACCCGGCCAAGGCGGTGGTCGACGAGCCCATTCCGGTGTCGGCGCGCGCCTACCGGGAGGGGCACGACGCGCTGGGCTGCAACGTGGTGTGGGCTGGGCCGGACGGCGCGAGCCGGCCGTTCACCCGGATGCGCCCCGGCGAGCCCGGCCAGGACCGCTGGCACGCCACCATCGCACCGGACGCCGTCGGCTCGTGGACCTTCTCCGTCGAGGCGTTCCAGGACCCGTACCTGACCTGGCAGAACGCGGTGACCAAGAAGATCGCCGCCGGGCAGGGGCCGGAGGACCTGGCCAACGACCTGGCCGAGGGCGCGCGGGTGCTCGCCGCCGCCCGGGGCCTCGTGCCGACCGCCGACCGGCCCCGGGTCGCCGACGCGCTCACCGCGCTGGTCGACACCGACCTGCCGCTGGCGCAGCGGGTCGGCCCGGCGCTGGCGCTGGCCGACCTGCTCTGGGAGCACCCCGTCCGGGAGTTGGTCACCGCCGGTGACACGTACTCGATCTGGGTTGACCGCAAGCGCGCGCTCTACTCGGCCTGGTACGAGTTCTTCCCCCGCTCAGAGGGAGCGGCGGGCGGCCGATCCGGCACCTTCGCGACCTCCACCGAGCGGCTGCCAGGGGTGGCCGCGATGGGCTTCGACGTGCTCTACCTGCCGCCGATCCACCCGATCGGCCGGGTCAACCGCAAGGGCCCCAACAACGCGCTCACCGCCGGGCCGACCGACGTGGGCTCACCGTGGGCGATCGGCGCCGCCGAGGGCGGCCACGACACGATCCACCCCGATCTGGGTACGCCGGCGGACTTCCGGGCCTTCATCCAGGCGGCGGCGGCACAGGGCCTGGAAGTGGCGATGGACCTGGCGTTGCAGTGCGCGCCGGACCACCCCTGGGTCACCGAGCACCCGGAGTGGTTCACCACCCGGGCCGACGGCAGCATCGCGTACGCGGAGAACCCGCCGAAGAAGTACCAGGACATCTACCCGGTCAACTTCGACAACGACCCGGAGGGCATCCGGGCCGAGGTGCTGCGGGTGGTGCTGCACTGGGTCGGCGAGGGCATCCGGATCTTCCGGGTGGACAACCCGCACACCAAGCCGTTCGACTTCTGGCACTGGCTGATCGCCGAGGTGAAGGCCGTCGACCCGGACGTGCTGTTCCTGGCCGAGGCGTTCACCCGGCCGGCCATCATGCACGGCCTCGGCAAGATCGGTTTCACGCAGTCGTACACCTATTTCACCTGGCGCACGACGGCGGCCGAGATGCGGGCGTACTGCGAGGAGCTGATCGAGGCGGCCGACTACATGCGGCCGAACTTCTGGCCGAACACCCCTGACATCCTGCACGAGTCGTTGCAGCACGGCGGCCCGCCGATGTTCAAGATCCGGGCGGTGCTGGCCGCGCTGCTCTCCCCCTCCTGGGGCCTGTACGCGGGCTACGAGCTGTTCGAGCACGTGGCTCGACCGGGCGCGGAGGAATACCTGGACAACGAGAAGTACCAGCTGCGGCCGAGGGACTGGGCCGGCGCCGAGGCGCAGGGCCGCTCGCTGGCACCGTTCCTGGCCACCCTCAACCGGGTACGCCGAGACAACCCGGCCCTGCACCAGCTCCGCAACCTGGTCTTCCACGAGATCGACAATCCGGCGTTGCTCTGCTGGTCGAAGCACGATCCGGAGACCGGCAACACGGTCCTCGTGATCTGCTCGTTCGACTCGCGCGAGGTGCAGTGGGGCAACACCACCCTCGACATGCCGGCGCTGGGCTTCGACTGGCACGAACGGTTCACCGTTTACGACGAGCTGACCGGCACCAGCTACGACTGGGGTCAGCGCAACGCGGTACGGCTCGACCCGTACCTGCAACCCGCCCACGTGTTGACGGTGCGTCGCCCGGCCCCGCCGACCGAGCCGCAGCCGGCGGGCATCGAGCCGGCCGACCTCACCGTCGCCGACGTGCCGGACGACCTGTCCGGTGGCACCGCACCGACAGCCCCCGTCCCGACACCTCCTGCGCCGACACCTCCTGCGCCGGCGCCTCCTGCGCCGACAGCTCCTGCTCCGGCGCCTCCTGCGTCGACAGCTCCCGTTCCGACTCCGCCCCGCCGGTCGGGCCCGGTTCCGACCCCACCGCGGCGAGCGGCCACCCGCCCGTCCGCCCCCGTACCGACCGACGCCGCTCCGAAGGACGCCCGATGGACCAGCTGATCTCCGGCGCGACGCACGACCCGCACGCGCTGCTCGGCGCGCACCCCGCCGACGGCTCGACGACGATCCGCACGATGCGCCGTGGTGCTGGCGACGTCGCGCTGCTCGTCGGCGACGAGCGGCACCCGATGAAGCGGGTGCACGACGTGGGCGTCTTCGAGGCGCAGGTCGACGGCACAGTGCTCGACTACCGGGTGGAGGTCGACGGCACCGCCCACGACGACCCGTACCGCTACCCGCCAACCCTCGGTGAGCTGGACCTGCACCTGATCCGCGAGGGCCGGCACGAGCGGCTGTGGGAGGCGCTCGGCGCCCGGGTCTTCGACGAGGGCGTGGCGTTCAGCGTCTGGGCGCCCAACGCCCGCGGGGTTCGGGTGATCGGCGACTTCACCGGCTGGGGCCCCGACGACGGCTGGCCGATGCGGTCGCTCGGCTCCAGCGGGGTGTGGGAGCTGTTCGTCCCCAACGCCCGGGCCGGGGCCCGCTACAAGTACCGGGTGCTGGGCGCCGACGGGCAGTGGCGGGACAAGGCCGACCCCCTCGCGGCGTACGCCGAGGTGCCCCCGGCCACCGCCTCGGTGGTGCACCACTCGACGTACCGGTGGGACGACGCGGACTGGCTGGCCCGGCGTGCCGAACGACAGCCGCACCAGGAACCGATGAGCGTCTACGAGGTGCACCTCGGCTCGTGGCGGCCCGGCCTGGGCTACCGCGAACTGGCCGAACAACTCACCGCCTACGTCACCGAACTGGGCTTCACGCACGTGGAGTTCCTGCCGGTGATGGAGCACCCGTTCGGCGGCTCCTGGGGCTACCAGGTGACCGGCTACTACGCGCCGACCTCCCGGTTCGGCGACCCGGACGAGTTCCGCCACCTCGTCGACCGGCTGCACGCCGCCGGCATCGGCGTACTCCTGGACTGGGTGCCCGCGCACTTCCCGAAGGACGAGTGGGCCCTCGCGCGCTTCGACGGCACACCGCTCTACGAGCACCCCGACCCGCGGCGCGGCGAGCACCCCGACTGGGGCACCTACGTCTTCGACTTCGGCCGCAACGAGGTCCGCAACTTCCTGGTCGCCAACGCGCTCTACTGGTGCGACCAGTTCCACGTCGACGGGCTGCGGGTCGACGCGGTCGCTTCGATGCTCTACCTGGACTACTCCCGCAACCACGGCGAGTGGGCCCCGAACAAGTACGGCGGCCGGGAGAACCTGGAGGCCATCGCGCTCATGCAGGAGGTGAACGCGACCGTCTACAAGCACCACGCCGGCGTCGTCATGATCGCCGAGGAGTCGACGGCCTGGCCGGGGGTCACCCGCCCCACCGCCGACGGCGGGCTGGGCTTCGGGTTCAAGTGGAACATGGGCTGGATGCACGACACCCTGCTCTACACCTCGAAGGACCCGATCTACCGCCAGCACCACCACCACCAGCTCACCTTCTCCCTGGCGTACGCCTGGAGCGAGAACTACGTGCTGCCCATCAGCCACGACGAGGTCGTCCACGGCAAGGGCTCACTGGCCGGCAAGATGCCCGGCGACACCTGGCAGCGGCTGGCGAACGTACGGGCGCTGCTGGCGTACATGTGGGCGCACCCCGGCAAGCAACTGCTCTTCATGGGCTCCGAACTGGCCGACGACCGGGAGTGGAGCGAGGAACGCGGCCTCGACTGGTACCTGCTGCACGACCCGGCCCGCGCCGGCGTGCAACGACTCGTCGGTGACCTCAACCGGGTCTACCGGGACACTCCGGCGCTCTGGGCACAGGACACCGAGCCGGCCGGGTTCCGCTGGATCGCCGGCGACGACGTCGCCAACAACACCGTGTCGTTCGTCCGGATCGCCCCGGACGGCTCGACGCTGGTGTGCGTGGCGAACTTCTCCGCCCAGCCACTGCACGACTACCGGGTCGGATTGCCCGCCGGCGGGACGTGGCAGGAGGTGCTCAACACCGACGCGCACCACTACGGCGGTTCCGGGGTGGGCAACATGGGTGCGGTGCACGCCGAGGACGTGCCGTGGCACGGGATGGTCGCCTCGGCCGCCCTTCAGGTGCCACCCCTGGGCGTCGTCTGGCTGCGGTCCGCGACCACACCGGCATAAGTAAGTGTCCAGGCGCCGATAAAGCGCGAAAACTAGGACAAGGCTGACGAAAGCTTCGGGTGCGGCGTAATCGCCGCACCCGAAGCTTTTTCTAACCTAATCCGCACCCCTAACGCTGGATATCAAAGATTGAACCGCAGCTACCAGGCCAGCCAGGAGCAGGAAGGCCAAGATGAGAATCGAGTAACGCGGGTATCTCTTGATCTGTGCCAGGGGATCCCAACGGGAGGGCGATGAAACCCCCTCACGCCGCATGGAGCGCCTTGCAACCCAGATCAGAAAAGCACTGGACAGTACGACAAATACGCTGCATACCAGGTCCTGAGCGGAGTTGCCAGAGTTCACGATTAGACACTCTCGAGGTAGAAGGAATTACCAGCCAATAATTTTCTTACTCCAGGCGGTTCCGCCGCTAAAGTATCCGATGCCTCCACCGAATCCGATGCCACCGCCATGCCAGTAACTGCGATGCCCTTCCACGGAACCATTGCGCTCACCCCCCACATAACATGGGCCAGCATAGTAGACGACACAAGCCCCATACGAAGTGGGTTTTACGGGCACGCCGAGGAAGTTGGCATCATCGGTTTGTTGCTCTTCCGGTGGAGCGGTTGTGATTCCGATTGCCCCGCCCACCTTGCAGCAACCATGGCCGCCGAGGTTCAGATAGGCCCCCGTACTGTTCACCTGGACTTGGGCGCAAAGAACTAGGCAGTATCCTGCCTCACCGTAAAGACCGTCGAGTGCCCGGTCTTCAACGCGCTGAAGCCGGCGCCCGGCCTCCATCAACGCGCAGTCCAGGCACCAGTTGCCCGCTTGCCAACCCGTACACCGATTGAAGACACACACCTGAGAGGACGTAGCGCTTGGATCCACGCCAGGACCGGACCGGGTGGTTGGCTTCGTCGGCGGCGGTGTCCTCCTCGCGGGCGGTACGTACTTCGCCTTCGTCGATGACCTGTGGTGCTTTTTGCCCCAGCTCACGTTCTTCTTCGTGCCGCAGCCGCCGGGGCAGCCACCGGCGCCGCGTCCGTCGCCCTTCTTAAGCGGCCGCGGATCGTAGCCGTAGCAGTCGAAGTGCCGGCAGTCCTCGGGGATGAGTCCCGTCGGGTCGCTCAACGTGACCGGTGTGTTGTTGGCGTACGAGTAGCCGTTCCACTGCTGGGGCTGCTGAGCGTCCTGCAGCGGGTCCACCGAAACGAACTTGCCGATGGTCGGGTCGTAGGAGCGTGCGCCGACGATGGTAAGACCGGTGGGGCTCATCGGCTTGTTGAGGAAGCCGTGGTTGTCGGGCCCTGTGATAGCGGCGCCGCGTTGTCCGCCGTAGGGGGTGTACTGCCGCCACGTCGGGTTCTGGGCGGTGCTGTCGAGATAGAGGGTCGGCGTTCCCTGGTGGTCGGCGATGGCGAAGGTGTAAGCGGTGCTGCCGGTGCGGATGCAGGTGCCGCCGCCGGGAAGGGCGTAGTAGCGGCTGCCGGTGACAACGCTGCTGGCGGTGTTGAGGGTGAGTTGCTGTCCGGGCAGGTAGAGCGTGTTCTTGCCGGGTTCCTTCTGCAACAGAAGGTTGCCGTCGGCGTCGTAGATGAAGGAGTTGTTGCCGCTGGTGCCTCCGGTGACCGTGCCGAGCTTGCCGGCGTCGTCCCAGGTGAGGGTTTGGTTCCCCTGGGCGGCGTTGCGGCCGGTGGTGTTACCGGCGTTGTCGTAGGTGTACGACGTGGTGCCGGTAGACCCACCGGTCTTGGTGGTGGAGGTCAGGGTGTGCGGCTTGTTCTGACCGTTGCCGTTGTAGGCGTAGGTGGTGGTCGTGTCGGTGCCGCCGGTCAGGTTGTGCTCGACCTGCTTGGTGCGGTTGCCGATGAGGTCGATCTGCCAGCTGGTCCAGTAGGCGCTACCGGCGCCGATGGTGTTGCCGACCATTGACTTGTTGGTGTCGGTGGGTGTGGTGGCGCAGGCGTCGGTGCCGGTCCACGCTTCGGTGAGCCTGGCCAGGCCGTCGTAGCCGTAGCACTGCGTCTCCGCCGGGGTGGTGGCGCCCAACCGCTTGCTGATCTTGCGGGTGATGTTCCCGACCAGGTCGTACCTGTACTCCTGCTCATCCACAGTCGTCGGGGTCGTCGTGGAGCGGGTGACGAGTTGGTTGGTCAACCGGGCGGTGTGCGGGTCGTACGTGTTGGTGACGAAGGCATGGCTGCTCGCCGAGCCGATCTTCTGCTGGTCGACCCGGCTGTAGGCGTCGTAGCTGACGCTCTGGCTGTATCCGGCGAGACCGGCGAGCGTGGTGGGCAGGTCCAGCACACCGGTGTAGCCGTGCAGAACGGTCTCCGAGGGCAGGCCGCCCTTGGACGGGTAGGTGTCCGTCAGGGGCAGACCCAGCACTGAGGAGTAGGTGTGCCCGAACACGTACGACCCACCGAGCGCGCCCTCGGTGTCCGGGACGGTGACCGTCGTGCCGAGAGAGCTGCCGAAGACGTTGAACGCCTTCTGCTGGGTGACGTACGCCTGCCCATCACGGTAGGCGGTCGTGGTGGTCAGCTTCCCTAGCGCGTTGGTGACCCCCGCGACGCTGTTGCTGTTGTCGTACACCCAGGTCGCCCGCCGGTTCGCCGTCGACTGGTTCGCCACCGTCGCCGCGAACTCGCCGATCTTGCGGTCGAGGGAGTCGTAGGTGAACGACAGGGTCTTACCGCGCCCGTCGGTGGACTGCTCGAGGTTGCCGTTGGCGTCGTAGCTCATGCTGCTGGTGCCGGCATCCGGGTCGACCCTGCTCACGACCTGGCCGAGCAGGTTGTAGGTCGAGGTCCACACGTTGTTGCTGGCATCGGTGAGCGTCGACTGGTTGCCGTGCTCGTCGTAGCCGTACTTGCTGACCGTCGCGGTACCACCGGTGACGGTGAACATCCCGGTGAACGTGTCCGCCGGCGTCGTCACCGTCGGACGAGCGCTGTACTCGTGCAGTTCCTTCTTGCGACCGATGGGGTCGGTGAGGGTGGCGGAGACGACCCCGCCGGTAGGCGGAACAACGGTCGTGCGGTCACCGGCGTACACGGTGGTCGTCGTCGAGACGGTCACGCCGTTCTTCGCGTTGGTGACGACGACCGCCCTGCCCAGGCCGTCGTAGGTGGTGAGGGTCTGGTTCGGCACCTGCTTGCCCAGGTTCGCAGCCGATACCGGAGTGCTGACGGTCGGCAACGACCCGTCATCCCACCAGCCGTTGTACGACGCGCGAGTCCCACCACGGGTGTCGTAGAACGTGTCCGTGATCATGCGGCCACCCGCCGGGGTGATCGACTGGGTCTGCCGCGTGCGCAGCAACGCGTCGTAGATCGCAACGGACGTCTGATAGCCGTTGGAGTTGTTCAGCGTCTGCGTGGTGGTAGCCGACACGCCCGTCTTCGACACGGTGTAGGCGAACTTGTGGTTCGCCGCGACGCTGGTGGCGCGCGAGTTCAACCACACCGACGTGGCGCGGCCGAGCGCGTCGTAGTGCTGGGTGGTGACGATGCCGTTGGCGTCGGTGCTGACCAGCGGGATGCCGCGCTTCGTGTCGAGCGTGACGGACCCACCGTGTCCCGCGGCGTTGGTGCTGGAGGTCGCGGTGACCAGTTTGACGGCGTTCATGGTGTAGCCGCTGGTGGTCTTGTTGCCCTTGGCGTCGTACGAGTCGGTGACCCGGCCGTAGCTGTCGTAGGTCGACCGTCCGGTGGTCTGCCAGGCGTACGCCCCGCCGGTGTAGTCCTTGGCGACCTGGGTCATCGTGACGTTGCCCTTGGACGGGGCCGCCGCCTGCGGGAACGTGGTGGAGAAGTCCGTCACGTCGTAGAAGCTGCGTTCGGCCTTCACCACCTGGGCGGGTCGGTTGACGCTGCCCGGGGCGGTGAGGGTGTTGACGCTGCCGGGCACCGAGGCGGGGCTGCCCTGGGTGAACCCGCCGCAGGCCACGGAGACGGTTTCGGTCTGGCTGACCAGCCCGGCGAGGTTCTTGGTGGTGTTGGCCGGGGCGTAGGTGTAGGTGGTGCACTGGTTGTACGCCGCGTCGACCGGCACCGTGTAGGTGTAGGTGTTCTTCAGTTCACCGAAGGTGGCGCTGGCGGTGTTCGCGTCGTAGCTGCTGTCCGTTCCGGTGTTGCGCCACGTCACCGATCCGCTGCTCGTGACGGCCTGACGGGTGTAGGTCTTGATGGGGGCGACCCACTGCGCCGTCAACGCCGGCAAGCCGGTGCGGGAACGCGTCGCGGTCGCCCCGGACACCCAGTACGAGGTGATGGTGGAGGAGTCGACGCGGCCGTTCTCGCCGAGGTACTGGGTGGTTTCCAGTTCCTTGCCGGCGAGTTCGTCGATGTCCTCGTGCAGGCCACCGGCGGAGTCGGTCAGGTTGACCACTGTCGTGTTGTTGTTCTTCGACATGCCGCGGTAGTAGGCGGTTTCGGCTTGGGTACGGCGGTCGTTGACGCCGTCGCCGGTGAAGGTTTGCACCTTCGCGTAGCCGCGGAACTGCCCGTAGCTGCGGTACTTGGTCTTGACGACCTCGTTCTCGTCGAAGTGCCAGGCCGCCCCGCCGAGGTACTTGTAGCTGGTCGACAGGGCAGCGGCGCCGCCGGTCGGGTCGGTGGAGGTGACCCGGGTGACGGCGTACTTGTTGAACCAGTCCTTGAACGGGTCCGTGTACCCGTCCGGGGTCCAGTACACCGGGTAGCAGGACTTCGTGTTCGCCGCCGGGTCGGTGGTGACCGGGGCGGTGCACGGCACCGGCAACTCGTAGCTGGGACTGATCACCGATCCGGTTTCGGTGGTGATCGTCGCGATGCGCTGCCGGTAGAACGACGGCAACCCACCGGCGGTGTCGACCCGGTTGGGCAACTTGATGCCGGTGAACGACACCGACGGCAACGTGATCGCCGCCGTCGACCCACCCGCGCTGGTGTCATGACCGGTACGGACGACCCCGGTCAGCCACAACGTCGGCGACGTGCCGTCACCGGTGGCCGGCATGCTGTGTGACAGGGCGTACGAGTCGACCTTCTCGTAGGTCGAGGTCGCCGTGTTGTACTGCCTCGCCTCGATCGACGTCAACCGGACGGTGGAGAAGAACGACGGGCTCCAGTCGTCACAGTCGGCCCCCGAGGCGCAGATCAAGTCGAACGGCACGTCCGGCCAGTTCGCCTTGTTCGCCGCATTCAACGGCTGACACGTCCCCGACAGGCACCGGTCACCGGTGTTGAAGACGATCTGGTTCGCCACCGTGCCGTACGCGCCACCGTCGGTGAACCCGTAGTCGATGCGCGCCAGGTTGCTGTCGCGGATGTAGGACACATCCGTCGCGCCCTTGTTACGGCCGTAGAAGTTGGTGGCCTGGTTGTAGTAGTACGCCATCGCGTTGCCGTTGGTGTCAGTGACGTAGTCAAGGTTCCACCGGTACGCCATCGTGCACACCGACGACGAGAACCCCGCCGAGTTGTAGCACGGGTCGCCCGAGTGCGGTGAATACACCGGCGAGTGGTCCACCGACTTCGTCTCCGCCTTACCTGAGGCCCACCCCGGCAACCGGTTACGACCGAACTCGTAACTGGTGCCGTCGCGCAGAGTCACCCGCCAGTAGTCGGTGTTGTACGTCCCCGAACCGTTGTTCGCGTTCTCGACGTGCGTGACGACCTCACCGTTGTCCGACTCCGGCTTCCACACCTTCTTCGCGGCATCCCACACCAACGCCGTCGAGGAACCATTCAACGACAACGTCAACAACGGGCCGTCGTAACAGCGGTCCGGGGTCTTCACCGGCGACGCGCTGCCACCCGGCTCGTCCATGCAGGACGCGAACGTCTGCTCCACGTACGAGCGCGGCGTGGACCAACCGTCACCCACCCACGACGCCTGCGCGTTCGTCGACGCGGTCTGCCCATCCACGCTGCCCGAGTCATACGACAACGCCACCGTCGGCACCAGATCCGACGCCGCCGGCGGCACCGTCACCGGATACGAATACGTGAACGAACCCGTACTCCCACCACCGGTCCACGATCCCGACGGCTTCAAGTCCGTGGCCGCGTACGTGCCACCCTTGCCGCCCTCCTCAGCAGCCGCGGCAACCGCCGCCAGCACGGTCACGCCGCCGGCCGCCCGAGCGCCCGCATCCGCCGCCAGCGGCACCTCGGCAGACACCGACCTCGCCCCGGCGTCGTTCGTCGAGGCCAACGGCTGACCCGTCCGACACTCGCTGCGCGTCGGCGTCGTCAGCGCACACGCCGGCAACCGGACCAACCGCAACCGCGACCCGTAGTTACCGCCGAACGCCTCGGCGAACCCCGCGTAGTCCACACCAACCCGTACCGAGCCGGAGCCAGCGTCCGGAGACACCGACAGCAGCACGCCATCCACCCCAGCGGCCTCGGCGGCCTTGCGGTCGGCCACCTTCACGTCCAGGCGCCGCGCACCGACCGACTCACCGGCCTTCGCCGCCACCGACTCGGCCCACACCGGTGTACCGGCGGCACGTACCCGCGCCGGCGACGCGGCCCGCGCACCGGCGGGAACCGCCTCCAGTTCCACCCGCGCCGAGGCGGCCTTCGGCCACGCCGTCCGCGTCGGCGTGAACGTCGACTTGGCGTCGTCCGGCGGCGTCACGAACTTGGTCGGCAGCGGCTTCACACCCTTGACCGACTGTCCCGGCGACGTCGCCGGCGCCTTCGCCAGCTCCGGTTCCTTCGGCTTCGCCAGGGCGGGCGCGCCCGACAGGAGACTGGCGGCGAGCGACGCGGCCGCGACAACCGCGACCAGACGTCTGGGACGTGTGAGCAGGCGTAATCCCCCGTGGACGGCCATGCGTACCTCAGCTCTACGAGACGGGATGGGGGCCACGCAGAGTGATCGATCACGCACCCCCGTGGCGCGAACAATGTTTCATGTTTGATCACCCAAGAAGGTCACGGAGTCATAACGATGATTGGCTTCCGATGCCATCAAAACCGTCTCACTGAGTGCTAAAAGGACAGCATTTAGTGACCGGAGACGTTCCCCGTAGGCCGGCGTGACTGCTTCACTGTGGCCGCTCGGTCGGACGCGCCCTCGCGTTCACGTCACTAACGGGGAGAACTACATATGATCAAGAGACGACTGCGCCTACGCGCCGTCGCGTCGGTTGCGGTGGCCGCTGTCGCCATCGCCGCGGCCGCAGTGCCCCTCACCCTGCCAGCCGCCGCTGCTGCTCCGGCGAAGCCGAAATCCGCCGCTGAACCGGCCGGACCGCTCGGGGTGGACGCGGCGCTGGCCCACGCCAAGCGGACCGGCAAGCAGGTCGAGGCGACCGCCGCCGGCACCTCGACGGAGACCCTGACCGCCCGCCCAGACGGACGGCTCCTGCTCAGCCAGAGCGCCATGCCGGCCCGCAAGCGTGTCGGGGACACCTGGAAGGCGCTGGACCCCACCCTGGTCCGACGGGCCGACGGTGCCATCACGGCGACCACCACCACGCATGACATCACGCTCTCCAGTGGTGGCACCGGACCGATGGCACACCTGGTCAGCGGGGACCGCTCGCTCACCCTGACGGCGCCCGTGGCCCTGCCCGTGCCCACGCTTGCCGGGCCGACGGCCACCTACGCCAACGTACTGCCCGGTGTGGACCTGACCGCGACCGTCAACGCCCAGGGCGGCTTCTCGCACGTCTTCGTGGTCAAGGACGCGAAGGCCGCAGCGAACCCGAAGCTGGCGACGCTCGAGCTGGCCACCGCCACCAAGGGCTTCACCCTCGGTGCCGACTCGGCAGGAAACATCAGCGGGCAGAACCGGGCTGGCGACGCGGTCATCACCGCACCGGCGCCGCTCATGTGGGACTCCTCGGCGTCGGGCACCAACGGACCGACCGCCCGCAGCGGCGCCGCGTCGACGAGCGCTGCTCCCGGCCGGGTGGCGCGCACCGCCGCCATCGGGGTCTCCATCGCCCCCGGCAAGCTTGGTCTCAAGCCCGACCGCAAGCTGCTCACCGACGCCGCGACCGTCTACCCGGTCTACATCGACCCCAGCTTCAACTGGAGCGCCACCGGCCCGCGGATGTCCGGCTGGGCCAGCATCTCCTACCAGCACCAGTCCACCAACTACTGGAACAACACCCCCGACCCGATCGGTCGGATGCAGGTGGGTAACTCCGGTGAGCAGCGCTCGAACACGCTGATCAACTTCCCGGTGCCCTACAGCGCCCTGAAGGGTGCCGAAATCAGCTCGGCCATCTTCAAGATCACCAACACCCGCTCGTGGTCCTGCACGGCCAAGCGGGTGAACGTCTACGCCCCGAACACGGTGCTCACCAAGTCCAACGCCACCTGGAACTACTGGGAGACGCAGAGCAACACCCGGCTCGCGGCGTCGGCGAGTTTCGCCCACGGCTACAGCGGCTGCGCCGCGGCCGGCGTTGCCTTCGACATCACCAGCCAGATCACTACCGACCTGGCGAGCAACCGGACAGCCGCCCGGACCCTGCGGCTGGTCGGCGACAACGAGGGCAGTGACGCACAGAGCTGGAAGGAGTTCCTCCAGACCAGCCCCACGCTGGAGATCCTCTACAACCACAAGCCGAACAAGCCGGCCGGTATGACCACCTCGCCGCGGACCGCCTGCGCCGGTGGGTCGACCGTCGGCGACAACCCGGTCTACCTCTACGCTCCGGTGTCCGACCCCAACGGCGGCACTCTCGGGGTGAGCTTCAAGCTCTGGAAGACCGCCGACGCCTCGCAGACCGCCCTGGCGTCGTCCAACCCGAACCTGCTCACCTACTCCTCCGGCAGCACCGGCGTGCTGATCGTGCCGTCCGCCACGCTGCGCGCCGCCGCCGGTGGCACGATCACCAACTTCTCCTGGAAGGTCCAGGCGACCGACTTCCGGAGCGCCAGCGACTGGTCGGCGACCTGTAACTTCACCTTCGACCCCACCCGGACCGGCGCGCCAGAGATCAGCCAGCCGCAGGGCGAGTCGAAGATCGGCCAAGAGGTCAGCTTCGCCATCACGCCGCCCAGCACCGGCACCCAGCCGACCAGCTACAGCTACCAGCTCAACGGCCTGCCCCCGGTCACCGTCTCCGCCGCGGCCGGCGCTGCCACCGTCCTCACGACGCCGACCCGGTTCACCAACACGCTCGCGGTGACCAGCCTCTCGGCCGGTGGCAACTTCGGCGAGACCGCCACCATCACCTTCAACGCGGACCCCGCCGCCACGACTGCCGACGCGGACCTCACCGGTGACGGTGTCGCCGACCTGTTGACCGTCGGCGCCCGCAACGGGCTGCCCTCCGGCCTCTGGCTCGGCACCGGCATGAACAGCGGCGCGGTGCGCACCACTGTGAACGACATTGGGGCGCGGGGCAACGGGGTCACCGGCAACGAGGACCCGTCCGACTTCAACGGAGGCCAGGTGCTCTCCGGTCACTTCTTCGGGTCCGGCCTGCAGGACGTTCTCGTCTACTACACGGCGGGCACCAACGCCGGCAACGGAACCATCCTGCGGGGCAGTGGCGACGGCTCGGTCATCCAGCCGTACAACAACCAAGTCAGCGTCCTCGGTGACCTGCTGCTCGACGGCAACGGCAACGCGCCGCTGCAGCTGGCCAACGCCGGCGACTCCCGTGCCACCGGATCCACCCTGCCGGACCTGATCGGCACCAGCGGCGACGCCGCCAACGGTTACTACCTCAACTACTACCCGGTGTCCTCCGCGCCCGGCCTCTACTACTACAGCGCCAGCACCCAGACGCCGACGCCGACGGGCGGGGTGGACTGGAACAACTGGACCATCTCCACCGCCCAGGTCAACGGCAGCACCTCGATGTTCCTGTGGAACAGCGGCACCGGGGCCCTGCACCTCTGGACGAACCTGGCCTACAACCAGGACACCGAGCAGCTCACCTACACGCCGTACACGCTCTCGACCAACTGGAACCGCAGCGCCGCACTGAGCCTGCGGGCCGCCGACGTCAACTCCGACGACACCCCCGACCTGT
This sequence comes from Micromonospora hortensis, assembly GCF_022230935.1. Lineage (NCBI taxonomy): Bacteria > Bacillati > Actinomycetota > Actinomycetes > Micromonosporales > Micromonosporaceae > Micromonospora > Micromonospora hortensis. The sequence goes on from NZ_JAKKFE010000033.1 coordinate 64,230, forward strand.
GGACCATCGGCGCCAACGGCCTGACCACGGCGTACCTGGTGACCGGCCTCGGCGGCACGCCCGCCATCGCCACCCAGCAGGCGCAGGGCCTGGTCACCGCCAAGCACACCTGGGCGCTCAACGACGGCGCGGCCGGAGCGACAGCGGCGACCGCGGCCGACACCTCCGGCGGCAGCACCCTCACCGGCACCGGCAACGCGTACTGGCACGAGGGTGACCTCTTCAGCCCGGACCTGCGGCTCAACACCGATGCCACCGGCACGGGCGTGGACGCCAACGGCACCGGCAGCCTGGTCAGCGCCAACAGTCCGGTACTGATCGACACCACCAAGTCGTTCAGCGTCGCCGCCTGGGTGAAGCCCACCACCGCCGGCAAGATCATCCTCTCCGAGGAGGGAACGCGCTCCGCTCGGTTCATCCTCTGGCAGGAGCAGAGCGACAACACCTGGCGCTTCGGGATGGCCCGATCCGACAGCGACGCCTGGTCGTACGACCAGGCCATCAGCGCACCGAACGCGCAGCTCGGGGTGTGGACGCACCTGGTGGCCACCTACAACGCCACCACGAGCACGATGGCTCTCTACGTCAACAACAACCTCGCCGGCACGGCACAGCACGCCGCCGCCGCCGTGTCCTGGCCGAGCACCGGCCGGTTCGTCATCGGCCACTACCGCTACAGGGGCGCACCGAGTTCGTACTACTCGGGGCAGGTCAGCAACGTGCAGCACTGGGACCGCGCGTTGAACCCGGCCGAGGCCACCGCACCGGGCAACTACGCCCAGACGCTCCTCGCACCCAACGTCCGCGACGTCACCGGTGACGGCCGGAGCGACATGTTGATCAGGCAGAGCAACGGCGACGTGCTGCTGCGCCGCGGAACGAACCTGGACAACACGCTCACGTTCGATGCCGGCGTGGTGGTCTGCGGCAAGTGCGGAGGCTACGACTCGTTCAACATCGCCGATGCCAACAACGACGGCAAGCTGGACCTCTTCATGCGCCAGATCAGCACCGGCGACATGTACGTCTACCCGAACACGGTCGCCAACGGCGACCCGGTCTGGGCCACCCGCCAGCTGGTCTGTGGCAAGTGCGTCAACTTCGGCACGTCCGACCTGGCCGATGTGAATCGCGACGGCAAGACCGACCTGTTCATTCGGGAGAACAGCACCGGGGACATGTACGCGTACCTGGGCAACGGCCCGACCGGCGGCGCAATCACCTGGAGCAACCGGATTCTGCTCTGCGGCTCCTGTGGTGGATACGACAACGTGCACATCGAGGACGCCAACAACGACGGCAAGCCGGACCTGTTCATGCGCAACTCCGGCACCGGCGACATGTGGGTCTACCCCAACACGGCCGCCAGCGGGGCCCCGGTGTGGGGCCCCCGTGTCCTGGTCTGCGGCTTGTGCCGGGACTTCGACATGAGCAGCCTCGGCGATGTCAACAACGACGGGAAGATGGACCTGATGGTCCGTCGCAGGAGCAACGGCACCCTGAACCTCTACACGGGCAACGGCGCCCCCGGCACCGTCACCTGGGGCTCACGGTCGTTCATGTAGTCCGAAGGGCCGAAACCCCCGGGCACCGCGAAAGCGGTGTCCGGGGGTTTCGCATGTGCGGGCCGAGCTCCCGGCCTCGGGGGCGGCTGTGCACCGCGAGGACAGGCCGTGGCACGGGACGGTGGCGTCGGCGGCCCTGCAGGAGCCGCCGCTGGGCGCGGTTCGCCTGCGGCAGGGCTGAGCTGGCCGGGTCATGCCGCCGACGTCGACGAGGGGTCGCCCCTCAATTGACGAACGAGGAGATGTCGGCGGCTATCTCGTTCGGGTATTCGCCGTTGATGGCGTGTGAAGCGTCCGGGTAGGTCTTCACCGTGCCGTGGGTCAGGGACCGCTTCGCCAGCTTCGCGGCCTCGCCAGCGTCGTGCAGGCGGGACTTTCCCGCCATCAGGACGAGCACCGGGACGTCGACCGCCGCGAGCTGGTCCTCGGACGGCCGGGTCGGGGCGGACAGCTTCATCACGTACGCCTGCATGCCGGCCTCGATCATCCGTGCGACCGGTACGTCCTCCACCGGGGCGCCGTTCGCCGTCCAACTGGTGAAGCTGTCCCGCCAGGATCGGGGTGCCCAGCGGACGCTCAACGGGATGGACCGCAGCACCACCTCCGTCGACAGACCAGCGAAGACCAGGACCGGATCGAGCAGTACGACGCTCCCCACCTTCTGCGGCCGGTGCACGGCGAGGTTCATCGCCGTCCAACCGCCGAACGACACGCCGACCAGGTGGATGGTCGGCTCGGGCAGCGCCAGCAGGACCTCGTGCAACCACTGCGCGTGCGCGGTCGTGTCCGTGATGGGGCGCTGCTGGATGCTCATGCCCGGCTCACCGAGCAGGTCGACGGTGTAGACGTTGCGCGACCGCAGCAGCGACGGCAGGTTGTCCGCCCAGACCGGTGACGCCGACGCCCGGCCGGGCAGAAGCAGCAGGGGCGCGGCCGCCGGGTCGGTGCCGCCGCTGAAGTGGTAGAGCCGTACGACGCCGTATCCGGTCCGGACGTCGAGGGTGCGGTCGGGCTCGGGCAGGTCCGCCATCGCCTCCCGGTACGCACCGACGAAACGATCGTGGGACTGCGTCGACGTGAAGTAGCCGACGGGTGCGGGGTCGCGCAGCGCGTACGCGATCGCCACCGTGATCACCGCGAGCACCGCGGCGGCTCGGAGAAGGCCGCGCCGATGCGCTCGCAGGAATCTGCCCACCCCCCGCACGACCTTCGTCACCATGAGGTCAGATTACTAACCGCATGGTAGAAAATACAACCGTCAGGTCAGAGAGTGGTAGGCGAAGGGGCCGGTACGGTAAGCGGGTGCACCCGAACGACGCCACGTCAGCCCAGGTCCGCGCCGCCAAGCCACTCACGATCACCGAGCAGGCGCGACGGGCGCAACTCATCGGCGTGACAATCGATCTGGTTGCCCGGCACGGCTATCGGGGCACCTCACTCGCCCGCATCGCGGAGGGGGCCGGCATCTCCAAGGCCGCCGTCCTCTACCACTTCCCGTCCAAGGACGCGGTCGTGCGGACCGCCTACGCCTCGGTCCTGGAATCCCTCACCGCGTACGTCGGCGCCGAAGTCGGGGCACGATCCGGTGCGTCCGCGGTGGAGGCCTACGTCCGGTCCCTGGTGGCGTACCTGCGGGACCACCCGGACCACACCCGGATGATCGTGGAGGCGTTGAGCGAGGACACCGGCATCAATGACACGCCGAACGCGCGCAGTCGGCGGGAGGCGGTCGCCGGTCTGATCAGCGCGGCGCGGGCGGCCGGCGACTACCGGCCCAGCGTCGACCCGCAGGCCACCGCCGTCATCGTGAACGGGGCCATCGACGCGATCGTGTCGGAGTGCCTGGCCGACCCCGACTTCGACAGCCGGCACGCAGCCGAGGAACTGGTCACCATGCTTCGCCGGTCCCTCGGCACCGCACCGAAGGCCGGGAATCCGTCGTCCTGATCGGCCGTCAGACCAGGCCGGCGTCGCGCAGCAGCTGCCACAGGCCGGCGCCGTCCGGCGCGGACAGCCACTTCTGCCCGACCGGACCCGACGACGGGCGGCCGGCCGGGGCGGGCAGGGTGCCGGCCAGCACCGACTGGGTCGGGGAGAGCCGGCGGATCGCCACGCCTGCGACGTTCTCCGGGTGGGCGGCGGCGAACTCCCGGTAGATCTCCTGGTCGTGCTGACCGTCGTCGCCGACGAGCAGCCAGCGCACGTCGGGGAACTCCCGGGACAGCCGTGCGAGGGTGACCCGCTTGTGTTCCATGCCGCTGCGGAACCAGCGGTCGGCGGTCGGGCCCCAGTCGGTGAGCAGGAGCGGCCCGGCCGGGTAGAGGTGCCGGGACAGGAAGCGGGTCAACGTGGGCGCCACGTTCCAGGCGCCGGTGGAGAGGTAGAAGACCGGTGCGCCGGGGTGCGCGGTGACCAGCCGCTCGTAGAGCACTGCCATGCCGGGCACCGCGTTGCGAGCGTGCTCGTCGAGCACGAACGTGTTCCACGCGGCGAGCAGCGGCCGGGGCAGCGCGGTCACCATCACCGTGTCGTCGATGTCGGAGATGATGCCGAACTTGACCTCCGGGTCGAGGATGCGCACCGGCGCGTCGACCGGCTCGGCGTCCGGGACACTGAGCCGGACCGTACCCCAACCGGGCGGCAGGTCCGCCTCGACCAGGGTGTCGACGAAGCCGCTGCGGTCGGCCCGCGTCTCGTGCCGCACCCCGCCGGCCTCGATGGTCACCGTGACGTGCTTGTTCGGCAGCGTCGTGAAGCTGCGCCAGCCCCGGACCTTGTCCAACCGACCCCGCTGGCGGGTGTCCGGACGGCCCAGCAGCACCCGGCACATCACCCGCACCCAACCCGGCGCGCCGTAGCCGGTGTACGCGACGATGTTGACCCGCCAGCCGGTGCGCCGCAGCCGGCGCTCGACGAGCTGGTGCACGGCGTCCTCGATCCGCGCAGCCCGGTGCAGGTTCGGAACGGCCAGTTGGCCGGCGGGAGTGGGTGGCACGCGCCAACCCTGCCACACGTCGACAGCCACGGCCACGCGAGCCGACCCCGGCAGCGCCGGTGCGGCCCGGCCACCGTGGAGCCGATCCAGCCCCACCCCGCTGCGCCGATCCGCCTCGGTGACCCGGCTGAACGTGAAACACTCCGGTCGGGACGACGACGGGGGCGTTGGTCGTGTCGCATCCAGAGCAGCACCGTGGGCGATGGCGCCCGCGACTCGATCGGCCGGCGCTCGTCGCGCTGCTGTTCGGGCTCGCCGGGGTCGTCTACCGGCTGGTCCTGACGCTGTTCACGGTGCCGGTGTCGAACAGCGACGAGGCGACCTTCGGCTTAGCCGCGCTGCACATCGGGCAGGGCCGGGAACACCCGGTGTTCCTCTACGGCCAGCACTACATGGGGATGTTGGAGTCGTACCTGGCCGCTCCCCTGGTGGCGGTGTTCGGGCCGAGCTGGCCGGTGCTGCGGCTGCCGATGCTCGCGCTCTACGCGGTCTTCCTCTACCTGATCCACCGGTTGACCCGCCGGCTCGGCACCCCGTGGTTCGCCGCCTTCGTGGTGGGTCTGCTCGCGCTCGGCCCGGAGCGGGTGGTGCGCGACCAGCTCACCGTCGTCGGTGGGCGGCCGGAGGTGAAGCCGGCGGTGCTGCTGATGCTGCTGATCACCGTGGGGTTGGCCGTCGGCACGGTCCACCGCCGACGGCTCGCGATCGGCCTGTTCGGGCTGCTCGTCGGGCTGTCCGTCTGGTCGGACTGGCTGATCCTGCCGTACCTCGCGGTGGCCGGGCTGGCACTGGTGTGGGCGGTGCGGCGGGAGCTGCTCGGCTGGTCCGGTCTGCTGCTGGTGGCGGGGGTGGTCGTCGGCGTGGCCCCGATGATCGTCGACAACCTGCGGGCCGGGCCCGGTGAGGACTCGCTGTCGGTGTTCCGGGAGGTCAGCACCAAGGCCGGGCCGCAGCCGCCGTGGTCCGACCGGGTCCGGGGCGGCCTGCTGGAGGGGGTGCCGCTCGCGCACGGGCTCTGCCCGGTGGACGGCTGCGGACGCTGGCAACAGTGGTTCGGCGTGCTGTACCCGGTGCTGCTGCTGGCCGGCGCGGCACTCGCGGTGCTCGCGTACCGTCGCGCCGCCGGGGCGCCGCGCGGGGAGCGGAGCGGACGCGGGGCCGAGGCGCTGCGCGGGGAGCGGGTCGGGCCGGTAGTGCAGCTCGCGCTGATCGCCGGCGCGGCGTTGACACTGCTGTCGTACGTGCGCAGTCCGCTCGCCGCTACCAGCCCGCTGGACAACGCCCGGTACCTGTCGGTGCTGCAACTGTCGCTGCCGGCGGTGCTCTGGCCGCTCTGGGTGGCGGCGCTGACCGCCTGGCGAGGCACCAGCAGCGTGCTGGGACGGTTCACCGGCGCGCTGTCCGCCGCCGTGCTGGCCGCGCTGACAGTGACCACCCTGGTGATCACCGTGCTGTTCGCGACCACCGGCACCGCGCCGTCGCGGACCGAGGAGCGCCAGGCCCGGGAGTTGGCCGCCGCGCTGCGCGCCGACGGACCCCACGAGGTGTACGGGGACTACTGGACCTGCAACCGGTTGATCTTCAACACGGATGAGTCGGTGGTCTGCGGGGTGCTCGACGGGGACCTGTCGCCGGGGCAGAACCGCTACCGGCCGTACTGGCGGCAGGTGGGGCGGGCCGAGCGACCGGGCTACGTGGTGGAGGTCGACTCGCCGATGGACCGGCGGTTGCGCCGGTTGCTCGCCGACCGGGCCGACGCCACGCCGGTGCGGGAGGTCGGCGGCTATCGCGTGTACCACCCCGACACCCCGGTGCGGCCCTGGCGGTAGGGGCTGGTCGTACGCTGGCCGGGCCGGCGCGTGGGGCGCCGCCGTTTCGCCCGTCGAGGAGACCCATGCTCATCCTGTTGCCGCCCTCGGAGGGGAAGGCCGACGCCGGCACCGGGCGGCGCTGGGCCCCGGACCGGCTCTCGCTGCCCGAGCTGAACCCGGCCCGCGAGCGGGTGCTGGACGCCCTGGTGACGCTGAGCGCCGGGCCGGACGAGGAGGCCGCGCGAGCGGCACTCGGCCTCAGCGAGGGCCAGCGGGGCGAGCTGCGGCGCAACGCCCGACTGCGGGAAGCGGCCACCGCACCGGCCGAGCGGCTCTACACCGGTGTGCTCTACGAGGCGCTGGACCTGGCCTCGTTGCCGGCCACCGCGCAACGGGCGGCCCGCCGGTCGATCCTGATCAGCTCCGGGCTGTGGGGCGCGGTCCGGTTGGCCGACCGGATCCCGCCGTACCGCTGCCCGATCGGCGCCCGCCTGCCCGACGTCGGGGCGCTGTCGACGTACTGGCGCAAGGAGCTGACGCCCGCTGTGGACGCCGCCGCCGGGCGCGGCCCGGTGCTGGACCTGCGCTCCGGCGCGTACGCCGCCACCTGGACGCCGCGCGGCGAGCTGGCCGAACGCACTGTCACGGTGCGGGTTCTGCACGAACGGGAGGTCGACGGCGTGCTGGTCCGCTCGGTGGTCAGCCACTTCAACAAGGCGACCAAGGGCCGTCTGGTCCGGGACCTGCTCGTCGCCGGCGCCCGGCCGCGCACCGCGGCGGAGCTGGTGGGCACCCTGCGGGAGTTGAAGCACACGGTGCTGGAGCAGGCCACCGCCGCGGGCCGGGTGCGGCAGGTGGATCTGGTGGTCACCGACCTGTAGGGGCACCGCAGCCGCAAGATTTGCTCAAGGCTGGGCCGGACCGGTTCCGTAACGGCGTGGCAGGGGCCACGGTAGGGCAACCCAGACTCCGACAAGGGAGCCTCCGTTGACCCACGAACCCGCAGTGCTCGACCGGCCCCACACCCCGACCACCCCATCCCCGCTGGGCTGGCTGACACTGGGCGACGCGTTCGAGGCTGCCTGCCTGCTGCGGTGCACACCGCCACCGACCGCCGCCCGGCCCAACGCGGTCCGTGCCGAGCACACCGCCGGTGTGGAGTTCAACAGGGAGGACGCCGCGCAGCGGATGCGGCAACTGCTCAACCGGCTGGAGATCCCGGTCACCCACGAGGTGGCCGTCGGCGGCCTGCGTCGCCGCTACGAGTTGCACCGGCTGTGGGTGCCCCGGGAGCACCAGGGCGCGTACACCCGGATGTTGGACGCGGGCTGGTGGCAGGGGCGACGCGAGCTGCTCGGCGGGCCGCTGCCCGGCGCCTCACCGGCCCGCCGACGGTTGGTGACCCGCCTGGCGGAGGCGGCCTGGCGCTCGGCGTTGCTGGCCGCCGGGCGGCACGTCCGCCGGCACATTCTCGGTGTCCGGCTCACCGACCGGGAGCTGGCCGCGGTGCTCATCCGGGGCGCGGCGGTGCTCGACGTGCCGGCCCGGCTCCGCCCCGGCACCGGTTGCTTCCTGGTCAGCGTGGCCGACGGCCCGGACCGGCAACGGATCCTGCGCAGCGCGGCGTTGGAGCCGGCGCGCGGCCCGATGGCGGAACCCGGGACGACGACGACGCGCGGGGTGACCCCGACGTCGGCGCGGGGCGCGGGCCTGGCGCCGGCAGGTCGCGCGGCCTGCTGAGCGGGTTCCGACCGTCCGGCACCTCGCCAACCCGGGCTTGCGCGCACCCGCCCGACGGCGCACAGTGCACCGCGTGAGTCGTACCTCGTCCCGCCGCGCCGGCCTGGCCGCCCTGTCGACGGTGCTGCTGATCGCGAACCTGGCCGTCGCCAGCTGCCGGGACGCCCCGACCGAGCCGACGTCGATCCGGATCGCCACCGGTAGCCCCACAGCTGTCTACTACGCGTTCGGGCAGTCCCTGGCGGCCATCCTCAACCGGGAACTCCCCGACGTACGGGCCAGCGTGGTGATCACCGCCGCCTCCGCGGAGAACGTTCAACTCGTCGGCTCCGGCGGGGCCGAGCTGGGCTTCACCCAGGCCGACGTGCTGCCCACCAGCACGGCGGGAAGCCCCACTGTCGACGCCGTCGCCCGGGTGTACGACGACCAACTGCACCTGGTCACCACGAGCGGCGGCCCGGTCCGCACGGTCGCCGACCTGCGCGGCCGGCGAGTCTCCGTCGGCGCGGCCGGCTCGGGCACCGAGATCACCGCGACCCGGCTGCTGGAGGTGGCCCGCCTCGGTGGTGACGAGGTGCGGCGGGAGCGGCTCGGACTGGACGACTCGGTGGCGGCGCTGCGCTCCGGGCGGATCGACGCGTTCTTCTTCTCCGGCGGGTTGCCGGTCCGGGGCATCGAGGAGTTGGCCGAGGCCAGCGCCATCCGGATCGTGGACCTCAGCGAGTGGACCGAGCCGCTGCGCTCGCGCTACGGCCAGGTCTACGTCTCCCGGGACATCCCCCGCTCGGTGTACGGGGTGGACGCGGTGACCACCGTCGCCGACCCGAACTACCTGATCGTCCGGGCCGACCTGCCGGAGCCATTGGTCCGGGAGGTGACCCGGCTGCTGATGGAACGCCGGGCCGAGCTGGCCGCCGCCCATCCGGCGGCGGGCCGGATGAGCCCCCGCTCGGCGATCGTCACCGCGCCGCTGTCGCTGCACCCGGGCGCCGCGTCCTGGTACCGCGCCACCAAACCGTGACGGCCGGGCCTCACAGTGCCGGTGAGGGGCGCAGGTCGGCGGCCGGTTCCTCCTCCGCCGACTCCGCCGCAAGGGTCGGCGTCGGGAACCACAGGGCGGCGATCAGCCCCCGCGACTCCCCCGGGCGCATGGTGAGCCGCCCGTCCGAGGCGTCCACCAGCACGGCGGCGATGGTCAGACCGAGCCCAGCGCCGTCCACGTTCTGCGCGTCCGGGGCCCGCCAGAACCGCTCGGTGGCCTGGCCGAGCTGACTCTCGGTCATGCCGGGGCCGGAGTCGCTAACCTCCAGCGCCACCCCGCCGTCGCGGCTGGCCACCGTCACCGTCACCGCCCCGCCTGCCCCGCTGAACTTCACCGCGTTGTCGATGAGGGCGTCCAGGGCCTGGTCGACGGCGGTCGGCACGGTCTGGGCGTACGCCGGGGCGTCGGTAGTGGCCAGCCGCAACGCGACCGACCGGTGCCGGGCCAGCGGCGCCCACGCGGCCACCCGGGAGGCGGCCACTGCGGCGGCGTCAACTGTGACGCGCTCGTTCTCCTCCCGTTCGGCCCGAGCGAGGGTGAGCAGCGCGTCGAGGACCAACGCGAGTCGGTCGGTCTCCTCCAGGGCCAGCCGGTGCTCGGACCGACCGTCCGGGTCGGTGAGGCTGGGCCCCAACTCCTCCACCCGCAGCCGCAGCGCGGTGAGCGGGTTGCGCAGTTGGTGGCTGGCGTGGGCGACGAAGGCACGCTGCCGGTCCATCACGTCGGAGACCACGTCGGCCATGTGGTTGAAGCTGGCCGCGAGGCGGCGCAGCTCGGGCGGTCCCAACCGGTGCTGCACCCGGGCGCCCCGGTCGCCCTCGGCGATCTCGTGGGTGACCGCGTCCAGTTCGGTGACCGGGCGCAGCACCCAACCGGCCAGCCCGAACGCGGTGAGCACGCAGGCCAGCACGGCGAGCAGACCGGCCAGGGCGAGCAACAGCCACCACGCGATGACGGCTCGACGGATCGGACCGGCCGGGGTCACGATCACCACCGCTCCGAGCACCTCACCCCCGTCGTTTATCGGTACCGCCACCATCACCGGGTCGGTCGTCCAGGGCCAGACCGACTCGGGGGCGCTGGTCTGCTGCCCGGACAGGGCGACGTCCAGCACCGTCGCGGTCCCTGGGCTGGCCTGCCACCTCGGCGACGAGACTGGGATGTTCCGGTCCCGGTCGACGATCGCGGCGCTGATCGCGTACAGGTCGTCGTAGCTGGTCAGCTCCGACTCGATCGGGCCGGGCCCGCCGTCGCGCAGCGCCGGGCCGGCCAGCGAGGCGAACCGGGTGGCGTCGGCGAGCCGGTCGGCGCGGACCCGTTCGGTCTCGCGGCTGGCCATGGTGGCGGCCAGTGGGGTCTCCAACGCGATGAGGACGAGGACCATCAGCAGCAGATAGCTGATCACCAGGCGACGGCGCACGTCAGCTCCTCACGCGTCGCGCAGCCGGTAGCCGACGCCGCGCACGGTCTCCACCAGGCGGGCGTCGCCGAGCTTGCCGCGCAGCGACCCGACGTGCACCTCGACGGTGTGCCGGTCGGCCCAGGTGGTGCCCCAGGCGTCGAGCAGGATCCGATCGCGGGGCACCGCCACCCCGGGCTGGCGGGCCAGCGAGAGCAGCACATCGAACTCCTTGCGGGTCAACGTGACGGCCCGGCCGTCGACGGTCACTGTCCGCGCGGCCACGTCGATGCGGACCGGCCCGGCCTCGATGAGGTGCCGCTCGGGCGCCGCGTTCGCGGCGCGGCGCAACACCGCCTCGATCCGGGCCTGCAACTCCACCATCGAGAACGGCTTGACCACGTAGTCGTCAGCGCCCAGGCGCAGACCCAGCACCCGGTCACGTTCCTCACCCCGGGCGGTCACCGCGATGATGCCGAGCTGACTGCTGCGCCGACGCAGCTCCCGGCACAGGTCAGTGCCGTCCCCGTCGGGCAGGGTCAGGTCGAGCAGCACCAGGTCACAGGGTGCGGCGGAAAGCGCGGCGGCGACGGTGGCGGCGTGCTCGACCTCGTACCCCCGGCGGGTGAGGGCGGAGGACAGCGCGGCGGCCACCCGGCGGTCGTCCTCCACCAGCAGGATCCGCACCCGTGCCCCCGTCCCTCGCAGCGCTGTTCTGCGAATGGTGGCAGAAGTGCGCGCGGACCGGGAGGCCGCCCACCCGCGCTGGGCGGGCAGCCGGCCGCTACAGGCCGAAGGTGTCGTCGGCGGTGGCGTCCCGGACGCCGTCGGTGAACCCGCGGAAGCCCGGGTCCTCGTGGCTGGCCGGCACGCTGGTGACGTTGACCCCGCTGGCCTGGGTGACCGCGTCGACCAGGGCCGGATAGTCGATTTCGGCGTCCTGGAAGGCGTCGTCGTCCGCCTCGGCCAGGTTGATCACGTGCTGCACGTCGTCGGACGACGTGTCCGGGTCGTCGGCCCACTCGCCGCCGGCCTGGTAGCACTCGTCGTACAACGCGCGCTGGCTGTCGGTCCAGTCATCGTCGTAGCTCTTCATCGCCCATCCCTCCGCGGCCCGTGACCTGAGCATGCCCGGCGGGAGGCGACGGGCGCGGCGGTACCGGCGAAAACCGGGCGGGCGCGCCGACCACTGCCCCGTACGCTGCTGTGGTGATCTACAAACTGCTGTCGAACGCCGAATGGGACGACGCCCTCGCCGCCGGCGCCTTCACCGGCTCCGCGGTGGACCGGCAGGACGGGTTCATCCACCTCTCCGGCGCCGACCAGGTGGTCGAGACGGCGCGGCGGCACTTCACCGGGGCGACCGGGTTGACACTGCTCAGCGTCGAGGAGGAGCGACTGGGCGACGCGCTGCGCTGGGAGCCGTCGCGCGGCGGGCAGCTCTTCCCGCACGTGTACGGCCCGCTGCCGGTCGCGGCGGTGGCGGAGTCGCGGGCGTTGCCAGCGGACCTTCCGGCCGCCGACGCGGTGGCCGCCCTGCTGGGCTGACCGGTCGCGGCACTGCTGGGTTGACCCGGTGGCCGCTCTGCTGGCCGACACGGACGCGCCCGGCCCGACAGTGTCGGGCCGGGCGCGATGCCGAAGGGACGGGGGCTCAGTGGCAGAGCCTGGCGATCTCCTGCTGGAACCGGTCCATCGGGTTCGCCTCGGCCGGGCCGAGCAGGTAGGTCTTGAGCTCCCGGCGGGCCTCGGTCATCGGGTCGTCACCGGCCCGGGTGACCGACACGATCTTCTCCAGCTCGCCGCAGTCCTTCGAGAGCAGGTACGCGGCCCGCGCCGTCGGGAACTCGCGGCGGAAATCGTCCTCCGACAGGCCCGCCGGGTTGGCCACCACGTACGGCCGCTGGCTCTGCACGAAGTCGGAAACCACACTGGACACGTCGCTGACCAGCAGGTCGGTCTGGTTGAAGCAGTCGAACAAACCCGGTGTGCGGCCGGTGACCACCAGGTGCGCGGTGCCGTCCAGCGAGGACGCGTCCGGGTTGCCGCCGGCCGCGCGGATCGCCGTGACGATCCGGTCGTGCACGCCCTTCGCCGCCTTGGACCGCGAACCGGTGAGCGGATGCGGCTTGTAGATCAGGCGGACCCGCGGATTCGTGGCGAGCAGCCCCTTGACGATCCGCTCACCCATCAGCACCAGCGAGGTGTGGTACGGGTCGTCGTCGAGCCAACCCTCCCAGGTGGGCGCGTAGAGCACCGTGAACGGCCGGTCCACCGACTCGGCGCCGAAGGTGTGCACCCCGGCGAGCTGCGGCCGGCCGATCTCGACGATGTCCGCGTCGAGCACCCCCACGCCGGCCCGCGCGTAGCGCTCCCGGCCGGCCAGGCCAGCGACCCAGACCTCGTCGTACACCTTGCTGTAGGGGTTGACGCTGGCCTGCTTGTCGCTGTCGCCGTGCCCGACGAAGACGTGCTTCGTACCCGGCTCGCGGAGCATGTGGATGTTCGCGCCGACGTTCGCGGAGTAGAGCGCCGCGCGGATGCCGCCGAGGTCGAGGTTCATGAAGTCGACCCCGGCCGGTACGCAGATCACCGGCAGCCGGGTGTCGGCCAGTTCCAGGAACGCCTCGCGGCTGCGCATCAGCACCACAGCGCGCTGCTGAAGCGCCTCGGTCGGGGCGAGCCACATGTTCGCCTGGTAGACGTCCTTGGCCGGGCCGGCGAAGTAGAGCGCCACCTCCGGCCGGTAGTTGTCCAGCCAGCGCTGCACCGCGGGCAGCAACGGACCCTGCCCGGCACCCCGACCCCGCAGCCAGGTCAGCGCGATGATGGCGCCCACCAGGCCGGTCGCCACGACCGCCACCGCGCCGGCCACGAAGAACGGCGTCGAATCGTGCTGCACCGCGGCGGCCACGCCGGCCGGCACCAGCAGCAGGTTGAGCAGCGGCATCCGGTCACCGGCGACCGCCGCCGCCCAGGCAGGCGGTTGGGGGGCGCCGGACAGTGGACCCAGGTCGATGTTGCGCACCATGGCGGAGAGCGGGTTACGACGATCGATCATGGTGGAGAGCGCACCCGCGAAGACCGACACGACCCACACCGCTGCCGGCAGCACCAGCAGCAGGGTCAGCTCGCCGCCGCTGAGCCGAACCTCGGCGACGACCAGCAACACGGCGGCGAGGTCGCGGGTCAGCTGCCGGTACGACCAGTGCAGGCCCACCTTCTCCAACAGCAGTTGCGACGGCGGTGACCAGCGGGCGACGGCGAACTCGCCGATGATGGCGGCCAACCCGGCGACGGCGAACAGGCCGATCCAACCGAATACGCCACCGACGAGCATGACCAGGTAGGCCAGTACCAGTAGCGCACTCTGGGCGGCCACCCCGAGGCGTCCTGTCAACGTGCCGAACAAACGAGTTCGCTCCCTACGAGTTCCATGACGGGCTGAGCCCGTGGTGTGGTCGACGTCAACCTCGGCGGCACTGCGGTTGCGGCCCGGGGCTGTCGGCCGGCATGGCGCGTAGCCTCCGACCGGACGACGCCGGTCGACCTTTCCGCGCAGGTCACATGCCGTGCCCCAGGTCCGCAGCGCAGTTTGTCAGGAAGTGGCGACCGAACTTGTCTGCTCGGGCCCCAGTCACTGACTGCGACCTTAACGCGAGACGACGGGCGGGCGTCACTCGGGTATCGACACAGCTTAAGGACAAACCGCCCGGGTGACCGGCGCACCGGCCACCCGGGAGGAAGCGGACCCGAAGCTGGTACCGGGCGCGGACCCCGAAGCGCCGACGGCGGTGGGCTTCCTGAGGTCCACAGCGGCCAGCCGTCGGTGGTGGAAACGATGAGCGGCCCGCCACCGATACCGGCGCGCCCACACGCTGGGCCGGGGCCGACACACCATGGCCAGGACGCGGCGCGCGTCCTGGCCATGGTGACGACATGTTCCGGCAGGTCAGCGGCCAGCGGTCGGGGACGCGGTGGTGCGGTAGCAGTACATCGCACCGGGTGGGTTGCGCGACGCGATCCGCTCCAGGCCCAGGTACGGCGCGGCGTCGGCGACGAGGGTGTTGGATTTCCAGACGCAGACCAGGCTGACACCCACCCGGCGGATCGCGGCGTCCACCTCGTAGATCGAGACGGTCCGATCGGCGTCGGCGAACCTCGCCAGCAGCAGCCGGTCCCGGGAGAACTCCGTGTCGATCCCGTAGTCGGTGAGGTAGAGGTCACGGGGAAGCACCACCCGGACCTCGGTCGTGACCTGTGGGAGTGCCCGCATGACCGACGACGGCGCGAGCACCAGGCCCGGTGGGCGATTGTCCAGGTTCTTGATCCAGAAGGACGAGGCCTTACGGGCCTCCGGCATCCGCCAGGTCGGCTTCGTCTGGACCAGGTCGTCGGTCCACATCGGCTTGCCCTGGGTGTAGAAGGCGCACACCAGCACGGCGGGGAGCGCGAAGGCCAGGACGCGATTGACTCGGGCCAACCCGGGCAGCCGGATGACGGCCAGCATGCCGACGAGCGCCGGCACCGGCAGGATCCACGGCACCCGCCAGAGCACCGCGCGCAGACCGCTGAGGTCACCGGCGAGCTTCAGCAGGCCGGGAATCATCAGGACCGTCACCGCGAGCACGGCACCGGCGGCGAGCTGACGGGGCGCGCCCGCGCGGAGCACCAGGGGCGACCACCACACGGCGAGCCCGGCGATGACACCGAGGATGCCGAGCCACAGGGTGAGCTCGTAGATGGTCCGCAGCGGCAGCAGCGGCGTATAGGTGGCGACGGTCGTCTCGATCCCGCCCCGCAGGACCTGGACGAGCGCGCCGGACAACACGGGGTAGAGCGACACGGCCGCGAAGCACAGGACGGCCTCCCGCACTCGCCGGGTGAACAGCAGCACGGCCGCCGCCGCAGCGCCGAGCAGGGGCAGGAGCATCACGGCGGTGGTGGTGTAGCCGACGCTGGCCACGGAGAGCAGGGCGAGCAGGATCAGCGCACGTCGGGAACGGCGCTCAAGGTAGTCGGTGAGATACACCCAGGCCAGTGGGATGAGCGCGTGCACGAAGACGCTCTTGCCCTGGGTCAACCGCGGCAGGTGGTAGGTGTTCAGGGAGTCGGCGTAGTAGGCCACGAGCAGGATGTAGGCCGCCGCCACACCGAACGCGACCAGTGGACGGCGCGGCGCCCACCGCTGCACGAGTCGCCACAGCGCGAAGATCGCGAAGACGGCCAGCACCGGCAGGAGCAGATACCACGTCGCGGTCGCGGCGTGCACGTGCAGGACGCGCGCCATCGCCCCGATGAAGACCTCGAAGGACGGCAGTGGCGGGTTCGCCGAGCCCGCCGGCAGGACGCCCTCGGTGAAAAGGAAGTCCCGGAAGGGGATCTCGTCCCGCTCGGCCACCCAGACCGACTTGCCGACGTAGAAGACGTCGTCGAGGGAGACACGGCCGATGAGCGTGGCGAAGTAGGCGGCGGCCAGCGACACGACGAGGACCACCCAGCCCTGCCTCGGCGTGGTCTTTCGGCTGACCGGAGCGGCACCCGCGTCGGTCGGCCCACCGCGACGGGGCACGGCCAGCCACGCCGAGATGACCGAGACCAGGCCGAGCGCGGCCGCCAACCACCAGGTCACCATGCCGGTGCCGAGGGCCGCGAACAGCGCCGCACCCAGCGCGGTGCCGATGGGCAGGGCGTACCGGCGCAGCAGCGCTACCCGGTTGGCGGGCGCCTCGGCCGGCGTGTCCGCCGGCTCGTCGTCTGTGAGTCGGCCTCTCGTGTCACGCCGCCGGAGCTTCCGGGACACGTACGCCACGATCGGCAGCAGGGCCACCCAGCCGAGGAAGACAACAGAGGGACGCAGGTCGAGGCCGAGGTTGAGGTGGTAGAGCAGAGTCCAGAGGGCGAAAGCGACCACCGCCGCGTCGGTGAACAGCACGGGTGCGGCGGCCACACCGGCGTTGAGTCGCCCGATCAGATTCAGGCCGCGCCCGGATCGGCTGGCGCCCTCCACTGCGGTGTCCGCAGTCGGGGCGTTCTCTCGGTCGGCTGGCGCTGGCGCCACGACAGCGTCTTCGACTTTCGTCACGGGTCGTCCTTGTCGTCCGGCGGCGGATGAGGGGGCGAAAAGCGGGTGTCGGCTCGGTGACAGCCGGGTGTCAAGGGGGCAGCCTAGCGGAGGCGAACCGGGGTTCCGGGCCCCCGTTCGGCGGGTGTCGCGGGCCCGGTCAGCCTCAGATCGGAGCCGCTCGCGGGGCCGACAGGGCCCTGTTCGCGCCCATCCCGGCGACGACGGACTCGACCAGACGGTCCAGGTAGCCGTCGGTGAGTGGGAGACGGGCGATGGCGAGCCGCCAGTAGAGCGGCCCCACGATGAGGTCGACGGCGGCGTCCAGCTCCGTGTCGGCGGGCAGTTCGCCACGTTGCACGGCCCGGGTGACCAGGTGACCGCCGATCTCCTGCTGCCTGGCGTGCAGCACCTGACGCAGCGTCGCGTCGATGCTGGGGTTGCGGGCGGCCTCGGCCAGGAGATCCGGAATGATCTGCGACGCCAGTGGGTGGCGCAGCGCGTGCGCCACCGCCTGGAACAGCAGCGCGAGGTCACCGCGCAGCGTGCCGGTGTCCAGTGCGGGGAGCTTGCCGTGTGCCGCAGCGGCGACGACCTCCAGCACCAGGTCGAGCTTCGAGCTCCACCGTCGGTAGATTGCCGTCTTGCTGACGCCGGCCCGCCGGGCCACCGCCTCGATGGAGAGCCGGCCGTAGCCGACAGCGGCGAGCTCCTGCATCAGCGCCCGGCGGATGGCCGTGGTGATCTCGTCGCGCAGCACCGCCGCGCCGGCCGGTGCCCGCCTCTTTTCGGTGGTCATCGAGGGCTCTTATCGCAGGTCACGCCGGACAGCGTAGCGCAACGACGGTACGGTTGCGTCCCGACGTGTTTCGGACTACTGTCCTCGCAGCGACGAGGCGGCGCCCCGCGCATATTTCCCACTAGGATTCGATCGTCGCGAGCAACCCCCGTCTGCACGAAAGATCGGAGCGCCATTTCCATGGCCACCACCGCGCTGGTCGACCCCGACACGGGCCTGACCCAGGCGCAGCTGGCCGCTCGGCACGGGCTACGGGTCGCCGGTGAGCGACCCAGCCTCGTCGAGTACAGCCGCCGACTCTGGGCCTACCGGCACTTCATCGCCGCGTACGCCAATGCCAAGCTCGTCGCCTCGTACAGCAACGCCAAGCTGGGTCAGCTCTGGCAGGTGCTCACCCCGCTGACCAACGCGGCGGTCTACTACCTGATCTTCGGGGTGGTGCTCGCACAGAACAGCATCCCGAACTTCATCGCCTACCTGACCACCGGGTTGTTCATCTTCAACTTCACCCAGAGCGCGGTCCTGGCCGGCACCCAGTCGATCAGCAGCAACCTGGGGCTGATCCGGGCGCTGCACTTCCCCCGGGCCAGCCTGCCGTTGTCCACCACGATCACCCAGTTCCAGCAACTGCTGGCCTCGATGGTGGTGCTGGTCGGCATCGTGCTGGTCACCGGCGAGCCACTCACCTGGGAGTGGTTGCTGCTGGTGCCGGCGTTGCTGCTGCAGGCGGTGTTCAACGCCGGAGTGGTGCTGCTGGTGGCCCGACTGGGCGCCAAGTCGAGCGACCTGAAGCAGGTCATGCCATTCATCATGCGGACCTGGATGTACGGCTCCGGCGTCCTCTACAGCGTGAGCCTCTTCGACCGGCTGCCCGGCTGGGCGACGACACTGGTGCAGTACAACCCGCTGCTGGTCTACATCGAGCTGGCACGGTACTCGCTGCTCGAGGAGGCGCCGCTGCTCAACGAGTCGCTGACCCAGCTCTGGCTGGTCGGCGCCGGTTGGGCGCTGGTCGCTGGCATCGGCGGTTTCATCTACTTCTGGCGCGGCGAACAGGAGTACGGCCGTGGTTGATCACTTCGACGCCCCCACCGAGGCGAGCGCGACGATGACCCGAACCCAGGAGCGCATCCCGACAGTGGTCGTGGACGACGCGCACATCATCTACCGGGTGCACCAGGGTGCCGCCGGTGGCACCACGCCGGTGGCCGCGCTGCGCCGGCTGGTCAAGCGCACCCACGCGCCGAACGTCCGGGAGGTGCACGCGGTCAAGGGCATCTCGTTCACCGCGTACCGGGGCGAGGCGATCGGGCTGATCGGCAGCAACGGCTCCGGCAAGTCCACCATCCTGCGGGCCATCGCCGGTCTGCTGCCGGTGAACCGGGGCGCCATCCACACCCAGGGGCAGCCGTCGCTGCTGGGCGTCAACGCCGCCCTGCTCAACGACCTCTCCGGGGAGCGCAACGTCGTCCTCGGGTGCCTGGCCATGGGGATGCACCCCGACGACGTGGCCAAGCAGGCCGCGGGGATCATCGACTTCTCCGGGATCAACGAGCGGGGTGACTTCGCCAGCCTGCCGATGCGGACGTACTCGTCGGGCATGGCGGCCCGGCTGCGGTTCTCCATCGCCGCCGCCAAGAAGCACGACGTGCTGCTCATCGACGAGGCGCTCGCCACCGGCGACAAGGGCTTCCGCAGGCGCAGCGAGCAGCGGGTGCGGGAGCTGCGGGAGGGCGCGGGGACGGTGTTCCTGGTCAGCCACCAGCTCTCCTCCGTACGGGACACCTGCGAACGGACGATCTGGCTGGAATCGGGCGTCATCCGGATGGATGGCCCCACCGACGAGGTCATCCGGGCGTACGAGGCGTACGCGAACAGCAAGTAGAGTTCCGGCGAACGTCCGGCACCGACATGCACCTGAGGACCGCGTCGCCCGCGTTGGGGCGACGCGGTCCGCGCGTTAAGGTTCATTCCGTCGCCGCTCGGGCGGAACCTTCCGTTAACGCATCCCTGAGAGTGAGGATCCGGCAATGACGCAGGACCAGACCCCTGGCCCGGACGCCGAAGCGGAGACCCCGACGCCGTGGCGGCCCTCGCGGACAGTGGCGGTGGTTCTGGCCGGCGGCACAGGGACCCGGCTGGGCCTCGGCATCCCGAAGCAGCTGCTGAAGATCGCCGGTAAGCCGATCATCGAGCACACCCTGGCGGTCTTCGAGGCGGCACCGGAGATCGACGAGATCATCGTGTTGATGGCCACCGGCCACGTCGAGGACGCCCAGCAGATCGTCGAGAAGGCCGGCCTGCGCAAGGTCACCAAGGTGATCGAGGGCGGTGACACCCGCAACGCCACCACCCGGATCGCCCTGGACGCTGTCGGCCCGGAAGACTGCAACATCCTCTTCCACGACGCGGTGCGCCCGCTGCTCAGCGGCCGGATCGTGCGCGAGTGCGTCAACGCGCTCTGGAGCTACGACGCCGTGGACGTGGCCATCCCCTCCGCGGACACGATCATCCAGGTCGACGACAACGACTGCATCACCGACATCCCGGTGCGCTCTCGGCTTCGCCGTGGTCAGACCCCGCAGGCGTTCCGCTCCCCCACGATCCGGGCGGCGTACCAGATCGCCGAGGACGACCCGGACTTCGCCGCCACCGACGACTGTGGCGTGGTGCTGCGCTACCTTCCCGGCACCCCGATCAAGGTGATCGACGGTTCGGACGAGAACATCAAGGTCACCCACCCGGTCGACGTGCACCTGGCGGACAAGCTCTTCCAGCTCGCCGCCGCGCAGGCCCCCCGACTGACCGACCACCGCAGCTACAGCGAGGAGCTGACCGGCCGCACCATCGTGGTGTTCGGCGGCAGCTACGGCATCGGCCACGAGTTGACCGAGCTGGCCCGCCGCTACGGCGCCCAGGTCTTCCCGTTCAGCCGTTCCAGCACCGGCACCCACGTGGAGCGGGCCAATGACGTCGAGGCCGCGCTGACGACCGCCTTCGAGGCCACCGGCCGGATCGACCACGTGGTGGTGACCGCCGGCATCCTGGAGAAGGGCGCCCTCGCCGAAATGGACGAGGAGACCATGGACCGGCTGCTCCAGGTCAACTTCGTCGGCCCGGTGACCATCGCCCGCCAGGCCCTCCCGTACCTCCAGCAGACCAAGGGCCAGTTGCTGCTCTACACGTCCAGCTCCTACACCCGGGGCCGGGCCCGCTACGCGCTCTACTCGGCCACCAAGGCCGCCCTGGTCAACCTGACCCAGGCGCTCGCCGACGAGTGGGCCGACGTGGGCGTGCGCGTCAACTGCATCAACCCGGAGCGCACCGCCACCCCGATGCGGACGCGGGCCTTCGGCGAGGAGCCGGAGCACACCCTGCTCGCCGCGGAGGCCGTCGCCCAGTCGTCGCTGGACGTGCTGATCTCCGACCTGACCGGTCAGGTGATCGACGTACGCCGGGCACCCGGCGACGGGCCCACGCCGAGCGTGCCGGCGCAGTCCGGGTCGGGTCGGGTCGAGGCACCGGCCGGCGCGACGTCCGCCAACTGACGCCGACGGCTGCCGAACCACGAACGGAGCGACATTGCGCGGCGACCTGGTCCGAAAGCTGGCCGCCCGGTGCCTGACCACCGGGTTGGCCGTGCTGGCCTTCGTCGTGCTGGCGCTGACCGGCGCCACCGGCTGGGGGCTGGCGTTGGCCGTCGCCGCGCTGGCCGCCTCGGCCGCTGAGCAGCGGATCCGGCCCAGCGCCGACCTGGTGGCGGAGACCGCGTTGATCGCCGCGGCGATCCTGGTCGGTTACTCCCGGCGGCTGGACGACGGGCTCAACCTCGCGCTGGTCGCCACCGGGCTGGTCCTGCTGGGGCTGGTGCTGCTGGTGGGGCCGCTGCGCACCGCCGGCGGTCTGGAGATCAGAACTGCCAATCTGCCGGTACGCGCCTGGACGCCGCTGATCGCCGACCAACTCGGCACGGCCCTGCTCGGGCTGCTCGCCGCCCTGGCGCTCGCCGCCACGCTCGCCCTCCCGGCCGGTGTGGCGCTGGCCGCCAGCCTGCTGGTCGGCGCGGGCGCCGGTGCGGTCGCGCTGGACCTGGCCCGGCGACGGTTCCGGCCGCGCGCCGGTGGCGGGTCGGTGGCCGCAGCGCTGCGCCGGCACCAGCCGGAGTTCCTGCTCTACTTCTCCGCGCCTCCGGGCTCGGAATACCAGGTCACCATGTGGCTGCCGTACCTGCAACGGATCGGCCGGCCGTTCCTGGTCGTGCTGCGTGAGCCGGAGTTCCTGGCCCCGATCGCGGCGGCCACCGACGCGCCGGTGGTCTACTGCCCCACCCTGGGGGCGATGGACGAGGCGTTGGTGCCGAGCCTGCGGGCGGCGTTCTACGTCAACCACGGTGCGAAGAACAGCCACTGCGTCCGCTTCACCCAGCTCACCCACATCCAGCTGCACCACGGCGACAGCGACAAGGCGCCGAGCGCCAACCCGGTGTCGGGGATCTTCGACCGGATCTTCGTGGCCGGGCAGGCGGCGATCGACAGGTACGCCCGCGCCGGAGTGCAGATCCCGACTGACAAGTTCGTGGTGGTGGGTCGCCCGCAGGTCGAGTCGATCGAGGTACGCCCAGAACCCGCACGAGGGTTGGCGCACCCGACGGTGCTCTACACGCCGACCTGGACCGGGCACCACGCCGACGCCGACTACTGCTCGCTGCCGGTGGCCGAAAGCCTGCTGCGCCGACTGTTGGAGCGCGGCGCGACGGTGATCCTGCGAGCCCACCCGTACACCACGCAGAACCCGGCATCGGCCCGCCAACTGGGCCGCCTGACCGAACTGCTCGTCGCCGACCGGGCCCGCACCGGCCGCCAGCACGTGGTCGGCGCGGCGGCTCGGGAGCTGAATCTGACCGAGTGCGTCAACTCCGCCGACGCGCTGGTCTCCGACGTGTCCGGCGTGATCTCGGACTTCCTCTACTCCGGAAAGCCGTACGCGGTCACCGACATGGGCGACGAGGGCGACCGGTTCGTGGAGCGGTTCCCGCTGGCCGGGTCGGGTTACGTGCTGCGTCGGGACATGTCCAACGTGGACGAGGTGCTGACCGCCCTGCTGGACACCGATCCGCTGGCCGAGGCTCGCTGGGCCACCCGCCGCCGCTACCTGGGTGACTTCCCGGCCGAGGCGTACGCCGAGGCGTTCCTGACCGCCGCCCGCCGG
The DNA here is from genome assembly GCF_022230935.1 of Micromonospora hortensis. NCBI lineage: Bacteria > Bacillati > Actinomycetota > Actinomycetes > Micromonosporales > Micromonosporaceae > Micromonospora > Micromonospora hortensis. Next base: position 86,853 of record NZ_JAKKFE010000033.1, read on the forward strand.
GAGCTGACACCGGCTCAGACACTGGCCGCGTCCACACCGGCGTAACCGAATCAGCGGTACGGGTCGAGCAGCGCCAGCACCGCCGCCGGGTCCTCCACGTGCGCGTTGTGCCCGAGGCCCGGAAGCGTTTCCACCGGTACGCCGTACTCCTTGAGCTGTTCGTCGGTGACCATCGGGTCGTTCTCCCCGCGCGCCAGCACCACCGGCACGTCGGTCGCCGCCAGGAGCGCGGCCAGGTCGGGCTCGCCGACGGCGAAGGCGGCCGGGTCCATGGCGAGGCGCCACCGGCCGTCGACCTGGCGCAGCCCGGCGTCCACCACCGGATCGTCCGGCGGGACCAGGCCGGCCAGCCCGGAGACCCGCAGGTAGCGGCGCGCCGCCTCGGTGCGGCTGGCGAACCAGCTCACCGGTCGGGCGGCGACCTCGGCGGCGCGGGCCAGCTCAGCGGGTGACCAGAGTGCCTTGATGCCCAGCCCGACCACCGCGTCCACCGGCGTTCCGGCGTCGCGGGCGGCAAGCACCAGGCCGACCACCCCGCCCAGCGAGTGCCCGAGCACTACCAGCCGGTCATCGGGGGCGAGGGCCTGCGCGATCTGCTGAGCGAAGCCCGGGAAGGAGTACGACGGCAGCGGCGACGCCCAGCCGTGGCCGGCGAGGTCCGGTGCCAGCCACCGACCGGGCCAGTGCTGCTCAAGGTACGGGGCCCAGGGCAACCACACGTCCCCGGTCGCTCCCATGCCGTGCAGCAGCAGCAGGACCGGCCTGCGGCCGACGTGACCACCCGTTTTCTCCACCACGGCCGCAGTCTCCCACGGTTCACTGTCGGGTACGAGAGCCGTCGACGCCGGACCGCGCGCACAAACGCCGCGGGCGCCGGCCCCTTGTGGAGGACGGCGCCCGCGGCGGTCAGCGTGCCCGGGTCAGGCGGAGTAGCCCCGGCTGGTGATCCAGTTGGCCAGGTCGATCGTGGTGATCCAGTACGACGGGTCGGCCGGGTTCGCCGAGTCGGCGATCCGAACGGTGCGGCCGTTGTCCTTGTAGCCCACGACGGCGATGTAGTGCCCGCCGCCGTAGGAGTGCCAGCCGCCGTCGGTGTCGGTGGCGTCCCCGACGACGTTCGCCACCACGCCCCGACCGTCGGTGATGGCCTTCACCACGTCGGCCTGGAGCCGGTCCATCTGGGCCGGGCTGGGCGCTCCGGGGAACATCCGGGTCCGGTACGGGGAGCCCTTCACCTCGGCGTTGAGCACCCGGGTGGTGTCCTCGGCCGAGTTGGTGCCCATCTCGGTGGTGCCCAGCTCGGCGCCGAGGTCCTCCTGGGTGCGGTCGATGCCGGCGGCGCTGAGCGCGTTCCGGGTGGCAGCCGGGCCGCAGTTGTAGTAGGTGTTCTGCGCCTCGTAGTCGTAGTCGAGCACCTTGGTCGCGGGCGGCTTCGGCCGCTCCGGCTTCCGGGTGAGGTCCGGGTTGCTGCTGGCCTTGGCTGCGGGCGACGCGGCGCTGGTGGCCGGCGCGGCAGTGGTCGGCGCGGCGCTGGCCGAGGGGGACGCGTCCCGAGCCTCGCCGCGGGAGGCGGTGAGGTCGCTGCGCATCTCGGCGACAGTGGTCGCGGTGCGCTGGCCGGCCGGGGCTTCGTCGGCAGTGGTGAGCAGGGCGCCGGTGGTGGTGGCGATCGCGAGGGCAGCGGCGGAGGCGGCGACGATCTGGTACGGGCGCTCGGTGGCGAGGCGGCGGAGCTGACGCTGCAGGGTGTGCTTCACGGGGTCCTCCACGGATCGGGGGGAGAGCGGCACACCGGGGCCGGACCGGTATCCGGGCAGGCGCCAGCGCGCGGACCGTGGTCCGCGGATGGTGAACCGCTCAGGGGAACGCCCGGCGCGGCCGGGCGGGGAAGGCGATGACCCGGGGGTCAGCTCACCGTCACGGGACGAATGAGCGGGTGCACCGCCGCGCCGTGGAGGCGAGGGAACAGCCGAGGGGTGGAAAGGTGCTGCACGAGGATGGGACTCCTTCCGACACCGCCTACCGGGTTAGCTGACGGATTCGGGCGGGAAGACGCCCTACCGCGGGCCGTGGCTCGCGGATTCACCCCGGACTTACTGGTGGGTCCCCGGTTCGTTGATCACGATTAAGCGGGTCGATGCGGCGTCGCGTCTTGCGATCGGTTACCGCACCGGACGGGACGACACTACTGGCGTCTCAACGCCCTGCCAAGCAAGGTTCACCTGCGTAAACCCCAATTGGCGCGACAATTTCTGCGCGTATTGCCGCTGATGTGACTCGATGGGACAACCGGTTACGGTGACGCCTACGGGCGACAACCGGACAGGCCGTAAAGAACGCGGCCACAATCGCGGGAACAATCCCACCGAACGCGCCGGACGTCGGATTTCCCGATTGGGTGACCGGCCTCACATCACGGATTGGGCTCAACCCACCCGGGCCGGGCGCCACAGTGCCACGACGGCGGGACGCAACGCCCCGGCCACGGTGCGGCGCGCGGGGACCAGGATCGGGCGGAGCCGGGCCGCCGCCGCGTACGCCTCCTCGGCGAGGGCACGGGCCGAGGAGGCGGCCAACTCCGCGTCGCGCCAGGCGACCCGCTCACTGTCGGCGGCCACCTGGTAGTCGGCCAGCCGCGCATCGCGGACCACCCGGCTGATCAGCACCTCCTGCTCGACCGGGTGTCGCCGGGGATCCCAGCCGCGCCGGTGCCCGAACACGTCGCCCAGCTGCGCCATGGTCAGGTCGCCCCGCCAGTACGCCGCCATCGCCGCCCGGTGCAGATAGCGTTCCCGGGCGGCGTACTCGGCGGGGGTGTGCGAGGTCTGCGGGGTGGGCAGCGCCCCGGCGTCGGCGAAGCGACGCGCGGCGGTGTCCGCCTCGTCGTACCCGGTCCAGGCCTGCTCCATCTGCTCCTGAGCGGTCAGCCAGGCGGCGCGCCGCCGCTTGGCGGTGATGGCCGCACGGGCCGCGGCGACGGCCACCTCCTCGGCGTAGCGGCGCAGGTCGACGGCCTCGGCGGCGGCCAGCTCCCGACGAGTGGGCCCGGCCGGGAGCGGGTCGTCAGTGGGGAGGTCCCGTTCGGGGCGGGCGGCCAGCACGGTGAGCAGGCCCAGGGTCAGCAGGAACAGCGTCGACCAGATGGCGGCGGCCCGCGGCATCTCGGTCACGAACTGGTAGAAGACGACGGTCTCCATGGTCGGCACCTCGGGGAGAGAGCAGTGCGATGGGGAGCCGCGCCGATCAGCGGGCCACTGTGGGCCACGGGTCGGCGGGTCAGGGAGCGGGTGTGTCGACAGGGCGCTGTGGCGGGACGGTCGTCCCGGTGGCTCAGCGCGCGGGTGGGGCCCGCGAAGCCCGACCGCCCGTACCGTCGACGAGGGGCAGCCGGTCAGATTCGGCCGCGCCGACCGGCAGCACGACGGCCGCCATGGTGCCCTGATCACCGAAGAGCGCCACCGGCGTGTGGACCGACCAGGTCGGGGCCGACTCCTCTGCGGCTTCCGGCGGTGTCGCCGCGGCCGGGCGGGCCGCGCTGGATGCCCAGGAGTGCCGGGAGGAAGCCGCCAGCGACCCGGCGGCGGCCGAGGCCGGCACGGCGCTCGACGTCGGCACCGGGCCGGGTGTTGGCGTGACGGCCGTGGCCGGGCCTGCGCCGAGCGCCAGGGCCGCGACGACGGCGAGGCTGGTCAGCACCCGAGTCGCCCAGCGCGCCACCCACCACAGCGGACAGGTGAACGCGACCGGAAGCACGCCCCAACGCTACCGTCGCGCCGACCCGGGCGCACCGACCACGGGCGTGTCGGATCACGCCGCGCCGACCCCGTTGACCAGGGTGGACGTTGTCAGCGCAGGTCGACGTACGGTGATCGACCGTCAGCCTGACCGACCTCGTCGGCAGGTCCGTCGACAGTGCCGTTGGCGCTGCTTCCGGGATCCCGAGCGTCGCCGTCGCCGGCCTGGCTGGCCCCGTCGGCCCCGTCGCGGGCGCTGCTTCCGGGATCCCGAGCGTCGTCGCCGCCGGCCGCCCGTTGTCGGGGGACGGGCGCCGGACGGGCCGCACGGCGCGGCGCGAGCCGGCGCATCATCGGGGTTTCGACGAAGCGGTGCAGCAGCCCGGCGAGGATCAGGTTCGCCGCCAGGAAGCCGAGCACCACGGCCGGGCCACGCCAGCCCGCGAAGCCGATCCCCCAGGTGCCGCTCCAGCGCAGCACGCTCGTCATCACCAGCACGTGCACCAGGTAGAAGGCGAACGAGACCTCACCGAGCCAGACCAGCGGCCGGGACCGCCACGGCGAGCGCCGACCCCGCACGTCCGCGTCCGCAGCGGCGGTGATCACCAACAGGTACGCGACCGCGAGCAGCGTGGTCCACAACTCGGCACGGATCCACTGCGCTGCCGCCACCCAGGTGACCAGGAAGATCCCGCTGGCCACCCTCAGACCGGGACCGCGCCACAGCCCCCGGCGCATCAACTCGGCAGCCACCGCGCCCAGCCAGAACTCCAGCGACCGTACCGGCGGGAATATCTGGGTGAACCACCAGCGGCTCACCTCCGGCACCAGCTCCTGCGCCGGCCAGAGCGCGAGGATCAGCAGCGGCAGCGCGACGATCAGCGCCCAGAGCAGCTTCGGTCGGGCCCGGCGCAGCAGCGGCAGCGCCAGCGGCAGACACAGGTAGAAGAAGAACTCGCAGGACAGCGACCAGCTGACGGTGTTGATGCTGTAGAACCAACCCGGCCGGGGGTCCCACGCCTGCAACAGCAGCAGGTTCTCCAACGCCGCCGCCGGCAGGACCGGGTCGGCGAACCACCAGGCGACCACCAGCGTCGCCGCGAACAGCACCAGGTGGTTCGGGTAGATCTTGGCGATCCGTCGCCGCCAGAAGGTACGCCGGGAGTCCCCCTCGCGGGCCGACCAGACCAGCACGAAACCGCTGAGGATGAAGAAGAACTGCACCCCGGAGAGGCCGAGGGTGAACAGTGCGTCGATGACGGCCTTGTAGTCCGGCTCGGCGATGATCCGCATGGTGCCGGCGTGGAAGCCGAAGACCAGCAGAGCGGCGATCCACCGCAGTCCGGTCAGCGAGGGCAGCCGGGGCAGGGCCGGTGCGGGCCGGGCGGCCGACGTCGCGGCGACGCTCGTCATGCCGGGATCCCGGCGCTCGGCAGGGTCACCAGCACGGTCGTAGCCTCCTCGTCGCGGCGTCGGACGGCGCGACGGCGACGCCCACGACGACCCGGCAGGGCCGCACCGAGGCACCCTACCGGGTCACTCCCGGGTGAACCGGACGCGTCCCACCCGCCCCACGAGCCCGCGTTCCCCGGGCCGGAAACCGCCCACCGGCCCGGCGTTAACCTTCCGCTCGGCGGGAGTTCAGAGAGTCCACCATCGGCGGCAACGTCAGGTTCCGGGTCCGGCCACCCGGGTCGTCGAAGGTGGCGGACGTGGTCAATGAGCCGACGCACGCACCGCTGCTGAGCATCGTCGTGCCCGTGTACGGCGTCGAGGCGTACCTGTACCAGTGCCTCGAGTCGATCCGGGCCGACATCCCGGCGGGCGAGTCGGACGCGGTCGAGCTGATCGCCGTCGACGACGCCTCCCCGGACGGCTGCGGCGACATGCTCCGCTCGTACGCGGTCAGCCGCGACGGCGTGCGCGTCGTGCACCTGAGCAGCAACGTGGGTCTGGGGCTGGCCCGCAACGCCGGGCTCGACGTCGCCACCGGCCGGTACGTCTGGTTCGTCGACAGCGACGACTGGTTGCCACCTGGCACGATCGCGGCGGTGCTGGACCGGCTGCGCCAGCACCAGCCCGACGTGCTGATGCTCGACCACCTGCGGGTGCACGAGGACGGCCGGCGGGAGATCGACGCGAGCAGCCCGCTGCTGCGTGGGATCACCGGCGTGACCCGGTTGGCCGACCAGCCGCAGCTCCTGCGGGTGCAGCACACCGCCTGGAACAAGGTGGTCCGCCGGGACTTCATGGACGAGTTGGAGCTGCGGTTCTTCCCCGGCTGGTACGAGGACATCCCGTTCAGCCACCCCCTGCTGATCGGGGCCGAGAAGATCTCCGTGCTGGACCGGGTCTGCTACCTGTACCGCCAGGGCCGCCAGGGCGCGATCACCTCCACCCGCAGCGGCCGGCACTTCGACGCCTTCGCCCAGTACGAGCGGCTGATGGACTGGGTCGCCCGAAAGCACCCGGACGAGCGGTTGCAGGCCGAGCTGTTCGAGCTGATGATCAGCCACTACCTGGTGGTGGTGGGCAACGACGGCCGGCTGCACCCACACCTGCGGCGCGACTTCTTCCACCGGGCCACCGCGCACTACCGTCGCTACCTGCCCACCGGCGGCTACCCGCTGCCCCCGGGCGTGGCCGGGCTCAAGCACCGCCTCGTCGGGCGGGGTGACTGGGTGGCGTACTCGGCGCTGCGCCAGGCCCACCGGGTCGCTGGTCGCCTGCGCCGCTCCGGCCCGGTGGGCGGCGCCGACGGCGGTTCGCTCGCCGCCGACGAGGACCCGGGGCGAGGGGCGAGCGCCGAGAAGACGCGCGACGATGGGCTCGCCCCGGAGCGGCGCGACGCGCTGGCCGTCGGCCGCCTGCCGTGATCGACCCCACCACGGAGCACGCCGGTAGCCGGGGCGGCTCCCGGTGCCCTGATTTCCCAGGTCGTCCGCCCGCCGGGTGGACGACGACAGCATCACCGCACCCCGGTGCGGGCGTACCCGAGCAGAGGTCGGAATGACAGCGACAATCAAGATCGGACCGCACGCGGTCGGTGCCGGGGAGCGACCGTTCGTGGTCGCCGAGATGTCCGGCAACCACAACGGCGATCTGAACCGGGCGCTGGCCATCGTCGACGCGGTAGCCGCGAGCGGGGCGCACGCGCTCAAGCTCCAGACGTACCGGCCGGACACCATCACCATCGACGTCGACACCCCGGCGTTCCGAATCTCCAGCGGTCACGAGTTGTGGGGCGGGGAGAACCTGTACCGCCTCTACGAACGCGCGCACACCCCGTACGAGTGGCACGCCCCGATCTTCGAGCGGGCCCGCGAGCGTGGCCTGACCGTCTTCTCGTCCCCGTTCGACGCGACAGCCGTGGAGCTGTTGGAGTCACTGGACGCGCCCGCGTACAAGATCGCCTCGTCGGAGTTGGTCGACCTGCCGCTGATCCGACTGGTGGCCAGCACCGGCAAGCCGATGGTGATCTCCACCGGGATGGCGACGGTCGCCGAGATCGACGCCGCCGTGCGCACCGCCCGGGCCGGGGGCGCGGCGGGCATCGTCCTGCTGGCCTGCACGGCGTCCTACCCGGCCCCGCCGGCCGACAGCAACCTGCGCCGGCTGCCCGTGCTGGCCGGGGCGTTCGACGTGCCGGTCGGGCTCTCCGACCACACCCCCGGCATCGGGGTGGCGGTCGCCTCGGTGGCGCTCGGCGCCTGCTTCATCGAGAAACACGTGACGCTGGACCGGGCCGACGGCGGCGTGGATTCGGACTTCTCCCTGAACCCGGCGGAACTCACGGCCCTGGTCGCCGAGTCCGGCCGCGCGTACGAGGCGCTGGGCGGCACCGCGATCGGACCGACCCCCGCGGAGCGGGAGGGCCTACGGTTCCGCCGATCGCTCTTCGTGGTCGAGGACGTCCGGGCCGGCGATCCGGTAACCGCGCACAACGTCCGCTCGATCCGGCCGGCCGGCGGGCTGGCGCCCGTGGAGATCGACCGGGTCCTGGGCCGCACCTTCACCACCGACGTCCCCCGAGGCACCCCGTTGAGCTGGGACCAGATCTAACCCCACCCCACCCCACCCCACCCCGCGATCTTGCAGTTACTGTCCCGACGAAAGGCGTGTAAGCCGCGATTCGGCGTCAGAAAGTGCAAGATCGCGGGGCGGGAGGGTCGGGGCGAAGCCGACGGTGAGCACCAGGTCGGCCAGCCGGAGGGTCCGCCAGACCGCCGAGCCGGCAGCCGGCGTACCCAGGCCGTGACGCCGCCACCAGGCCGCCACCGGCACGTCGGCCAGCTTGCAGCAGCACTCGGCCCTGGTCCACCGGGCCCAGAAGTCACCCGTGCCGAACCGACGGGCCAGCGCCGGGGGCACCGGGGCGTCGGCGCGTTCCGCGTCGACTGCCACCCGCCAGCCGGGCGCCGGTGGGCCGTACCAGCCGACGCAGCGGCCGTCGTCGAGGTGGCTACGGGTCACCGCGTCGGCCAGGTCGGCGGGGGCGCCGACGCGCAGGTGCCGCTCGGCGGCGGCGAGCAGCCCCGGCACCGGACGCGGCACGGCCCTGCCGCCCGCCCCGGACGACAGGGGCGGCACGGCCGCCCCGCCGTGCCGTGCTGGTCGCATCGGCAGGGCAACCGGCCGCAGGTCAGATGGCGGCGGCACCGTCCACCACGATGACCTGGCCGTTGATGTTGGTGTGCTCCCGCAGCAGCATCCGCACGACAGGGGTGACCTCCACCGGCTCGGTCAGGTGACCGGTCGGGGTGCGGCGCACGATCTGGTCGAGCTGGGTCGGACCGAGCACGGCGGACATCTCCGAGGCGAAGAAGCCGGGCGCCACCGAGTTGACAAGCATCCGGCCGCCCAGTTCACGGGCGAGCGAGCGGGTGGCAGCGTCCATGCCGCCCTTGGTGGCCGAGTACGCGACGAGACCGGGGAAACCGCGTTGCCCGCAGATCGAGGTGATGTTGACGATCCGCCCGCGCAGCCCCTTGGCGAGCATCCGGCGGATCACCAGCCGGGTCAGCTGTAGCGGGGCCGTCAGGTTGGTCTCGATGATCCGGGCGATGTCGTCGGTGGCGGTGTGCGCGTGCAGGGAGTCCTGCCCCATGGCGGCGTTGTTGACGATGCCGTCGATCGGGCCGAGGCGCTGCTCCACCTCCCGGACGAAGCTCTGCGCGGCGCGCAGGTCGGTGACGTCCACCGCACCGACGTGCACCCGGTCGGGGTGCTCGGCGGCGAGCTTCTCCAACTCCGGGGTGATGGTGCGGGCGAACGCGGCCACGCGTACGCCGGCGTCGAGCAGGTCGGTGACGATGGCCAGGCCCAGGCCACGGGAACCACCGGAGACGAGGACCACGGAGCTGGGCGGGACGAGCTGGGTGTCGGCGGGCTCAGACATCGCTCTTCAGGGTCTCCTTGACGGGAATGTCGGTCAGGACGCGAATGCGGCGCGGCACCGCGTGCTCGGGGAGCCGGTCGGCGCACCAGCGGACCAGCGCGGCCTCGTCCGGCACACCGGTGTCCGTGCGGGACGGGTCGGCAGCGGCGAGGACCACCTCGGCCACCACCATCCGCCCGAGCACCGGGGCGCGGCGGCCGGTCACCCGGGCCCAGGCCACCGCCGGATGACCGGCGAGCACGCCGCGGACCACACCGGCGGAGACCTTGCTACCACCGACGTTGATCTCGTCGGAGTCCAGTCGGCCGGTGATCAGCACCCGGCCGTCGAGCACCTGCACCCGGTCCCCGGTGCGGACGGGACCGGCGAGACCGGCCCCGTGGTACGGGGAGGTGACCACCAGCTCGTCGTCGCGGACGGAGAGCGTCGGCCGGCCGGGGGTTTCCCGGTCCAGCCAGTCGACCGGGAAACCGGCCCGCCCGTCGTGCACCACAATGGACGCCCCCACCTCGGACGACGCGTAGATCCAGGAGATCCGGGCCGTCGGGAAGACCTCCCGCAGTTGGTCCAGGATCGCCTGGTCCACCGGTTCCCCGCCGAGGGTGATCTGGCGCAGCGGCACCCGAGCGAGGGCCTCGGCGTCGCGGTAGAGGGTGCGCCGCCAGAAGGTCGGGGTGCCGGAGGCCGCGTCCACCCCGTGGGTGGACGCTACGGTGGGCCAGTCGTCCAACTCGTCGGGCTCGACCACCACCAGGTGCTGGCCGGGCTGGGTCAGCGACAGGGTGACGACCTGCCACCAGGCGTACGTGCCCGGGGCGTACGGGCAGAGCCAGGTCCGGTCGGGCTGGTCGGCCCGCACTGTGGTCAGCGTGTCGAGGGTGTGCCCGACCCGCTTCGGACGCCCCGTGGAGCCCGAGGTCAGTAACCAGAGCCGGCCCGGCTCGGCGGCTCGCGGCCGGGCCGGTGCGCTCGGATGCACGCCGTCGTCGTCGAGGACGCCGACGGTGAACCCGGCCTCCAGCAGCTCGGTGCGCAGCACCGCGTCGACCCGACTCGCGGTGCTGAGCAGCAGCTCGGTGCCGTACACGGCGTGCTGCCGCGCCGCGGTGAGCGCGTGCACGGCCGACCGGGCGAGCACCGCCGCCGGGTCGGGCAGTGTGGGCGTCGGCAGCGAACGCCAGGTCAGCGCGGCGCCACCGACGACGAGCCGGTTGTCGACACCGGCCGGCTCCGGGCTGGCGGGGGTCGGGGGGCGCGACGTCGCGACGGTCACTGGTGTTGAAGCTCGACGAGGAAGTCGAGGACGTCCCCGACGGTGGCGATGCGACGCAGCCCTGGGGCGTCGAAGTTGAGCTCCTCCCCCGTCTCGTCCTCCACCCGCAGGGCAAGCTCGGAGAAGTCGAGCGACCGGAAACCGATCTCCCGCAACTGCGCCGCGTCGTCCGCGGGCAGCTCCTTGTCCTGATTCTTCAGCACCTGAGCCATGAGGTCGCGGATCTGCACGCGACTCAATTCGTTCATGCGCCGCAGTCTACAACCCAACGAATGCATATCTGCTTTCCCGGTAGGCCCGGGTAAGGTGCCGGAACCCGATGTGAACGGCTAGGAAAGCGAGACGCACGTGCTGCGCGAAGCGACGACGGACGACGTTCATCTGATGTTGTCCTGGCGTAATCAGGAAACCAATCGACAGGTCAGCAAGACGAGTCACGAGATCACCGTCGAGGAGCACGCCAGGTGGTGGTCGACGGTCCGCGACGACAGGTCCCGGCGGGTGCTGGTGTACGTCCGCGACGACCGGCCCTGCGGTGTGGTCACCTTCTTCGACCTGCGGTTGGACGGCCCCCGCACCGGCGCCTGGGGCTTCTATCTCGACGCCGACGGGCTGGACGGGCGGGGCGAGACACTGCCGGCCTGGCTGGGGGTCATGCGGGAGGCCGTCGAGTACGCCTTCGACGGGCTGCACCTGGACCGGCTCGACGGCGAGGTGCTCGGCCACAATACCGTCGTACGGCAGATGAACCGACGTTTCCGATTCGTCGAGGGCACCCCGCGACAGGAACTGTCGGACGGCCGGGAAATCACCGTCGTCCCGATTTCCCTGGCTCGGGCGGACCGCCGCCAGCGCTGATTGGCGGACACTTTTCCGTAATGGACGGGAACCATTAACCGACAGTGCTCCCGGTGGACATCCGCCGTTAACGGACAGCGGTGTCCACCGGGCGCGGTGGGTCAGGCGCGCCGCCAGGCCGCCCAGTGCTGCTCCGGGTTGCCGCCGAGTCGGACGAAGCCGTACGCGGCGCCGTTCCAGTCGTCGACCTGGCCGGGCGCCCAGCGGGCGAACACCACCTGCGCCGCGGCCGGCGGCTGCTTGTCGCCGAACCACCGGACGTCGGTCCAGGTCACCTGGTGGCTGAGGTTGAACCGGAGGACGTAGTGCACGCCGGTCGAGGCCCACACCCGCTCACCGGGGCGTACGCCGACGTCGGCCACCCGGGGCGTCGGGGCGGTGCTCTCGGCGGCCGGGCGCACGATCCGTTCGTCGATCACCTGCATCGTGACGAGGTTGACCACCACGAGGGCGCCGAGGATCGGCAGCCGTAGGCGGTGCACCCGGGCCGCGGCGACGAGCAGCACACAGCCGGCGATGCCGACCAGCGACCCGACCACCGGTCGCAGCTCACGCCAGCCCCCGGTCAACGCCACCAGGTCCGGCGCGCTGAAACCGCCGTAGCGCAGCTGGTGGCCCTGGCTGGCCACGTACGCGAGTCGGGCCGCGATCAGCGCGCCGCCACCGACCAGCAGCGCCACCGCGACGGCAGCCCGGCGCAGCACCACCCGCCATCCGGCGGTGAACAGCACCCCCAGCCCGACCAGCAGCCAGAACGGCGCCAGCATCTGCACGTACCGGCCGTAGATCGCGTCCAGCGGCTTGCCGGTGATGCCGGACAGGATCACCGACGCGCCGCCGGCCACCCCGACGGTCACCACCAGCGCCACGCCCATCGTCCAGCGGGCCGCGTCGCCGTGCCGGGGGCGCCACAGTTCGCGGACGGCCCCGGCCCAGGCCACCCCGGCCAGTCCGAACGTGATCACCACGAGGTACCAGAGCTGGGTGGTGACAGCGGCGCTCACCCGGACCACGCCCTGGACGGAGGCGATCGCGTCGAGCGTGCTGCCGCCGGGGGTGCTGCCGAGCAGGTAGACCCTGCCGCCGAGGTAGCGGATGGCGGCCTCGTTGACCAGCGCCATGGCCAGCACCGGCAGCAGCGCCGCGAGCACGACGGGCGGGCTGATCCGACGGCGGACGAACAGCAGCAGGACCAGCCCGGCGTGCACGGCCACGATCACCAGGCCGCGGGAGTGCAGCAGGTGGAACCCGCCGACCAGCAGGCCCACTGTGGCGGCGGCGAGCGGGCCGGGCCGGGTGATCCAACGGTGCACGGCGAGCAGCCAGGCGACCACCAGCGGTGCCATCACCGCGTCGATCATGGCGACGCCCGCGTAGAAGGCGGTGGCCGGCAGGGTCGCCGCCGCGACGGCGCCGAGCAGCGCGTACGAGCGGCGCAGTTCGAACAGGCGGCGACCGAACAGGTACGCCAGCGGCAGCAGCGTGGAGTTCACCATCGCGTTGATCAGCTGGACGATCCGGTAGCTGTCGGTGAAGTCCCGGTCCCCGAGGAACGCCGGCGAGATCAGCATCGGGTAGCCGACCCGGCGCAGCAGGTCGTTCTCGCTGCTGAAGCCCCCCGGGCCGCCGGCCAACGCGCGGGCGGTGTTCAGGTAGCTGTCCTCGTCGGTGTGAGCGATCGGCAGCACGATGTGCCGGGACCACCACATCCGCCAGGCCACGCTGAGCACCCAACCGACGACCAGCAGCAGCGGCACCAGCCAACGTCGGGCGGGTGAGCCGCTCGGCGTCTCGGCCGCCACCACCGGTCGTTCGATCACGTCACTACCGGGTGCCATGAACGCCTCCAGAATTGCCGGCCGGACCGGGCCCGCGCTGATCCGACGGGCCCTCCGGCCGGCGTCGGTGACGCCCGGGGTGGCCCGCTCGCACCGAGCCGGTGTGGATGTCGGGTGAACGGGGGACCCGGCTGCGCGCCGGGCCGCCGGGTCGTTCGCGCGGTCACTGTAACGGCCCGATCCGGCCAGGTCAGCCCACATCCGGGGCGGTCGGAAGTGTTCGCCTACGCGGTGTTCGGCATTCACGGGAGCAGAGGTTGTGGTTCACCCGCGAGCGCCGAGGAGTTAACCCGCCATGGCTAGCGTGTCACCCCGGTCGGCCGGCCCACTGCCGCTCGTTCATCCACCAACACGGGAGCACCACATTGAGTGAGTTGAATGGATCGTCCATTCTGATCACCGGCGGAACTGGTTCCTTCGGCAGGACGTTCCTCCGGCACATCCTCAACGAGGCCGACCCCGCCCGCGTGGTGGTGTTCTCCCGCGACGAGCTCAAGCAGTACGAGCTGCGCCAGCAACTCGGCGACGACCCGCGGTTGCGCTGGTTCATCGGCGACATCCGGGACCGGCACCGCCTCACCCGGGCCATGCACGGCGTCGACCACGTGGTGCACGCCGCCGCGCTGAAGCAGGTGGACACCGCGGAGTACAACCCCTCGGAGTACATCGCCACCAACATCACCGGCTCGCAGCACGTCGTCGACGCGGCGATCGAGGCCGGCGTCAAGAAGGTCATCGCGCTCTCCACCGACAAGGCGTCCAGCCCGATCAACCTGTACGGCGCGACGAAGCTGGTTGGCGACAAGCTGTTCGTCTCGGCCAACCACTACGCCGCCCAGCACCCCACCCGGTTCTCGGTGGTGCGCTACGGCAACGTGGTGGGCAGCCGAGGCTCGGTGGTCCCGCTGTTCCGCCGGCTGGCCGCCGAGGGCAAGAGCCTGCCGATCACCGACAAGCGGATGACCCGCTTCTGGATCACCCTGGACCAGGCCGTGCAGTTCGTCATGGACTCGTTCGACCAGATGCAGGGCGGCGAGCTGTTCGTGCCGCGCATCCCGAGCATGCGCATCCTCGACCTGGTCGAGGCCGTGGCCCCGGACGCCACCACCCACGAGATCGGGATCCGGCCCGGCGAGAAGCTGCACGAGGAGATGATCGCGCCCGACGACAGCCGGCGAACGCTGCGCGCCGACGGCCGGTTCATCGTCCAGCCGACCATCGCCACCTGGGGCTACCAGGCCCCGGTCGACTGCGACCCGGTGCCGGACGGCTTCGCCTACCAGTCGGACACCAACGACGAGTGGCTCACCGTCGAACAGTTGCGCGACATGCTCGGCATCAACTGATGACGGGGATGCTCCCGTACGGCCGGCAGTCGATCAGCGAGGACGACGTCGCCGCCGTCGCCGACGTGCTGCGCGGCGACTGGCTCACCACCGGTCCGCAGGTGGACGCCTTCGAGGCCGACCTCGCCCGGTGGACCGGCGGGGTCGGTGTCGCCGCCGTCTCCAACGGCACCGCGGCGCTGCACGTGGCGTACGCGGCGGCCGGGGTGGGGCCGGGCGACGAGGTGGTCGTCCCGCCGATGACGTTCGTGGCGACCGCCAGCAGCGCTGTCGCCCTCGGCGCGACGATCGTGTTCGCCGACGTCGACGACGAGACGTTCTGCCTCGACCCGGCGGCGGCCGCCGCCGCTGTCACCTCGCGGACGAAGGTCGTCGCCGCTGTCGACTACGCCGGCCACCCCGCCGACTACGACGCGCTGCGCACGTCGGTCGAGGGCAGCGACGCGCTGCTGCTCGCCGACGCGGCGCACTCGATCGGCGGGACGTACCACGGTCGGCCGGTCGGTTCGCTCGCCGACCTGACCACGTTCTCGTTCTTCCCCACGAAGAACCTGACCACCGCCGAGGGCGGTGCCGTCGCGGCGCTGGACCCGGCGCTCCTGAAGCGGGCCCGCCGGTTCCGTGGCGTCGGCGTGGTCCGCGAACGCGACGACCTGCGTTTCCCGGACGAGGGCGGCTGGCACCAGGAGGTGCACGAGTTCGGGCTGAACTACCGGCTGCCGGACGTGCTCTGCGCCCTGGGTCGCAGCCAACTGCGTCGGCTCGGCGAGTTCACGGCCCGCCGCGGCGCCCTGGTCGCCCGCTACGACGAGGCGCTGGCCGACCTGGACGGCGTCCTGCTGCCGCACCGCAGGTCGTGGGCCGACCCGGCCTGGCACCTCTACCCGATCCGGGTGCTCGACGGGCGCCGCCGCGAGGTGTACGACAGGATGCGGGCCGCCGGCATCGGCGTCCAGGTCAACTACATCCCGGTGCACTGGCACCCGGCCTTCGCCGACCTGGGTTACCGGCGCGGGTCCTGCCCGGTGGCCGAGTCGTTCTACGCCCAGCAGCTGTCGCTGCCGCTGTACCCGGGGCTCAGCGACACCGACCAGGACCGCGTCATCGACGCGCTGACCGCCGCGGTGCGGGGCGGTCCGGTGCGTTCCGCCGCCTGATGGGAACCTGATGCACCACGCCAACCACTTCTACGGCCACGCGCACGTACTGGCCCGGTACGCCGGCCTCGGCGACCGGCACCCACCCCGGATCAACGGGTACGTGCAGCACGGCTGGAACATCGGTGACGGCCTGGCCCCCGGCCACCCGTACGCCGAGCTCACCCCCAGCCTGCTCTGGTCGGAGCAGACCCGCCGTCGGGCCTGGTCGGTGGGGCGACGCAACGTTGTCGTCATCGGCGCGCCGTTCAGCTACCTGTTGGCCATGCGCCCCGAGGAACCACCGGCCGAGGAGCGCGAGGGCACCATCTGGTACCCGTTCCACGGCTGGGAGGGTCAACACGTCAAGGGCGACCACCGCAAACTGATCGCCCTCATCAAGGACACCGAACCCGGCCCGGTCACCGTCTGCCTCTACTGGCACGAGTACCGGATGCGCAACGTGCGCCGGCTCTACGAGCGCGCCGGGTTCCGGGTGATCTGCCACGGCTACCGGGGACACTGGTGGAAGGACACCGATCCGGAGTTCCTCGACCGTCAGCTCACCGAGCTGCGCCGTCACCGCCGGGTAGCATCCAACCGGCTGACCAGCGCGATCTTCTACGGCATCGCTGCCGGGTGCGAGCCGGCGGTCTACGGCGACCCGATGATCCTGTCCAACGAGGACCCCACCTTCGGCGGCACCGCTCGGATCCGACGGCAGTGGCCGCAGCTGCACGGCACCACCGTCGACCTGCCCACAGCTGTCGAGATCGCCCGCGCCGAGCTGGGCACCGACCACCGCTGCACGCCGGCCGAGCTTCGCGAGCTGCTCGGTTGGGCGAACCTCCAGGAGGAAGAGGAAGACCGTGACGACTGAGACGGCACCCGTCGACCGGATCACCCTGCCGGGCGGCGAGATGCTGGCCTGGTCGGACCTGCCGCAGGAACGGCTGGCCGACGGTGGGCCGCTCGCCGCGCTGGCCGCACGGTTGGTGCCGCCCGGCGCCCGGGTCCTGGTGGCCGGTCCACACGACCCGGCACTGCTCGACCAGCTCACTCACGCCGAGGTCACCTGCCTGCTGCGCAGCCACCCGGACGCGGTGGCGCTGGCGCACCGGGCCGCCCGCGTGGTGGTGGGTGGCCCGGCCGGGCTGTCCGACGACGAGACGTACGACGTGGTGATCGCGGCTGCCGGGCTGGACCCGGTGGAGTCGGTGGAGGGC
Source organism: Micromonospora hortensis (assembly GCF_022230935.1). Classification (NCBI taxonomy): domain Bacteria; kingdom Bacillati; phylum Actinomycetota; class Actinomycetes; order Micromonosporales; family Micromonosporaceae; genus Micromonospora; species Micromonospora hortensis. The sequence goes on from NZ_JAKKFE010000033.1 coordinate 103,662, forward strand.
ACCCGGCTCGGCTGGGACGGTGTGCTGGCGCGACTCGTCGCCGCGGTGCGACCGGGCGGCGCGTTGCTGCTGCGCCTGGACAACCCGTTGGGCCTGCACCGGCTGGTCGACACCAGCCCCTGGTACGCCCGGCGGGACGACTCCGCCTGGGTGATCGGTGGCGTGCTGGACCGCGCCCACCCGGCCAACCGGGACCAACTGCGTGAGCGGCTCGGCGCGGCGGGGCTGCGGCCGGTCGCGTGCTGGGCGGCGTACCCCGGTGTCACCACCCCGACGGCGCTGTTGGACGCCGACCACCTCGACCGGGACGCGGGCTCCGGCCTGTTCGACGCCGTGCTGCACGGCGCCTGCGCCGGGGGTTTCAGCAGCGCCACAGTCCTCCAGGACCCGGCCCGGCTCGCGGTGGACGCCCTGCACGCCGGGCGGGCCGCCGACCTCGCACCGGGCTGGCTGACCCTCGCCCACCGACCCGCCGACCCCACGGACCCGACCACGCCGACCGTCGAGGCGGACCTGCCGGTGGCCCTCGTGCAGACCGGTCGCCCCGGGATCGGCGTGCTGGAGGTGCTGCACGGCCCCTCCGGTTGGCGCTGGGGGCTCATCCCAGCGACCGACGCGACGACGACGCCGGCCGTCGCGCCGTTCGCCAGCCGCGAGGCCGCGTACCGCGACGCGGACGCGCTGTCCGGACCGGTGCCGTCCGGCCGGCTGCTGCGTACTCTGCTGCTCGACGCGGCAGTGCGCCGCGACCTGGCCACCCTGCGCGCGCTGCTGCGCGGTTACGCGGGCTGGCTCGCCGACCAGGCCGACACGGACGGCCGGATCGCCGGGGCGGCTGCGCTGGCCGGCACCGACAACGTGGTGGTCGACGGCGAGCGGTACGCGGTGCTCGACCCCAGCTGGCGGGCCACCGCCGCGCTGCCCGGCGACGTGGTCCTCGCCCGCGGGATGTGGCGCTTCGCCACGGGCCTGCTCACCGGCGGGTACGCCCACCCGTGGTCGTCCACTCTCGACATCGCGGGCCTGACCGTGGTGCTCGGCGGACTCGCCGGCCACGACCTCGACCGCGCGACGGTCAGCGACGCGGTCGAGGTCGAGGCGGCCATCGCCGCCGCGCTGCACGGGCTGGACGCCGGCGCCACTGTCGGCCTCGCCACCGAACTGCACGCCGTCACGCCGACCGACCCGCCGGTCGGCGGGCACAGCTACCAGCAGCTCCGCGAGGCGTGGCTGCGCCAGCGCGAGGAACTCACCCGGTTGGCGGCGCTGACCGCGTGGACCGAGGAGTTGCTCACCTCGCGGGAACGGGCGCTGCGCCGGGCCGAGACAACGATCGGCCTGCTCAGCGGGTCACTCAGCTACCGGGTGGGCCGGCTCGCCATCACCCCGGCCCGGCTGGCCAAGCGGGGTGCCCGCGCCGCCAAACGTCGAGCCACCGCGGCGTTGGCCCCCAAGCAGGAGGAGCAGCAGTGACCGCCGGGGTCGCCACGGACGCCGCCGGGCCACGGATCGTCGGCATCGTGCAGGCGCGCATGGGTTCGTCCCGGCTGCCCGGCAAGGTGCTCCGCCCACTCGCCGGACGGTCCGTTCTGGGCCGGGTCGTACGCGCCGCCTCCGACAGCGGCGTCCTGGCCGACCTGGTCGTCGCCACCAGCACCGACGCGGTCGACGACGCGGTGGCCGCCGAGTGCGCGCGGCTCGACGTGCCGTGCCACCGCGGGCCGGTCGACGACGTGCTGGACCGGTTCGTGGGTGCCCTCGCGGCGCGCCCGGGAGACGCCGTCATGCGCTTCACCGCCGACTGCCCCCTGCTCGACCCGGAGATCATCACACTGGTCGCGTCGGTCTACCGGGCGGTCCCCGGGCTGGACTACGCCAGCACGTCGATCGCCCGGACCCTGCCCCGAGGACTGGACGTCGAGATCATCCGAGCGGAGACGCTGCGCACCCTGGGCCGGGTCGCCACCGACCACCACCGGGTGCACGTCACCTCGTACGCGTACACCCATCCGGAGCTGTTCCGGGTGCTCGGGGTGACGCTCACCCCGGACCGTTCCGCGCTGCGGCTCACCCTCGACACCGAGCGGGACTGGGCGCTGGTCAGCGCGATCATCGACCACTTCGGCGACGTCAGCGTGCCGCTGGCCAAGCTCGCCGACTGGCTCGACGGTCAGCCCCGGCTGCGCGCGCTCAACGCCGACGTACGACAGAAGCACCTGGAGGAGTCCTGAGCACCCTGCGGGTCGGGTTGCGCTGCGACGCCGGGCCACGGCGTGGCGTCGGCCACCTGGTCCGCTGCTTGGCGCTCGCCGAGGAGTTCCTCGCCCGGGGCGCCGACGTCACAGTGTTCGGCGCCGTCGAACGGCTCGACTGGGCAACCGCGGAGCTGGCCGCGCGGGGCATCCCCCTGCTCCCCGGCCCGGACTCGGCGGCCGAACTGGTCGAGGCGGCCCGCCGACACCACCTGGACGTGCTGGTCCTCGACTCCTACGAACTGGACCCCGCCGGGGCCGGCGCCCTACGCGCCGCCGGCGTCTACACCCTCGCCATCATCGACGGCGACAGCCGGGGCCAGGTCGCGGACCTCTACGTCGACCAGAACTTCGGAGCGGAGCTGCCCAGGCCGGGGTCCGTGGCGGCACTACCCGGCCGGCTGCTCGCCGGGAGCGGGTACGCCCTGCTGCGCGACACGGTGATCAGCGCCCGGCCGCCGCTCGCCCCGCCCACCACGGCGGTCAGCCGCCCCCGGGTACTGGCCTTCTTCGGCGGCACCGACGCGGTCGGCGCGGCCCCGCTCCTCACCCGGGTACTGGTGGCCACCGGTCACCCGATGGACCTCACTGTCATCGTCGGGCGACCCGAGATCGAGGCGGAGATCGACGATGTCGCTCCCGGCCGGGGGCAGACCATCCGACCGGTCCCGCCCACCACCTCACTGCCGGCACTGATCACCGAAGCCGACCTCGTGGTCAGCGCCGCCGGCACGTCCACCTGGGAACTCTGCTGCCTCGGCGCACCCAGCGCACTGGTCTGCGTGGTCGACAACCAACGTGAGTCGTACACCCGGGTGGTGCGGCACGGCCTGGCCGCCGGCCTCGGCGAGTTGCCGGAGCTGACCGCCGTCGGCGTCGCCGGACGAGCCACCCGCGCGACGGCGGCGCGGACCCTGCACGGGCTGCTCAGCTCGCCGCAGCGACGCGCGGCCCTCGCCGAGCGGGCCTGGTCCACCGTCGACGGGCAGGGCCGGGCGCGGGTAGTGGACGCGGTGTTCGACGCCGTACGCACCGCCGCCGTCCCCGGCTGACCGCGGCAGGCCAGGCCACGGTCCAGGGCTAGCACGGGTGTACGAAAGTGCTGCTAGGGTGGCTGCATGACGCAGGCCGCCTACCAGCCGTCGATGCTCGACCTGGCCGACGCCGGGCCGACCCTGGGGCCACTGCCCGGCCAGATCCGCCGGCACCAGCTCAGCCGGGGCGCCTGGGTCGACCACCTCCCCGGCTGGGTGCGCGGCTCCGACACCGTCCTCGACACCCTGCTCACCGAGGTGCCCTGGCGTGCCGAACGGCGCACCATGTATGACGCCGAGGTCGACGTGCCCCGCCTGCTCTGCTGGTACGACGCCGCCAGGCCACTCCCCCACCCCGTCCTCACCTCCGCGCGAGCCGCGCTCACCGAGCACTACGCGCCCGAGCTGGGCGAGCCCTTCGTCACCGCCGGCATGTGCCTCTACCGGTCCGGGCGCGACAGCGTGGCCTGGCACGGCGACACCATCGGCCGCTCGGCCCACACCGACACGGTCGTCGCGATCGTCTCCTTCGGAGCACCCCGACCGCTGCTGTTGCGCCCACGCGGCGGTGGCGAGAGCCTGCGCTTCCCGGTGGGCCACGGCGACCTGATCGTCATGGGCGGCTCCTGCCAACGCACCTGGGAACACGCCATCCCCAAGACCACCCGACCTGTTGGCCCCCGGGTGAGCGTCCAGTTCCGCCCCCACAACGTCGCCTGACTCCGGCCCCGCACTAAGAAGAAGCCAGACGTTCAAGGCGATGGCGGACCTCCTCGGCCGCCGGGTCGCCCACGTCCTCGTAGATCCGCGCCGCCAGGCGCCACGCGGCAGCGGCAGCGTTCCGGTCGCCCATCCCTTCCCGGGTGTCCCCGAGTCGGATGAGGGTCTCCGCCTCGTGATACCGGTCCGCGGAGTCGCGGAAGAGTGTGATCGCCTGCTCGTAGCAGTCGGCCGCGCGGTCGCGTTCACCGAGGCGGTCGTAGGCGAAGCCGAGGCTGTCCAACGTCGCTGCCTGACCGTTGCGGTCGTCGGTCCGTCGTTGCTGCTCGAGGGCCTCGGTGCAGCTGGCGATGGCCTGGACGTAGTCGCCGTTGCTGGCGAGCAGCCAACCGATCGCGTTCAGGGTCCGGGCTTCGCCCGCGTGATTGCCGACCTGCCGATAGAGCCGTAGCGCCTCACGACCGTGCGCGAGCGCGTCGTCGAGCCGGCCGTCCAGGTAACAGAGTTCGCAGTAGTTGTGCAGCGTCTGAGCCTGGCCGATCGGGTCGCCGAGACGTTCGTGCAGCTCAAGCGCGCGCTTGAGCCGAGACTCGGCAGTGGTGCGGTCGCCCAGTCGGGTCAGCGCGCGGGACACCAGCCGGTTGGCGACGGCCTGACCGGCAAGGTCGTCGATCTTCTCTGCGGCCCTCAGCGCGACCTCTTGGATGTCGAGCTGGTCCTGCCAGAGGCCACGCGGCGCCACGAAGGCGGTCAGCGCCCAGGCGATCTGCCAAGCGTACGTTTCGAAGCCGTTCTCGGCGGCCTGTCGGACCACCCGGACCAGCACCCGATGCTCCGCCGTGAACCAGGCGAGCGCGCCGTCGTGATCAGTCACCGGCCGCCTGGCGGGTACGGGCAGCGGCGCCACCGGCTCGATCGAGGGCCACTGCGGCTGGAGTAGCCGGGCAGCTGGATAGGCGGCGTGCAGATAGTGGTCGTACAGGCGCTGTCGGGCTGCGACGTGGTCGTCGCCGCGCTCCGACGACTGTGCGAGCTCGGCCGCGTACGCCCGCAGAAGATCATGGAAGGTGAACCGGCCGGGCGCGTGCTCCGCCAGCAGATGGAGCCGGGTCAGCTCCCGCAGGATCGGTGTGACGACAGCGGCAGACACACCGGCGAGCGCCGAGGCCGCAGCGGTGGTCAGGTCCGGGCCCGGATGCAGCCCCAGCAGGGTGAACAGCCGGGCCGCGTCCGCCCCCAGGGCGAGGAACGACCACGAGAAGACGCGCCGGACGTCGCCGTCGGCCAACGCGTCCAGCCTCGCCTCGGCCGAGCACAGTTCGGCGGCGATCGCGCTGAGCGGAAAGGTGGGATGGGTCGCGACGCGCGCCGCCACTATCGACAGCGCCAACGGGAGCCGGCCCGAGGCCTCGATGATGTCGGCCACCGCCACCGACTCGGGAGCGATCCGGCTGACCCCGAGGCGTCTGGCGAGCAGGCTCCTCGACTCCTCCGCCGTGAGCACGTCCAGTGTCAACGGCGTGGCACATTCGGCGGCGATCAGGCCGCCGAGCCGGTCACGGCTGGTCACCACGACCATGCAGCGGCCCGCACCGGGCAGCAGGGCCCGCACCTGGGCGGAGTCGCGAGCGTTGTCCAGCACCAGGAGCATCCGCCGCGAGGCCAACAGGCTGCGGTAGAGACCAGTCCGGGCCTCCATGTCGGAGGGTATCCGGGCGTGGGGCACCCCGAGCGCTTCGAGGAAGCCGGACAGGGCGTCGGGCGGGGACACCACGCCGGCTTCGTCGTAGCCGCGAAGGTTCACATAGAGCTGGCCGTCCGGGAAGCGGTCGGCAACCGAGTGCGCCCAGTGCAACGCCAGGGCCGTCTTGCCGACCCCGGCCATGCCGGACACCACAGAGATGGCGCCGCTCGTCGGGGCCTCAGCCCTGCCACGCAGAAGCCCGTCGAGGCTGGCCAGCTCGGCGCTACGTCCGACGAACTCCGGCACCGCACGCGGCAGTTGCTCGGGGCGCTGGGTGAGCGGCCCCACTGCCGTATCCGGCACCGGCCGGTCCGACCCCGTTGGCGGTTGCGCCGCCAGTCCCGGTCGGTGATGCAGGATGTCGTCGTACAGCGCGACGAGCTCAGGTGCGGGATCGAGGCCAGTCTCCTCCGCTAGCGTCTGCCGGGCCTGCCGGAAAGCATCCAGTGCGCCAGCTACGTCTCCGATGCGGTACAGGCCCACCATCAGCTGGCCCCACGCCCGCTGCCGCAGCGGGTGCCGGTCGAGCAGGCCGCGCAACCGGTGCACGACATCGGCCGACGCGCCGAGGGCCAGCACCGCCTCGGCGTAGTCCTCCTCGACGAGCAGCCGGCGCTCCTCCAACTGCGCCACCCGCCGAGCCAGCGTCGAGCGCAGCGGCAGGTCCGACAGCGGTGCACCACGCCACAGGCGCACCGCGGCCGACAGTTCGGCCTCGGCCCGGTCCAGATCGGAGGCGGCGAGCGCCTCGCGCCCCCGCGCCGCCGCGGCGTCGAACAGGTCCACGTCCCGTTCGCCCGGGCCCACCCGAAGCTGGTAGCCGCCGGCCGCAGCGGTTATCCCGTCCCAGGTCGCCCCATCACCCAGCGACCGCCGCAACCCGCGCACATAGGTGCGCAGATTAGCGGCGGCCGACGCCGGCTCTTCGTCACCCCACAGCATCGCGGTCAACTCGTTGGTGCCGACGACCTCGTTCGGGCGCAGCAACAGGGTCGCCAGCAGGAGACGCTGCTTCACCGAGCCCAGCGGAACCGGCCGGCCGTCGCGGTACACCCGGAACGGGCCAAGGAGTTCGAAACGCAACCAGGGACCTCACCTGTGGGCGCTGCCATGTGCCGCCACGCGTACCACACCCGGACAACCGGGCGAGCAAATGAGCTGTGCGTGAGTTGTGCGGGGGTTGTACCGGCCCCACCGTACCTTCTCCAACGGGGGACCCGGAGCGGTGAGGACGGCAGAACCGTCCTCACCGCCCCATCCACGAGCACCAATCACCTGGCCTGGTCGCACGACGACGGGGCGAGGTCGAACGGGACCGTCTGTCCACACCTGCCGCGAGGTCACCTCGTCTCGTCGTGCCGGGCCTGACACCGCCGGCTGGCACGACGCCCCAGCACCGCCGCCCCCTCATGATCACCGACCAGAGGAGATACATGTCGTCGCTCCGCTCCACCCGCCGCATCCTCCGGAGAGTCGCCGCGCCCGCCATCGGCGCGGCATTGGCCATCGGCGTCAGCGTCACCATCGCCACGCCGGCCGCGGCCAGCGGCTCCTACACGGGCCGGGCCTTCGTCCATGGCGCCGGCGCGGTGTCTGACGACTTCGATGACGAAGGCGTCACCAACGTCACCACGCACCGCAACTCGAACGTCGCCTGTCTCTGGCAGACCATTCTCTGGGCGAACGGCTACCTGCCCTCGTCCGGAGTCGACGGCGTCTTCGGCGACCAGACCGATGCCGCGACGAGGAACTTCCAGCGCGACAAGGGCCTCTCCGCGGATGGCTCCGCAGGCCGGAACAGCTGGACGAAGGCCGGCGACAAGCTGGTGCAGCACGACAACCAGAACGGATGGCTGTACGTGGTGTACCACGGGGCGACGGGTTCCCGGAGCCCGTACGGCTCGCACCAATTCGTCCTGCAGCGTTCGCCCGACGGGAACTACCGCTTCTACCCGCCTCAGGGCAGCGGCCCCTACTGGGCCGCCTACAACTCCCGCACCTGCTGACCAACAGCTGGAAGGCGATGCAGCGCTACCCGGCCACCTGGCCCGGTCAGCCCTCTGCCTACCGGGGCACCATCGCGAGTGGCCCGACAGCCACGCGGTGACCAGCGACCTGCACGGTAGGTCCGGACGCGACGGGACCCTTGTCCGGACCTACCGTGCAGGGTGCTTCGCGGTGCACCCGGACCCGCACCGACAACAGAGGGCGCCAACGTGCCGCTCTGGCGGGCAGCCCCACTCCGCATGATCGTGCTCGATCCGGGATCGAGTGGCATCACCGCGTCGGTGAACCACTACCTCCAGGATCGAGCACGATCTTGGCGTCGGCCGCGCCGGCCGCGCGCCAGGAACACCGGACGCCCATAGGGCGCGGGCACCGGTGACGGCGCGACAGGCGGATGGGGTCAGTCCCGTTCGATCAGGTGGCCTACGACCGTTGGGCCGAGCATCACGGCGAAGCCGCTGCCGTCGCGGCGTGGGTCCGCCGCGGGCAACTCCACCGGGTCGCCGGTGGCGGTCGCACCGACCGGTCGCGGGCCCACCCAGGCGACGGCCACGTCCGTCTCACCCTTGAGGAAGCGGTGCGCGCGCACGCCGCCGGTCGCCCGGCCCTTTGCCGGGTACGCCTTGAACGGCGTCACCTTGACCGTCGCGCCGGTGGAGGTGACCACCATCGGCTCGCCGTGCCCAGGGTCGTCGGTGCGCACCGCGCCGAAGAACGCGACCCGTGCCCCGGCCGGCAGGTTGATGCCGGCCATACCGCCGCCCTTGAGGCCCTGCGGCCGGACCAACCCGGCGGGGAAGCGCAACAGTGACGCCTCCGAGGTGACGAAGGTCAGCGTCTCCGTGCCGTCGGTCAGCCAGGTCGCCCCGACCACCTCGTCACCGTCGCGCAGACCGATCACCTCGAACTCGTCGGAGCGCACCGGCCACTCCGGCGAGCAGATCTTCACAGCGCCCTGCCGGGTGCCCAACGCCAGCCCCGGTGAGCCCTCGGCCTGCCCGCCGAGCGGGGCCAGGCCGACGACGGTCTCCCCCGCCGCCAACGGCACCAGCTCGGCCGCGGACATACCGCCACGCAGTGACACGGTGCCCGCCTGCTCGGGCAGCACCGGCAGCGGCAGGACGTCGACCTTGAACGCCCGACCGGCGCTGGTCAACAGCAGCACCCGACCACGGGCGGTGGAGTGCGCGATGGCGCGTACCGTGTCGTGCTTGACCCGGCCGTTGCGTCGGCGCCCCTCGGAGCTCTCCTCCGACTCGGCAGCGGTCCGGGCGACCAGCCCGGTCGCGGAGAGGATCACCTGGCACGGGTCGTCGGCGACCTCCAGCGGGCCGGCCGGCGCGGACGCGGCCAGCACCTCCTTCAGGTCACCGTCGACAAGCGTCGTACGACGTTCGGTGCTGAACTGCTTGACCACGGCGGCCAGCTCGTCGGAGACCACCTTCCGGAGCACCCGCTCGTCGTCGAGGATCTTGCTCAGCTCGGCGATCTCGGAGCGCAGCCGCTCCTGCTCGGCCTCCAGCTCGATCCGGTCGAACTTGGTCAGCCGACGCAACGGAGTGTCCAGGATGTACGTGGCCTGGATGTCAGAGAGACCGAACCGGCTCATCAGCCCGTCCTTCGCGGCCTGCGCGTCGTCGCTGCCCCGGATCAGCCGGACCACCTCGTCGATGTCCAGCAGCGCGACCAGCAGACCGTCGACCAGGTGCAGCCGCTCCTGGCGCTTGCGCCGACGGTACGAGGTGCGCCGGGTGACCACCTCGTACCGGTGGGCCAGGAAGACCTCCAGCAGCGCCTTGAGGCCCAGCGTGCGTGGCTGCCCGTCGACCAGGACCAGGTTGTTGACGCCGAACGACTGCTCCAGCGGGGTCAGCCGGTAGAGGTCGGCGAGCAACGCCTGCGGGTTGACCCCGACCTTGCACTCGACGACGAGCCGGGTGCCGCTCTCCCGGTCGGTGAGGTCCTTGACGTCGGCGATGCCGGTCAGCCGCTTGGTCTTGGTGACCTCGTTGGTGATCGCGGCGATGACCTTCTCCGCGCCGACGCCGTAGGGCAGCTCGACCACTGTGATCGCCTGACGGCCCCGGCTGCCCTCGATCGGGCCGATCTCCACCTTGCCGCGCATCCGCACCACACCACGCCCGGTCTCGTACGCCCGCCGCACCTCGTCCAGGCCGAGCAGCACCCCACCGGTGGGCAGGTCGGGGCCGGGGACGAACTCCATGAGTTTGTCCAGGGTGGCGTCCGGGTGGTTGATCAGCCAGCGGGCCGCGGAGACGACCTCCGCCAGGTTGTGCGGGATCATGTTGGTGGCCATCCCGACCGCGATCCCGGACGCGCCGTTGACCAGCAGGTTGGGGAAGGCCGCCGGCAGCACTGTCGGCTGGGTCAGCGACCCGTCGTAGTTGGGCTCGACGTCGACGGTGTCCTCGCCCAGCTCACCGACGAGCAGCATGGCCTCGCGAGACATGCGGGCCTCGGTGTTGTGGTTGACGAAACCGCCAGCGAGGAAGGAGTGGTCCTCGGACTTGACCCGAACCGAGTAGACCTCCGCCGGCTCGCAGGGCGTCACCTCGGTGACGCGCTCGAACCGGTAGCCAGAGTCCATGATCGGGAGAATGGTCGCCAGAAGTTCCGGCTCTTTGATGCGATCGATGATCCGGAGGCGCTCGGTCTCCCATCGCTCGACGCGATCGAAGTTGTGCGTCGTCAGCCACTTGCGGCCGCTACCACGACGGTCGAAGTCCAAGGTGTCACGCACGTAACTGGCAACGAAGGGAACGTGGTCCTTGCTCAGCCGATGTGGGCGCAACGGCGCGTGTCGCAGAACCTTGTTCAGCTTTGCCTGTTTGGTGCGGAGGAAGCCCACCCGATTGGCGAATGCCTTGATGTTTCGCAGGCCGGAAATCACCAAGCGATGCTCGACCGAGCCGCTGGGGCGCGTGTAACGGCGCCAGCAGGCAACAACCCCGAATTCGGTGAGCAGCTCCTGGACCTCCCTGGTGAGCCGCTCGCTGTAACTCGTGTACTGGATGGTAAAGCTGTCCTTGGCGACCCGCACCCCGCCGTCCCCTTCGAAAAGGGACATGAGGAAGGCGCGCTTAACACCCCAGCCACCGTTCCAGACGAATTGCGGTACGAACTTGTCCCGGGCCTGGTGCCCGATGAATTCGGCCAGCGGACTTGCACGGAAAGCGTCCATACCGCCGGCATAAATCTGAACATCGATTTCCTGGACACGCTTCCGGTCGCGACGGGTCTGCCGTTCGCTGACGTACCGCCGACCACCAACCACTTGATCGTACGCATGCAGAACCTCACCGAAGAAGTGCTCGTCGGTGTTGTTGAACCCGGCCCTGGACTCACTCGCGAAGCCCTCGGACGCCCACGCGCCGCCGAGGACGCCCAGCGAGTATTCACGAGCGGTGGGTATGACCTGGGACCAAGCGTTCCGTGCCACACAGACGATCGAACCAACTGCAAGCTCGTCTAGCCGTCGCCATTGGAAGAGGGGAACGCCCGCGGGCGCCTCAAGACAGAGCACGAGGTGATTCTCGCTGCCCCGGAGCGAGAACCCGGCCTCCGTGCCGATCCGGACCGTCGGATGGACGCCGGAGTTGAACACCTTGTCGACCTGGACAGCTTTACCGTCTTTGTCGAGCACCTCGAAGTCAACATCGGCTTCGCTGTCTGCAGGGAGGCTTACCAGGTCAGCAATTCGAGGGCTAGTGCCGTCAACAAGTCGAATGCGGGTATCTCCGGTAACGCAGTATCTCGACGCGGCCGGGCCATCGTCGGGGGAGCCAAAGTTTCCATGCCCGTCGATGAGCGGGACGTTGAGGGAGAAGTCCTGGGCGAGCCGGACCATGGCGTCGTAGATCGCCGTGTCACCGTGCGGATGGTACTTTCCCATTGTATCCCCGACAATTCGGGCAGACTTCACGTGCCCGCGATCCGGGCGGTAGCCCTGCTCGTACATCGACCAGAGGATGCGCCGGTGCACGGGCTTGAGGCCGTCACGGGCGTCGGGCAGGGCGCGGGAGTGGATGACCGAGAACGCGTACTCCAGGTAGGAGTCGGAGACCTCGGTGACCAGCGGGTTGTCGAACACCCGCGCCCCGGCCTGGTCGAACGAGGAGAGGTCGACCTTGTTTTCCTTACGGCGTGCCATGACTCAGCTCTCCATCGGAACGGAACGGGCGCTGCATCGAAGATTCGCTCGCTGTCGCTCGCTCACGCGTCGATCGCATCCCGGTCGACGCGGTCGGCGGAGTCGATGAGCCAGTTGCGGCGCGGCTCGACCTTCTCGCCCATCAGCAGTTCGAGGATGCGTTCGGCGGCGTCGACGTCGTCGAGGGTGATCCGGCGGACGGCCCGGGTGGCCGGGTTCATCGTGGTGTCCCACAACTCGTCGGCGTCCATCTCACCGAGACCCTTGAACCGTGGGATGGGCGTGACGATCTGCTTGCCGGCCTTCTCCAGCTTGCGGACCGTCGTCTCCATCTCGGCCTGGGTGTAGGTGTAGACGGTCTGCGGGCTGCGCCCCTTGGTAGTGATCTTGTGCAGGGGCGGCATCGCGGCGTAGAGCCGACCAGCCTCGATCAGCGGCCGCATGTACCGGGCGAACAGGGTGATCAGCAGCGTACGGATGTGGGCGCCGTCCACGTCGGCGTCGGCCATGATCAGCACCCGGCCGTAGCGCAGCGCGGAGAGGTCGAAGGTGCGCCCCGAACCGGCGCCGAGGACCTGCACGATGGCCGCGCACTCGGCATTGTCCAGAACCTGCTGGAGGTTGGCCTTCTGCACATTGAGGATCTTGCCGCGGATCGGCAGCAGCGCCTGGTATTCCGAGGAACGGGCCATCCGGCTCGTACCCAGGGCGCTGTCACCCTCGACGATGAACAGCTCGCTGCGGTCGATGCCGGTGGCCCGGCAGTCGACGAGCTTCGGCGGCATGGACGCGCCCTCCAGGGCGGTCTTGCGCCGGGCGGCGTCCTTCTGCTGCTTCTGGGTGAGCCGCACCCGGGCGGCGTCGACGATCTTCTGCAGGACGGTGCGCGCCTCGGCCTTGGTGCGCCGGTCCTCCAGCCAGGCCTTGATGTGCGCGTCGACCAGGGACTGGAGAACCTTGGTGATGCCGGTGGTGGACAGCTCGTCCTTGGTCTGCGAGGTGAACTGCGGCTCGGGGATCCGCACGTGCACCACCGCCGTCATCCCCTCCAGGACGTCGTCCAGGGTGGGTGGCTCCTCCTTGGCCTTGAGCAGACCGCGGGTGTTGCGGATCGCGTCGGCGAGCGCGCGGACGAGGGCCCGCTCGAAACCCTTGCGGTGGGTGCCGCCGTGCGCGTTGCGGATGGTGTTGGTGAAGCATTCGACGGTGCGCTCGTAACCGGTGCCCCACCGGAACGCCACCTCGACCTCGGCGCGCCGCTGCACGTTGGACTGCATGACGCCGTTGGCGTCGGCGGCGTTCTCCCGGTAGGTGCCCTCGCCGTTGACCAGCAGGGTGCCGGAGACCGGCCGGTCGCCGGCCGGGGCGAGGAACTCCACCATGTCGCTGAGCCCGTTGGGGTAGTGGAACCGCTCCTCGGCGGGCGCCTCGCCGGTCAGGTCGCGCAGCAGGTAGGTCACGCCGGGGACCAGGAACGCGGTGTTGCGCAGCTTCATCCGGACGGCGTCGACGTCGAGCGCGGCGCCGGTCTCGAAGTAGCGGGCGTCGTGCCACCAGCGGATCGAGGTGCCGGTGCGTTGGCCGCGCTTCATGGCCCCGGTCACCTGGAGCCCGGGGCCGGCGGTGAAGGAGGCGTCCGGACCGTCGCCGTCGAAGATGCCCGGAACGCCGTGTCGGAACGACATCGCGTGGATCTTGCCGGCGCGGCGGACGGTCACGTCGAAGCGGCGGGACAGCGCGTTGACCGCGGATGCGCCGACGCCGTGCAGACCGCCGGAGGTCTTGTAACCGGAGCCGCCGAACTTGCCGCCGGCGTGCAGCCGGGTCAGCACCAGCTCGACGCCGGAGATGCCGGACTTGGCGTGCACGTCGGTGGGGATGCCCCGGCCGTCGTCGTCGACCTGCACCGAGCTGTCGGCGTGCAGGATCACCTCGACGTGGCTGGCGTGACCGGCGACACCCTCATCGGTGGAGTTGTCGAGGATCTCGTTGACGAGGTGACCCACGCCACGGCTGTCGGTGGAACCGATGTACATGCCGGGCCGCTTGCGGACAGCGTCCAGCCCCTCAAGGTGGGTGAGGTCATCGGCCCCGTACAGGGTGTCAGGCTCTGCGGTCAACTGGTCGTACTCCCCGGTCTCGGCGGTGTGCTGCCGGTCACCGGCGACATCAGCCGGCGTGGCGCGCCGCAGCGAGCCTAGCCCGAGGCTAGGACAACTACCGGAGGACCTACGCGACCCGCCGCGCGCGGCCCTCCGGACGTGAGCCAACGAACAGCCACTGGGTGATCATGGGACCACGCAGAGGCACCGCCACCGGAACGCTCCGTCCGGCGCAGCCGTGGCTCACCCCGTTCGGCAGCGTGCGCCACCCGGTCTCCGGCGGGACGAGCGCCGTGGCGTGGGTGCGGTGGCTGCGCGTACTCCTGATCCGGGGTGTCGGTCTGAACGCCGTGGGCGCGGCCCTGCTGCGCCGCCGCGACCGCCCGACCGGTCGCTGACTGCCCGCCGAGGGGCGGTCGACAACCCGGAGCACGGGTCCGATCTCGACGCGGTAGCCCGTCAGGCCTACGGGCGCATGTCTTTCGTCGAACGAATCTGTTACGGGCCATTGACGCCTGTCGCGCCGGGGTGATCTGATCGCGCTCTCAGAGAATCTTTCATCTTTCGATGGTTGGGGGCCCCATGCCCAGGTTCCGGCGTACCGCGCTCGCCGCGGGACTAACGATCGCCATGGCCGCGTTGTCGACCGCCGTCGCGCTGCCCGCACCCGCGTCCGCCGCGTTGCCCACCGCCGCGGTGGCACTCGGGGACAGCTTCATCAGTGGCGAGGGCGCCGGGGCGTACACCCCGGTCGTCGACGTCAACGGAGTCAGCCAGGGCTTCCCCGGTTGGACCGCGGCGAACAACAACGCGTTCTTCTGCCACCGCTCGGCGAACGCCTCGCTCAACCAGGCCAACCTGCCGGGCATCCAGAACCGGTTCAACCTGGCCTGCTCCGGTGGTCAGCCACACGACATCGCCAACGCCTCCCAGGCGCGCACGAACGGTCGTACCGTCGCCTCGCAGCTCAGCCAACTGCGCGCCGTCGCGCAGACCCAGGACATCGACCTGGTGCTGATCGGCCTCGGCTCCAACAACAGCTCGTTCACCTTCGGCAGCGTCGCGGAGAAGTGCGCCAACCGGTTCATCGCCGACGCCTGGACCGGTTGGTGGGAGTTCTGGGCGTACCTGAACGGGCCGGTGGAGCAGAAGCCCTGCAGCGACGCCGACCTGGCCACCGCCGCGCAGCTCAGCGCCGCGACCGCGGAGACCACCGCGGCCGTACGCCAGATCCTGACCACCCTCGACCAGGTGGACGCGGACGGGCAGCACCGGGTGGTGTTCCAGGACTACACGAACCCGCTGCCGCTGGACCTGAACCAGCAGTTCCACGAGGAGGACAGCCGGGACGACACCCGGGACAAGTTCCGTGACCTGGGTGCCGAGCGGTACGCGGCGGGTTGCCCGATCCACCGGGCCAGCCTGGCGCCGGGGCATCGCTTCTCCCAGGGCCTGGGCAGCATCGTGAAGTCCACCCGGGACACTCTGGCCGCCGAGTTCCCCGCCGACGACCTGGTGTACCTGAGCGTGCAGCAGGCCTTCAACGGTGCCCGGCTCTGCGAGCAGACCAGCAGCCCGAGCGGCGCGCTGGCCACTCCGATCCGGCTGCAGGACGGCGCGAGCGGCACCTTCGTCACCAGCCTGGCCGGCAAGGACAAGATCGCCATCCAGCGCATCGCCAACACCTGCGTCACCTACTTCCAGACCTGCCAGGAGTCGTGGCACCCGAACGCCACCGGGCACCAGGTGCTCGGCCAGTGCCTGAGCGGCGCGGCCTCCACCAGCGCCCGTGCGGTGGCCTGCGTGCGGGCCAGCAACGGGGCGATCTCGGTCTCCTGACCGCAGCGTCCATCGGAGGGCTCCGCCGTGCGGCGGGGCCCTCCGTCGCGTCCGTCGAGCGTGCGGCACGTCCGCCCACCGCTGTCGTCGACCCCACGGCCTACTGCTACCCGCCGGTAACGTCAGGCCGTAGGCTGGGCCGATGAACGGGGACCCGGAGTACGCGCAGGAGTTCGTCGACGTCGACGGTGGCCGGTTGGGTGTGCAGGTCTATCCGGAGCCGGCCGGGGTGCCGGGCGCGCCGGTGGTGGTGATCTGGCCCGCGATGGGGGTCCGGGCCCGGTACTACCGGCCCTTCGCCGCCGCGCTGCGCGCCGCCGGACTGGCAGTGGTCGTGGCCGACCTGCGCGGCACCGGGGCGAGCACGCCCGCGCCGAGTCGGGCGGACCGGCACGGTTACGCCGACCTTGCCAGCGACGTCGGCGCCGTCCTGGCCGCCCTCAAACCACGTCTGGACGGACGCACCCGGCTGCTCCTCGGGCACTCGCTCGGCGGGCAGGCCGCGCTGCTGCACCTCGCCCTGCACGGCAGCGACGAGGTGGACGGGTTGGCGCTGGTCGCGGTCGGCATCCCGTACTGGCGGAGCTACCCGGGCCGTCGCGGCCTCGGCGTACTGCCCTACACCCAGGGGATCGCCGCCACGGCGGCGCTGCTCGGGGTCTGGCCGGGCTGGGGCTTCGGCGGTCGGCAGGCACGCGGCGTGATCCGCGACTGGGCCCACACCGCGCGGACCGGTCGGTTCCCCCGGCTCGACGGTACGGACACCGAGGCCGCCGTTCGCGCGATGCGGACCCCGGTGCTGGCCGTCAGCGTGGACGACGACCAGTTCACCCCGCACGAGACAATGGACCACCTCTGCGCGAAGCTCGCCGACGCGCCGGTGACCAGGGAGCGGTACACAGTGGCGCAGGCCGGTACGACGTTGGACCACTTCACCTGGGTCCGTTCCAGCGTCCCGCTGGCGCGGCGGATCGCCGGTTTCGTCGGCGACCTGCCGCCCCGCTGAGCCGTACCGGCCGGTCGGCTCACTCGTCCTGGTCCAGCGGCACCAGTTCACCGTCGCGTTCCACCTGGATCTCGGCGTGCTCCTTGCGGGGTGCGACCTCTGCGGTGTTGCGGTGTGGGTCGTTGTCGGGGTGCATGAGCACCGCGTCGGTTTTGGGGGTCTTCTCCCGGCTCTCGTCCGGCTGCGACATCGCGTTCCCCTCTCGTCGGCGTCGCTCGGGATCTACCCGCCACCGGGCGAACGACTCCTGCTCGGGGCAGGTCGACCCGTCGACGCCACGGATGTCCGGTAGCGGCCCTCCACCACGCGGAGCGGCCCACCCGGGGCGGGGTTAGCCGCCCGACCGGCGGGTAAGCCGCACCGCCCGACACGGCGGAAGGGGATCACATGTCCGAACGGCATACCGCACTGCGCTCGATGCACGATCTGGGCCTGGCGGCCTGGTTCGGGGGCTCCCTCATGGGTGCCTTCGGCGTCAACGGCGCAGCTGCGAAAATCAGCGACTCGACCCAGCGGCTCCCGGTCGCCTCGGCCGGATGGTCCAAGTGGACACCGGTCAACGCGGCCGCGATCGGCGCCCACCTGGCCGGCGCCGTCGGCGAGCTGGTGACCGAGAGCCCACGGGTGGCGGCCCAGTCCGGCGTGGGCCGGGCCAGCGCCATCAAGACCGCGTTGACGATCGGCGCGCTGGCGGTCACCGGCTACAGCCGGTTGATCGGCATGCGGTTGGAGAAGGCGGGCGGTCCGTCGGTGAGCGGCGCCACCGAGCCGAATCACCAGACCCCGGCCAGCGTGGCCTCGTCGCAGCGGCAGATGAAGCTGCTCCAGTGGGCCATTCCGGCGCTGACCGGGACCCTGGTCGTGGTCACCGCGTACATGGGTGAGCAGCAGAAGCCCGGCCAGGTGTTCCGCGGGATGCTCGGTCGCGCCGGTGGGATGAAGGGCGCCTCGAAGGGCATGATCAAAATGGCGGGAATGAGCAACGGCAAGCGGCCGATGGCGATGGCCGGACGCTGAACGTCGGGCCGGCCGGCGTCCCGCCGCCACTTCGACGGCGGGGCGCTGGCCGGCCTGCGGCGCGCACCGGAACGATGACGGGTCACGCGCGCGGCGGCGCGCCGGCGACAGGTCGTGCGCCGCGCCCGGGCCGGCGGTCCCGGCCCGAGGACGGCACATCGTCCGCCGTAGCGGCGGACCGACGAGCGGGGTGGCCATGACGGCGCACAAGGGACGCAGCGGTGACAACGACCGGCTTCAGCCGGAGGCGACCAAGCCATGGGGCACCGGCGACGGCTTCGACGCCGACGCGCCCTGGGGCACTGACGACGACTCACCGATGGACGAGGGCAGCGAGGAGACCGCGGTGCCCGAGGGACGGCGCGGGGAGCGACGCGCGGGTGCTCCGGCGGGTCGGTCGGACCCGGCGGGACGACACGGTTTCGGCTCGGTCGAGCCGACCCGTACCACGATGGCCGGACCGGGCGCCCCACCCGATCCCGCCCCCAGCGGCCGAAGCTTTCCCGACGACGCGGACATCGGCGAGTCGACCCAGGACGCCCTGCGCAGCCGGGGACGGCGGTCCTGAGCGGACCGGCGTCAGGCCGGGCGACCGGTACGGCGATCAGCCGGTCGCCGGGACGGCCTGCTCGACGAGCATCGTCTCGGCGAGCAGTTGTGCCAGCCGGGTGGCGTCGCGCTGGGCCTGCCCGGCGCAACAGTTGTTGAACAGCACGTGCAGCTCGTCGGGGAGATCAGCGAACTCGGCCAGCCGTCCGGCCCAGTGCCGCAGCTCGTCCTCGGCGTACGCGTACCGGAACTTTTCCTGCTTGTCGCCCTCGCCCCAGGCATCGCTGTGACCGTGGAACCTGACGATCGCCGGCTCCGCCGTCATGGTCAGGATCGGCGGCACCGACGACGGGTGCCCCTGTGGCATGTCGACGCAGACCACTGACAGGTCGTGGGCACGTAGCAGGTCCAGAGTGTCCCCCGCGGCGTCGTCGTCCAACCAGGAGCCGTGCCGCAGCTCCACACCGACGCGCCACGGGCGGCAGCGCTGCGCCAGCTCGATGATCCGGCGTTCGGCTGCGGGGCTGCGCACCAGCCACGGCGGGAACTGCAACATCACCACACCGAGCTTGCCGGCCGCCGCGATCGGGTCGAGGGCCGCGCGGAACCGGGCCCACAGCTCGTCGTACGTCGGCTCCGGCAGGTCTCGGCGACGGATCCGGCTCGGGCCGCTGGCCGGTCGCAGGTCCCGGGGCAGTACGGCGACCGGTGTCGGGTGACCGGTGAAGAGGCTGAACGCCTTGACGTCGAAGGTGAAGTCGTCAGGTGTGGCGTCCACCCAGCCCTGGGTCGTCTCCGGCACCGGGATGGCGTAGTAGGACGTGTCCACCTCGACCATCGGGAACTGGCTGGCGTAGAAGCCCAGTCGACGGGCCGGCGTGCTGGCCGAGCGTGGGTACCACCCGGAGCGCAGCAGGGACTGGTCCGCCCAGGACGACGTGCCCACCTTAATCACACCCATGTCATTCAGTGGACCGCCACCGGCGCGGATCGGCAACCGCTGGCGGTTCTTCCGTCGATGAGGTGTCGTGCCCGGAAAGTGTCGGTGCATCGCCCTACGGTGGCACCGGGTGGACATCAACGAAGGGTGGCGGCATGACCAGCACTGAGCAGCTCACCGGTGAGCGCGCCGACCTCCTGCAGGCACTCCGCAGGCACCGCGGTTTTCTCCTGCAGACGGTCGACGGGCTCACCGACGAGCAGGCGGCGAGCCTGCCCACCGTCAGCGGGCTCTGCCTCGGGGGCCTCGTCAAGCACGTGTCCGGCGTCGAGCACCGGTGGATGCTCTTCGCCGTCGGTGGCGCGGAGGCGATGGGCCGCGAGGAGATCGACTGGGTCGGTCAGTTCCAGATGTTGCCGGGCGAGACCCTCGCGGGGCTGGTCGCGCGCTTCCAGGAGGTGGCCGCCCAGACCGACGAGTTGACCGCCACCCTCGACCTGGACGCGGCACACCCGCTGCCGCAGGCGCCGTGGTTCGAGGCGGGAGCGAGTTGGACGGTCCGCCGGGTGCTGCTGCACCTGATCGCCGAGACGGCCCAGCACGCCGGGCACGCCGACATCCTGCGGGAGTCGATCGACGGCGCCAAGACCATGGGCTGACTCCGACGCCGACCGTCGCCGCGCCGAGGGGTGCCGCACCCCCTCAGCGCAGGCGGTGCCGGCGTTCGGTGGTCCGATCTCTCGCGTAGGCGTCGGAGTGACCCCAACGGCCCGGGATGTCCAGCAGCTCCAGCCGACCGAAACCCTCCGGCACCGCCGGGTTCACCAACAGGTTGTCGCCGGTGGGTCGCAGCCCCAGCATGGTGCCGAGCAGCATCAGCAACGCTCCCGACGCCCACGCCTGCGGGCGGCAGCTCGTCGTCAACTGCACGGGGTAGGTCGTCAGGTCGCGCGCGTAACCGGCGATCACTCCCGGCGCCGCGCCGCCCAGCGTCTGCGCCATGTCGAAGATGCCGTCCGCGATCCGGGCCGCCTGCGCGTCGAGGCGGTAGCGGCGCAACCCGGCGGCGATCAACGCGTTGTCCGACGGCCACACCGCGCCCAGGTGCGTGCCCACCGGGTTGTACGTGCGCTGCCCCGCTGCGAACGTGCGTACTCCCCACCCACTGAACAGCCGCGGCCCGACCAGGTGCTCGGCGACCGCCTCCGCACGGTCGTCCGCGACGATCCCACTCCAGAGCAGATGCCCGATGTTGGAGGCCAGCGCATCGACCGGTTCGCCGTACGGGTCGAGCGCCAACGCGTAGTACTCCCGGTGTGGCAGCCAGAAGTCCCGGTTGAAGCGCTCCTTCAGCGCTGCCGCCTCCCGTTCCAACCGGTCGGCGTACGCGGGGTCGCCCCAGAACTCCCGGGCCAGCCGGGCGCCACGCCGCTTCGCGTCGTACGCGTAGCCCTGCAACTCGCAGGTGGCGCGGGGGAAGGCGGGTTGCCGACCCTGGGCGTCGACGATGGCGTCCGGGGAGTCCTTCCAGCACTGGTTGATCGTGCCGTCGCGCTCGTTGCGACTCTGGTAGCGCAGGTAGCCGTCCCCGGTCAGGTCGCCGTACTCGTCGATCCAGTCCAGAGCCATCCGGGCCGGGTGGCGCAGCTCGCGGACCAGGTCGGCGTCACCGGACCAGCGCTCGTACTCGTCGAGCAGCACGACGAAGAGCGGTGTGGTGTCCGCCGCGCCGTAGTAGAGCGCGCTCGCCCGGTCGCTGAACGCCCCCGTCTCGCCGTAGCGGAGCTGAGCCAGGATCTTGCCGGGCTCCTCGTCCAGCGCGTCGTCGAGTTGGCCGCCCTGCATGAGCGCCAGCATCCGTAGCGTCGCGGGAGCCAGTTCGGGGGTGAAGGCCATCGTCTGGAGGCAGGTGATGATCGCGTCCCGCCCACACAACCCCATCGCCCACGGCAGACCACCGATCGGCACCCGCTCGCGGTACGACAGCGGCCTGTAGCGCAGCGCCGCCAGGTCCGCGAGACTGCCCTGGTAGAGCTCCTCCAGGCCCTTGCGTTCGGCCACCAGCTGCGGTGCCCGGTCCAGCCACTGCGCCAGGTCCTCGCGCATCCCCGTCCGCACGGTCTGCTGGTGCGACTGGAGGTCGGCGCGGAGATCCCGGCCGTCCTCGCCGCCCATCGTCACGCTGACGTGCAGGTCGGTCTCCCACTTGCCGTCGGGTGCGACCCGGATCCGGAACGTCATCCCCCGCTCGTCCACCTCGGCGGGGACGGTGGTGCGCACTGTGGTCTCGCGCACGAACCGGTCCCGCTGGTAGCGCAGCACGAGCCGCTGCCTCGCCGGGTCGGCGCTGACCTCGACGGCCCGCCGCCGGAGCTGCCCGACCTCGATGATGTCGGTGAAGTCGCTGGCCATCTCCACCCGGACGGTGAACTCGGCGGGCTCCGACGAGTGGTTGAGCACTGTGATGTTCTCGTGGAGGCAGTCGTGCACCGAGCGGTGCCTGATGATCGACACGTCGGCGTCGACGTAGTGACTCGCCGCACCGGGGACCAGGAAGAACCGGGTTTCGAAGTAGGTGAGGTCGTCGCGGGAGAGCGCGTTGATCCGTTCGCCGTCGATCCTAAGCACCCAGTGCGACAGAAACCGGGTGTCGTAGGCGAAGAGCCCGAGCGGAACCTGCGGATCGGCCTCGATGTCGCCCTGGGCGTCGCTGATCGCGAACAGGTTGCCGGCGATGACGTGCACCTGTTCCTGCTTCACGACCGCTCGTTCCGAGCTGTCGTCGCGGCCCGGCCAACCAACGCGGCACGGCCCAGCTCGTGCGGATGACGGGCGCCGTACGGTCCGGAGAAGATCCGCCGCAGCAGCATCAGCAGTTGCATGTTGCCCTGCACCGTCAGCTCGTTGCGCAACAGGCCCGCGCCCGGGTGCAGCTCACCACGGGCCATCCGGTCGAAGACCGCCCGGTCAGCTCGCACCACCAGCTCGGCGTCGTCGGCCGAGCGGGTCACCCGGACTCGTTGGTCGGCGATGGTCAGGTGCCAGTGATCGGTGCTGCCGTCGTCGCGGACGTCCAGCCGCAGCGTCCCGGCTGTGGTCTCCGGCAGGTCGGGCCGCCGACCGGTGTCCAGCTGTCTCAGGTACTGCTCGGCCGTCGCGCCCATCGGGTCCCCTCCCCACGGTTTCCCGCAGGATCACCCGCGTCGGGGTGAGCCCGGCTCACCTGAAGAGGGTGAGGGGCGCGTCAGTCGGCCTCGATCAGGCCGCGTACGTAGGCGGCCTGGCCCACGTGTTGCAGGTCGTCGTCGACGATGCTGACCAACCGGACGCCGAGGGTGACCGGCGGGTCCCACGCCTCGTCGACCACGCGGTCCAGGTCCGCCGGGCCCAGACCGGCCAGGAAGCTTCCGGTACGCGCCGCGACCGCCTGGTAGTAGTCGATCAACGCCTGCGCGCTCTCCGGCCGCACGGCGGCGACCTGAGCGGGCGAGTGCCCGTAGCCGGTGTTGTCGGGGTCGGCGGCGAGCCCGAACCGACCCGCCCAGTCGCCGCTCACCCAGATCTGCTCGGCGTCGAGCAGGTCGGCGACGTGGTGGTCCTGCACCCGGGTGAGGTGCCAGACCAGCCAGCCGACCGAGTTGACGCCCGGCCCGGGCTGGTGGCGCAGTTGCTCGGGGCTGAGGCCGTCGACGGCCGCGCGGACGAGGTCGGGCAGCCTGTCGTACGCCTCGGTCAGCAGCTCACTCACGTCCACGGGTACGCCTTTCTGGTCGCTTTCGGCAACAGGTACCGCCGGACCGGGGCGGGCAAACCTCGGCCGCTACGGTGATCGAATGGTCGCCGCGGTGGAGTTGCACCTGGACCCCGACGCCACCCGCCGGATCCGGGTTCTCTGGGACGCGCTGGAGGCCGAGGGGGTGCAGAGCATGCGCTCGCTGCTGGAGCAGCGCCACCGTCCGCACGTCTCGCTCATGGTGGCGCCCCGTTTCGACCCGGAGCAGGTCGCCGAGGCGCTACAGGGGACGGTGGTGGCCGCCCCGCTGCGGCTCGACTTCCAGCACGCCGGTCAGTTCGTCGGTCGGGTGCTCTGGCTCGGCCCGGTGCCCACCCCGGAGTTGCTGGCGCACCACCGGCTGGTGCACGACCGGCTCGCCGGCGCCGGCATCGCCCTCGCCGCGCACTACCAGCCGGGGCGGTGGGTGCCGCACTGCACGCTGTCCATGCGCGTGCCGAACACGCTGATGGCCGCCGCGGTGCGCCGCTGTCTGGAGGTGTTGCCGCTGGCCGCGACAGTGGTCGGCGCGGCGCTCACCGACCACGCGCGTGGCATCGCCCACCCGCTGCCTTGACCACGCCTCGACCGTCAAGGCGTAATGTCCGGTTTGGCGGGCGACAGTCGGAAACCCGAAAACAAGCGGTGCGGATGCGGCCGGGCGTGGGAAGGTTCGAGTGGCTGTCGTACCGGTGGTGGGCTGCTCACAGGCGGTCCGCCCGGCCGGTGTGGCGCGAGGTCACCCCGCGCCACCCACGGCGGCTTCGACGAGGAGAGGCAGGGCCCATGCAGGCTCAGCGCAGGCCACCGCGCACGGAGCGGAGCCAGACCCGGGACGACCGGACCGGCGGCGGAATGACCGGGGCGGCCACACCACTGACGATCTGGGCGGCCGCCGTACTGCTCGGCCGGATCAGTGCCGGCGACGACGACGTCGAGGACGAACGGCACATCCTGCGCGGCATCGAGTGATCCCGGCCGCACGGCTCAGAGCCAGCCGCGCCGCTTGAAGATCACGTAGAGGGTGCCGCAGACCAGCAGCATCAACAGCAGCGCGAAGAGGTAGCCGAAGCGCCAGTTCAGCTCCGGCATGTGGACGAAGTTCATGCCGTACACGGTGCCGATGAGCGTGGGAGCGAAGAGGATCGCCGCCCAGGAGGAGACCTTCTTCAGCTCCTCGTTCTGGCTGTAGCTGGCCGCGGTGAGGCTGCGCATCTCCTCGTTCTGCTGCTGCGAGACGAGAGTGGCGTTGACGGTGAGGATGTTCTGCAGCAGGTGCCGGAAACCGTCCACCCGCTCGACCACCTGGGTCAGGTGGTCGGTCACGTCGCGCAGGTAGCGGCGTAGCTCCTCGTCGGCGCTGGCGCTGCCGGCGCCGTCGGCCAGCGCGTCGAGCACGCTGAGCAGCGGGCGGGCGGCCCGCTGGAACTGGATGACCTCGCGGCTGAGCCCGTAGATGCGGCGGCTGGCGTTCGGGTCGCCACCGAACACCTGCGTCTCGATCTCGTCGATGTCGTTCTCCAGTCCGGCCACCACCGGCGCGTACCCGTCGACGACCTGGTCGAGGATCGCGTACAGGACGGCCTCCGGCCCCCGGGCGAGCATCTGCGCCTCGGTCTCCAGCCGCCGCCGCACCGCGGCCAGGTCGGGCGCCTCACCGTGTCGGACGGTGACCACGAAGCCCGGGCCGATGAACAGGTGCAGTTCGGAGAACTCGACCTCCTCGCGGAGGTCGTCGTAGCGGGCGGCGCGCAGGACCACGAACAGGGTGTGCCCGTACCGCTCCAGCTTGGGCCGCTGGTGGGCGTTGATCGCGTCCTCGACCGCCAGGTCGTGCAGCCGAAACTCCCGGGCCAGCGAGGTGATCTGCTCGATGTCGGGCCGGTACAACCCGATCCAGGCCATCGCGCCGTCCTGCTCCTGGAGGCAGCGGTACGTCTCGGCGAGGCCGGACGGCGAGGCGAACCGGTGCCCTCGGATGTAGACCGCGCTGTCCACCAGGCCGCCGTGGGACGCGGCGGGTGACTCCGTGGACGGCGGCACACCGACTCTCGTCTCGTACTCGTCGAGTTGGCGGCCGAAGCCACCACCCGGGCGGAAGCGACGGCCGCCGACCATGCCCTGTCCCCTCCCCCGGTGCCGTCCCCACCAGCCCGGGGCGCTGCTTCCCCGCTGTCCCGGGCCCTGAAACCCGCCGCGTCGTCGGCTGGGTTCCGCGCACCGGCAGACGAGGGCGGCCCGTCGGGCGGATACTCACGGTGACCGTGGGCGGGACGACGGGGGACGCGCCGGTGACTGCCGACAGACGCGCCGGCCGGTTGCGGGGGTGGCTGCTCGACGCCGGCTCCGACCAGGCCGTGCAGCACCCGGGGCCGCACGGGCGCCCGCCGGAGCACCGGCACCACCCGTGGTGGAAGGTGATGTGCCTGACCGGGGTCGACTACTTCTCCACGTTGGGTTACCAGCCGGGCATCGCGGCGCTGGCCGCCGGGGCGCTCTCACCGGTGGCGACCCTGGTGCTGGTGCTGGTGACTCTGCTGGGGGCGCTGCCGGTCTACCGGCGGGTGGCGGTGGAGAGCCCGCACGGTGAGGGTTCCATCGCGATGCTGGTACGCCTGCTGAGCTACTGGCCGGGCAAGTTGCTGGTGCTGGTGCTGCTCGGTTTCGCGGCCACCGACTTCATCATCACCATCACCCTCTCGGCCGCCGACGCGACGGCGCACATCGACGAGAACCCGTTCTGGCCGACCGGGCTCAAGGGTCACGAGGTGCTGGTCACGCTGCTGCTGGTGTCGCTGCTGGGCGCGGTGTTCCTCAAGGGATTCACCGAGGCCATCGGGATCGCCGTCGTCCTGGTGGCTGTCTATCTGACGCTGAACGCGGTGGTGGTGGCCGACGCGCTGTGGCGGGTGGCGACGCATCCGAGCGCGCTCGGCGACTGGACCACCATGCTGACCACCGGGCACGGCGATCCGTGGCTGGTGGTCGGGCTGTCGCTGTTGGTCTTTCCGAAGCTGGCGTTGGGTCTGTCCGGCTTCGAGACCGGGGTGGCGGTCATGCCGAGCGTACGGGGTGACCCGCAGGACTCGGAGGCACGACCGCTGGGCCGGATCCGTGGCGCCCGCCGGCTCCTCACCACCGCGGCGGTGATCATGAGCGTCTTCCTGATCACCAGCAGCGTGACGACCACCGTACTCATTCCGCCGGAGGCCTTCCAGCCGGGCGGGCCGGCTAACGGGCGCGCGTTGGCCTATTTGGCGCACGCCCACCTCGGCGAGGTGTTCGGCACCATCTACGACCTGTCCACCATCGGAATCCTCTGGTTCGCCGGGGCGTCGGCGATGGCTGGTCTGCTCAACCTCGTTCCGCGCTACCTGCCCCGCTACGGCATGGCGCCGACCTGGGCGCGAGCCGTCCGGCCGCTGGTGCTGGTCTTCATCGCCGTGGCGTTCCTGATCACGATCCTCTTCGAGGCCAGCGTGGACGCGCAGGGCGGCGCGTACGCCACCGGGGTCCTGGTGTTGATCACCTCGGCCGCGACGGCGGTGACGCTCGCGGCGCAGCGTCAGCGTCAGCGCGGCCGCACCATCGCGTTCGGAGTCATCGCGGTGATCTTCGTTTACACCACCGTGGCGAACGTCGTGGAACGCCCGGACGGCGTCAAGATCGCGGCCTGTTTCATCGGCGGGATCATCCTGGTGTCGGTGCTGTCCCGGGTGATGCGGGCCTACGAGCTGCGCGTCGACCATGTGGAACTGGACCACGCCGCAGCCGGCATGATCGACGAACGCGCCGGGCGACGGATCCGCCTCATCGCGCACGAACCCGACCGGCGCGACGAGGCGGAGTACCGCGCCAAGCTGGCGCAGACCATGGCCGACAACGACTTTCCCGACGACGGCGACGTCATCTTCGTCGAGGTCACTGTCACCGACCCGTCCGACTTCGAGACCGAGTTGCTGGTCCACGGCAGTGTGGTCGACGGCCGCTTCCCGGTGCTCAGCCTGGCCAGCTCATCGGTGCCCACCGCGCTCGCCGCCCTGCTGCTGGAGATCCGTGACCGCAGCCGTCGGCGCCCCCACATCTACTTCGAGTGGTCCGAGGGCGGCCCGACCCGCAACTTCCTGCGCTACCTGGCGTTCGGACAGGGCGCCATCGCCTCGGTGACCCGGGAGATCCTGCGCCGCCAGGAGCCCGACCCGCACCGTCGACCCCACGTGCACGCCGGCTGACCTGCGAGCCGACAGCCCGTCGCGCACCGTGAGCGTGGTCATAACGACTGGACGATCCACCCGTTCCTGCTGCTAGCCTCGGCGCAGGTCATGAGTGCCAGCGCGAAGCCCCGGCTCGCTGGCCGGCAACCCTCCTCCGCGGTGGGGTGCCCCGGGTGAAGACCAGGCACCGGCAGGACGTCGGTGCAAGCGTGGCCTGGCACCCAGGTCAGCACAGACCCGGGAGAACCATGAGCATCCTCAGCACCACCCCACCCACCGACGTCGCGGGCCCCCGCACCGGTCGGCCCTCGCCCGCACTGATCCGGCGACGGCACGTGGACATGATGCGAATGTGCAGCGCCGCCTGTCGTCGCGGCACCGCGCTCTAGCACCCCCTTCCCCAGCTCGTTCCCACCGGTACGCCCATCGGGCGCGCCGTCGGTGGCGCACGTCCGTGCGCGCCGAGACACCACCCTTCGGAGACACCAGTGCGACTCCTTCCTGCCCTGACCCGCGTCGCCGCCCTTGGCGCTGCCACGATCCTTGCCGCCACCGCCCTGACCGCCTGCGGCGACGACGGTTCGTCCGACGCCACCGCCAACCCGTACCGCCTGGCCCAGGCGGGTGTGCTGCGTGCCGGAACGCTGACCGACGCCCCGCCGAACGTGTACCTCAAGGACGGCACGTTCACCGGCTTCGACAACGACCTGCTGACCGCCGTGGCCGGCAAGCTCGGCCTCACCGTCGAGTTCGTCGGCACCGACTTCTCCGCGCTGCTCAGCCAGGTCAACAACCGCAAGTTCGACGTGGGAAGCTCCTCGATCACCATCACCGAGGCCCGCAAGAAGACAGTCGACTTCGGCAACGGCTACGACTTCGGCTACTTCGGCCTGGACGTCCCGGCCGGCTCGCCGATCACCGGCTTCGACCAGCTCACCGGCAAGCGGGTAGTGGTGGTGCAGGGCACCGTCCAGGACGACTACGCCACCGGCAAGCAGCTCAACCCGGTGCGGGTGCCGGACTACAACGGCGCGATCAACCAGCTCAAGGCGGGCACCGCCGACGCCTGGATCGCCCCGGCGGAGATCGGCGAGAAGTCGGCCACCGACAGCAACGGCAAGATCACCGTAGCGGCCAAGCAGCTCAGCCCCGCACCGACCGCGTACGCCGTGGCCAAGGGGAACGACAAGCTGCGCGAGGCGCTGAACAAGGGCCTCGACGAGGTCATCGCCGATGGCACCTGGAGCCGGTTGCAGGCGCAGTACTACCCGGGCCGGCCGATCCCGGCGGACTTCACGCCGGGCAGCGGCACTGTGAAGGCCCCGTCCGCGTCGGTCGCGCCGTCCGCGTCCGCGTCGACGGCGTCCTGAGCCGGTGACGAGCGAGCAGGGCGGTAGGAGGAGCGACCGATGGATCCGTTGAGCACCCTGTGGGAGACCTTCTTCGACTGGGACGCGATGCGCGAGGCGCTGCCCGAGATGCTGACCGTCGGGTTGCCCAACACGCTGATCCTGGCGGTCTCCGCCGCCCTGCTCGGCTCGGTGCTGGGCCTGTTGCTGGCCGTCGCCGGGATCTCCCGCAGCCGCTGGCTGCGCTGGCCGGCGCGGGTCTACACCGACGTGTTCCGAGGGCTTCCCGCCGCGGCGACGATCCTGCTGATCGGCGTCGGGTTGGCCCCGCTGGGCATGCAGGTCTGGGGGCCGGATCCCTACCCGCTGGGCATCCTGGCGCTGTCGCTCATCGCCGCCGCGTACATCGGGGAGATCTTCCGCTCGGGTATCCAGTCGGTGGAGGCCGCCCAGTTGGAGGGCGCGCGGGCGCTCGGCTTCTCCTGGGCCGACTCGATGCGGCTGGTGATCATTCCGCAGGGCATCCGGCGGGTGTTGCCGGCCTGGGTGAACCAGCTCATCGCGCTGATCAAGGACTCCAGCCTGGTCTACTTCCTCGGCCTGGTGGCCAGCCAGCGGGAGCTGTTCCGGATCGGGCAGGACTACGCGGCCACCACCGGCAACGAGTCGGCGCTGCTGCTGGCGGGGCTCTGCTACCTGGCGTTGACAGTCCCGCTGACGCACGTCGTCAACTGGATCGACAGGCGGCTGCGCAACGGTCGGCCGGCCACCGCGTCGACCGAAGAGGACGACGACGACATCATGTCGTACGCCGCGACGGAAGGAGATCGGCGATGACCACCGCCACGACGACCTCGGTCAGCCTCGACGTACGCGATGTGCACCTCGCCTTCGGACCGAACCGGGTGCTGCGGGGCGTCGACCTCTCGGTGCCCCGGGGCGCGACGGCGTGCGTCATCGGGCCGTCCGGGTCGGGCAAGTCCACCCTGCTGCGCACCATCAATCGGCTGATCGAACCGGACCGGGGCGACGTGCTGCTGGACGGGCGCAGCGTGCTGGACGACGACCCGGACGCCCTGCGGCAGCGGGTGGGCATGGTGTTCCAGCAGTTCAACCTCTTCCCGCACATGAGCGTGCTGCGCAACGTCACGCTGGCGCTGCGCCGGCTGCGCCAGCTCGGTGCGGACGAGGCGGAGACCGTCGCCCGGGCCCAGTTGGAATTGGTGGGGCTGGCCGGCAAGGCGAACTCACGGCCGGCGCAGCTCTCCGGTGGTCAACAGCAGCGGGTGGCGATCGCCCGCGCACTGGCGCTGCGGCCCGAGGTGATGCTCTTCGACGAGGCCACCTCGGCACTCGACCCGGAGTTGGTCAAGGGCGTCCTCGGGGTGATGGCCGACCTGTCCGCCGCCGGCATGACCATGGTGGTGGTGACCCACGAGATGGGCTTCGCCCGGCAGGTCGCCGACACCGTCGCCTTCATGGACCGGGGCGTGGTGCTGGAGGCCGGCCCACCCGAGGCGATCTTCGAACGGGCCGAGCATCCGCGGCTTCGCCGGTTCCTCGACCAGGTGCTCTGAGCCGACGATCACTCGTTGGGCCCACGCCCCAGCAGCCGGATCTCCTCGTTGTCCAGCGCGGATTGGAGTTCCTGAAGCACCAGGTCGTCGATCTCCCGGCTGTCGCGCAGTCGGGTGACCTCCCGCCTCTTGTGGGCGAGGACGCCAAGGCGCAGTCGGCGTTCCAGCCGGCGCTCCTCGGCGGTGTTCCCACCGCTCTCGTCGAGGTCCTCCAGATGCCGGCGGTACTCGGCCTCCAGCCGACGCACGGATTCGTCCTGAGCACCGATCTCCGCGGCGACCTGGGGAAGCGCGGCGAGGCCCACCTCGGTGGCCCGCCGCCGGGCGTTGCGGGCCTCGTCGACGCGTTCCGGGTCGCCCCTCAGCCCGGCCCAGCGCACCACAAACGGCAGGGTGGTGCCCTGAAGCAGCATGATCAGTACGATCACCAGCGCGGTGACGAAGATGATCAGATCGCGTTCGACCACCGGTTGACCGTCGACCATCACCGTCGGGACGGCAAGGGCGGCGGCCAGCGATACCGCGCCCCGGAAACCGGACCAGCCCGCGACGGTCCCCACCCGCCAGCCGGAGGGACCTCGGCCGTCGTCGTCCACCATCCGCCGGCGCCGCAGCCGCGCCGACTGCGCGGTGAGGTAGATGAAGAGCAGCCGGGTGCCGATCACCACCAGGGTGACCACCAGCACGATCACCAGAGCCCGCTCGGGCGAGGTGCTGGTGATGCTCCGGACCGCGCGGGGAATCTGCGTGCCGAGCAGGACGAACAACCCGCCGTTGATCAGGAACGTGGAGAGGTCCCAGAACGCGTACGCCAGCACCCGGGACCGGGCGCGGATCACCCGTGGGCCGGCGTAGGCCAACACCAGGCCGGCGACCACCACCGCCAACACACCGCTGGCGTGCACCGAGTCGGCGAGCAGGAAGGCGCCGAACGGGGTCAGCACGCTGAGTGCGCCTTCGCGCAGCGGATCGTCGAGCCGCTTGCGGATCAACACCACGGCGGCCCCCACCAGCAGACCGGCGACCACGCCGCCGACGCTGGCGCCGACGAACTCCTCGCCGATGCCCAGCACGCCCGGCTTGTCGCTGTGGCTGAGCAGACCCACGGCCACCGCGAAGACCACCAGCGCGGTGCCGTCGTTGATCAGGCTCTCCGCGTGCAGGGTGGTGAGCAGCTTCCGGGGCAGCCGCTTGGCCAGGCCGGTGACCGCTGCGGCGTCGGTCGGCGCGAGGACCGCGCCGAGCACCCAGGCGGCGGCGGGGTTCACGCCGAGCGCCTGCGCGGCGAACGACACGGTGACCATGGTGAGCACCACCAGCACCACGGCGAGCAGCCCGATCACCGGCAGGTTGGCCCGGATCTCGCGCAGGCTGATGGTGAGGCTCTCCCGGTACAGGATCGCCGGCAGGAAGATCAGCAGGACCAGGTCGGGTTCCAGGGTGACCTCGGACAGCGGCGGCGTGAGCCCGAGCAGCACGCCCAACGCGATGAGCAGGACCGGCGGGGCGACCCGGTACCGACCGCCGAGGGTGGTGCCGACGAGGACTGTGACGCCGAGCAGCACGATCAGGATGAGCGCCTCCACGCGTACACCCCCTCGGACCGTGGCCGACGGTGGACGCGCCGGTGGTTCCATCTGACCGCACCCGCCGGTGGGTTCCGGTGGAAACCGGCAAGTCGCCGGGTAGCCAGAGCGCGGGGTGCAGTGTCGTGGGGCACCAGAAGGGGCACCGGAAGAACGCGCGAGCTGGGGAGAAGGCTACGGGCTACTTCCCACGCCCGACTCGATCTGCCTCGTGATGTCGTCTGCGTCGCCGCGCGACAGGCGCCGCTCGGCGATTGTTCGCAAATCTTGGACACTTTCCGTTCGCACAAGACGGAAACTGTCCAAGATCTCGCGGTACGCGACCCCTGAAGCGGTGCGGCCGCCAGGCGGGGCGGTCGAGGTGCCGATCGGGATGGTCCAGGTGGACGTACGTCACCAACGGTGCTGCCCACCGCGCACATCCGCTCGGCGTCAGCGCAGCATGCCCTGGCTGACGACGCTCAGGTCGGGTCGCCGGCGCGGACACGCGCGGTGAGCGCGCGAGCGATCCGGCGGTGCTCGGCGGCTTCATCGTCGCGGCCCAGAGCAGCGGCCAGATCCGCGAGGTGCCCGGCTACCGGGCCGACGGTGACCACTCCACTCCCGGCGGCCAGTTCGGTGGCGGCCGGGCGGAGCGCGGCGGCGACGCGTTCCATGGTGGACCGGTCGTCAATGGCCAGCGCTGCCCGAGCGGTGAGGCACAGCCGCACCTCTCGCAGCAGGTCGTGCGGCCCGTCCGGCAGGGCCCGCAGCGCCGCCCGGGTGCCACCGCGGTCGCCGGCAGCGGCGAGCAGCAGTGGTCGGACCCAGGGCTCGTGCGGGCCCCAGTCCAGCCGCGCCCAGTCCTCGTCGTCCGGCCCGACAATCGGTCGCCGAACGGGAACCAGCCCGGCGTCACCTGCCGGCGGGGCGTCGCTGACGGCGTCAGCCAGCCGCAGGCCGAGCAGGGCGAGCGGCAGCAACCCCTGGGCCAGTCCCGGCATACCGTCGGCGGGCAGTTCTTCGGCGGCAGCACGGTAGGCGGTCGCCGCGGCGTCCCGGTCGCCGCCCAACGCCAGGCGCAGCGCGGCGTACCACCGGGTGAGGACACCGACCAACGGCAGCTCGTACCGTTCGGCGAGGCGGTCGGCGGCACGGGCGTGCGCGTCGGCGGCGGGCCGGTCGGCCAGCGCACAGTTGGCCTGGAGCAGGACGAGGTGGCCGAGCACCTCGAAGGTCACCAGGTGGTGCCGGGCGGCCAGCTCGACCAGTTCGAGGCCGATCCGGGCCCGCGTGTCGGCCAGACCGACGCGGTGGAAGGCGTGCATGAAGCGGGCGTTGAGCGCGAAGGCCACCAGCCCGGGATCGCCGATGTCGCGGGCGATCGTCTCGGCCTCGGCGGCGGCGCGACGGCCACGATCGGTGGTGGTGCCGCGTAGCTCCAGCGCGAGGGTGCTCAGCAGCCGGCTGCGCTGTGCCGAGCCGGTCGGGCCGAGCGCGGTCAGGGCGTGTTCGGCGGCGCGGACGATGTGCCCGGAGAGCAGGTCGTCGTCGTTGCGCGTCCAACTGGCGGGCACGTCGAAGCCCGCCAGGGCCTCCTGGATCAGCAGGGGGTCGCCGGTGGACTCGGCGACGGTGATCGCCTCGGCACGCCGTAGTCGCGCCTCGGCCAGTCGGCCCGTCACGGCCAGCGCCCGCCCCAGGCCGAGCAGCGCTGCCACCCGCCCACGCGGCTCGACCCCGCCGGCCCTGTCGTACGCCTCGATCGCCTGGCCCCACAGACGGGCCGCCTCGTGCGGGTTGCCGCCCCGTTCGGCCCGCTCGGCCGCCACCTGGGAGTACGTCGACGCCTCGGCGGCGTGGACCGGCCCGCCGGCGCGCAGCAGGTGGTACGCGAGAGCCGCCGGCTCGACGGGTTCCCGCTGTCGCAGCGCCTCGGCG
Organism: Micromonospora hortensis; assembly: GCF_022230935.1. Lineage (NCBI taxonomy): Bacteria > Bacillati > Actinomycetota > Actinomycetes > Micromonosporales > Micromonosporaceae > Micromonospora > Micromonospora hortensis. The sequence goes on from NZ_JAKKFE010000033.1 coordinate 137,461, forward strand.
ACGGCCGCGTGCCAGGCGGCGCGGCGTGGTGCGGACAGGTCGGCGTAGAGCGTGTCGCGGACCAGGATGTGGGTGAAGCGCAGCCGCCCGTCGGACTCCCGTTCGGTGAGGAACCCGGCCGTCAGGGCGCGGTCCACGGAGTCCAGCGCTGTCGTCGGGTCACCGGCCAACGTGCCCAGCATGTCCGGGTCGAGGTCCCGACCGAGCACTGCCGCCTGCCGCAGCACGGTACGGGTCGAAGCGGGTAGCTGCGCCAACCGGTGCCGGATCACGTCGCGTACCCCGGGCGGCACGGCGGACAGCCCCGCCGGCCCCGTGCTCGCGTAGAGCTGGGCCAGCTCGCGGACGAAGAACGGGTTACCGCCGCTGCGCTGGTGGATCGACCGGGCGGTGGCCGGCTCCAGTTCCGCCCCGACGATGGCGCCGGCCAGCTCACCGGTCGCCGACGCGGGCAGGCCGGCGAGATACTCCCGGGCCGGCTCCAGCCGGGCGGCGCGGGCCAGGGCGGCGGTCAGCTCCGGGCTGATCTCGGTGGCCCGGTAGGTGCCGAGGATCAGCACCGTCCCGCTGACCGGCTGCGGGCCGGTGAGCAGTGCGGTCAGCAGGTCCAGGGTGTCGCCGTCGGCGCGGTGCAGGTCGTCGAGGACCAGCAGGACCGGCTCGCGGTCGGCGACCGTCGAGATCAGCGAGGCCACCGCGCGGTGTCGACGGAACCGCACGGTGGCGGGGTCAGCCGAACCGTCGGCCGAGCGGTCCTCCGGCGCGGCGGGGGCGACGACGGGCGCGGTGGGCCCGGCGAGCGTGTCGGTGATCTGGGTCCACGGCCAGGCTGGTGGGGCGCCCTCGTACTCCGGGCTGTGTCCCCACGCCGTGGTCCAGCCCTCGGCGGCGAGTCGCCGGGTCAGGGCCTCGGCAAGCGCCGTCTTGCCGGCGCCCGGATCGCCGCTGAGCAGGGCGAGCGTGGGCTGGCGGCGGCGGGACGCGGCCTCGGCGGAGTGTCGCAGCCGCTCCAGCTCCGCGTCGCGGCCGACGAAGGGGCGCTGCTCGGCCTGGACGGGGCGAACGGGTTCCCCGAGCCCGGGGGTGGCGGCCGGGGCGAGGTGCGGCGCCTGGGCCAGGATGTCGGCTTCCAGTCGTCGCAGCTCGGGCCCCGGGTCCACGCCCAGCTCGGTGACCAGGACGTGGCGGGCCTCTCGCAGTGCGGCCAGCGCGTCGCCCTGCCGGCCGGCGCGGTACCGGGCCGTCGCGAGCAGCCGCCAGGCGTCCTCGCGCAGCGGATGACTGGCCAGGTGTGCCGGTAGGTCCGCGGCGGCCTCGTCCGGTCGGCCCACCGCCAGGAGCGCCTCCGCCCGCCGCTCGACGGCCAGCATCCGCAGCTCGTCCAGCCGGTTGATCTCCGCGACCGCCCAGGACTCGTTGGCGCAGTCGGCGTACGCGGGCCCGCGCCAGAGCCCGAGCGCCGACTCGAGCGCGGCCAGGGCCGGCGCGGGACGCCCGGCCGCCAGCAGCCGGGCCGCCTCGCCGACGGCCGCCTCGAACTGTCCGGCGTCCACAGCGTCCGGGGCGGCCTTCAGCGCGTACCCGGGCGGCTCGGTGACCAGGATCCGGGGTGCCTGGCGGGGTGGCCGGTCGGGTTCCAGGGCCCGGCGCAGGTCGGCCACGAAGGTCCGGATCGCGCCGACCGCGCCGTCCGGTGCGACCTCCCACAGGTCGTCGACGAGACGATCCACCGGCACCACCCGACCGTGGGCGATCAACAGCCGGCCCAGCACCAGGCGCTGCCGGTGTCCCCGCAGGGGGACCGGGCCGCGCTCGGTCGCGGCGGTCACCGGCCCGAGTACGCCGAAGGTCACCGCGACGGGCGCCGGGAGCTGCCTGGTCATGGCACCAATCTAGGCCCGTGGCCCGACCGGCACTGATCCGACGCTGACCGGCTGCTGATCACCGCCGGGCAGGCTCGGTGAGGTACGACGGCGACGGGCCACCGCCCTCCGCCGGCACTGCTCACCAGGAAGGTTCCCCGTGGACCCGAAGATCAACGGATTCGACTACCGACGTGTCACCGTCGCCGACGGGGTGACGCTCAACGCCGCCGTGGGCGGTTCCGGCCCGGCGATCGTGCTGTTGCACGGCTTTCCGCAGACCCACCTCATGTGGCGGCACGTCGCCGCCGATCTGGCCGCCGACCACACTGTCATCTGCCCCGACCTGCGCGGCTACGGCGACAGCGACAAGCCCCTCGACACCGACGGCACGGAGTACGCCAAGCGGACCATGGCCGCCGACATCGTGGCGCTGGCCGGCGCGCTCGGTCACGATCGGTTCGCCTTGGCCGGGCACGACCGGGGTGCCCTGGTCGCGTTCCGCGCCGGCCTCGACCATCCGGCGGCGATCAGTCAGCTGGCCCTGCTCGACGTGCTACCCACGCTGGACATGTGGGACGTGCTGCACGGTGCCAGCGCCGCTGTGGCATTTCACCTCTATCTGATGGCGCAGCCGCCCGGCCTGCCCGAAGAGCTGATCGCCGGCAGCCCGGACGCCTTCTTCGGTCACTTCCTGGACGTCTGGACCCGTGATCCGGGCGCCCTGCCGGCGGCGGTGCGGGCCGCGTACCTGCGCGCGTCCCGCGACGCCGTTCCCTCGATCGTCGCCGACTATCGGGCATCCGCCGGGATCGACGTGACCCACGACGCCGCTGACCGGGCGGCCGGCAACCGGCTGCGGATGCCGGTGACGGTGCTCCAGCAGGACTGGGGCGCGGCGCTGGGCTACGACGCGGCGGCGGTGTGGCGGGCCTGGGCGCCGAGCTTGGACCACCAGACAGTGACCTGCGGACACTTCATGGCGGAGGAGGCCCCGGCGGAGGTGCTCCGGGCGTTGCGCGCCCTGCTCGTCCGTTGATCGATCGGCGACCCGGCCACCACTGTCACCCTGGGCAAGATATCCGACACTCCTTGTCACCGGGTGGCCGTGCGGCCGGGTCGCCGCGTCCCACCCCGCCCCACGCCTCGAAAACCGGTCACGAATGGGCTCTGACCTGCGGTAATGCCACGTTACACGAGGTGGACGGAAACCGGTCATCGGTGATACACAGGCAGATACCGGCAGCCAACGACGTCGCGTCGCTCCATCTTCTCGCCCAACGACCGTCCACAGGCACCGCACCACTGGGCTCCGCCGCACGGACCGCAGCTCCACAGTCGCGACCCACCGAACGGCACTGGCCCACCGGCCGCTGCCGGACGCCGGTCCTCGACCAAGGAGTTGCCGTGGGAAACCTACGAATCCGATCCCGCCACCAACCGTACGAGATAGCTGTCCTGGCCGCCGCACCGCTCTGCGGCATTCTCATGATGGCCCTCAACGTCCGGCCGACGTCCGTACAGACGTCGATGCCGCATCCCATCCAGGTCGCCTGGGAGTTGGGTCTGATCGCGGTGGGCGTGGGTGGACTACTGGGCATCCTCTGGCCCGGCCGGCTCTCCACCGGGCTCGGCCTCGAACTCGCGTCGGTACTGGTGCTCGGCACGCTCACCGGCATGTACTCGGTAGCCCTGTTGGTCATGTCGGGTCGAAATTCCATCGTCGCCACGTCGTTCGTGACAGCGGTGACGGTCGGGTCGCTCTGGCGGGCCGCGCAGATCGCCATCGATCTGCGTCGCCTGGCCCGAGCGTGCGAATTTGTGACCTACGAACAGTTGCAGGCAGGTGTCACGTGATTACCGCACCCGCACCGGCTGCACCGCACTGGGTGCAGGTGGCGCTCAGCGTGCTCGGCATCCTCGGCGGAGGCACCGGCTTGGCCGCCATCGCCACCGTCGTGGTGCAGCGCGGCAAGTTCAAGGCCGATGCCGCCGACACGCTCACCGAGGCCGCCCTCACGCTCGTGCAGCCGTTGCAGACACGGATCACCCAGTTGGAGGGCGAGGCGTTCAGCGCCCGGTCCGAGCTGGGCATGCTCCGCGAGCAGGTCAACCAGTTGCAGTTCGTGGTCCGGGTGCTCACCCGGACGCTGGACCGCTGGCGCGCTGCGATCCGCGCCCCAGACGCCACGCTGCGCAAGGTCCGTGCGACGGTGGCGGAGTCCGACCGGATTCCCGGGTTGGACCGTTGACCACAGTGGTGTCCCGCACCGCCCGGCCCACTGCCGGCAGGCTCAGCCAGCGCCACGAAGGCGTTCGGAGAGTTGGCGCACCGCCGCCCGGAACTCGGGGTCGGTCTCGCCCGGATGGTGCCCCCGCAGCGGCGGCGCAGACCGCTCCCCCGGCGCGGGCAGCAGGTTCGGTGGGTCCCGCAACCGCCTGTCGACCTGGCCCGCCGGATCGGCCGGGTCCGGGGGTGGATCGCCTGGGCGGTGCGCGGCGAAGATCCAGCCGCCGACCGGGTCGGTGTCCCGCCAGAGGTTGAGCCACCGCCACTCGACCCGCTCCCCCACCTCACGCAGCACCTCCTCGTTGAGGTAGGCCGGAAAGAGCCGTGCGTACAGGCGGTCCAGCGGCGACCCGTAGGTGAGCAGCGCGACCCGTTGACGTACGCGCGGGGGCAGCCGCAGCACCGCGAGAGCGAGCAGCGCGGAGCCGTGGCTGTGCCCGCAGAGCAACACACCGACGTGCCGTTCGGCCAGTTGGCTGATCCGGTCGGCCAGTTCCGGCACCGCGCGGTCGGCGTAGCTCGGTGGTGCGAACGGGTGCGCGGCCCGGGGCCAGAAGGTGCCCAGGTCCCACAGGATGCCGACGTGCCGGCGGAACCACGCGGTCCGGTAGGCGAACACGCCGCCGGCCACCAGCGTGAGCAGCAACGCGGCGAGGAGAAAACTGCCCCCGCTGAGCCCCATCTGGACGGCGCCGGCCGGCAGCCCGAGCAGTTGCCGGGTCAACTCCTCCGGTTCGCGCCCGGTACGCCCCACCAGACTCGTGGCCAGTCCGACCACCGCGAGCACCGCGTACGCGGCGGCCAGCAGGCCCAACCACTCGGTGAACCGAGCCCGGGCGATCGTCTTCGTGGCCAGCCGTAGCCGCCCGACCGCCTCCGGTGGCACGACCGGAAAGTCACGGGCGGTGATCGCCGCCGCCGCACGCCGCCGGCGCCGCCGCGACACGACCGTCAACGCGCCACACACCAGCACCGCCGCGACCACGTGCAGGAAGAACGCCAGCAGCGTCCAGCGGTACGGCGACGGTGGCCCACCGTCACCGCGGTAGCCACCGAGCAACTCCCCCGTCTGGTAGACGAGACCGGCGGAGAGCGCGCCGGTCAGGCCGACCGCGATGGCGGCGAGGACCGCCGCGCCCAGGCCACCCGGCAGCGCGGACCGGCCGCCCACCCGACCGCGCTGCCACAGCACCACCGCGCTGAGCAGCACCAGCAACATCATCTGGCCGAACAGCGCCACAGCCGCGAGCCCGTCGTAGCCGGGAAGCCCGGTCGCCGACGACCAGTCGCGCCGGTCGCTCGCCACCGTGGCGAGGGTCACCACGCTCAGGACGGCCGCCACGACGCCCGCCGTGCGGGCGGTCCAGGTGGCAGTTCGCGCGGTAGCCGCCCGGTCGATCAGTCCCGGAGCGGCGAGCAGACCGACGCAGGTCAGCAACACCGCCGCGCTGAGCGCCAGCAGCAGGGTCGTGGAGAACGTCGCGCCGCTGGCACGACGGGCCGTGAGCAGCACGACATCGAGTGCGGCGAGGGCTGCGGCCACGTGGATCGCGCGCAGCCGGTGCACCAGGGGCTCCACGGCCCACAGTGGGTTGTCGGCCGGGCCGGACCGACGGGTGCCGAGCAGGCGCAGGAGCGCAATGGCGGCGATCGGCAGGAACGCCAGCACTGCCAGTCGCTGCCCGACGTGCCGGCCGTCGAGCCCGGCCATGGTGTCGAAGGGCGGGCGGCAGCGGGCCGCACCGAGACACTGCCAGGCGAGCAGGTCGAGGGCGACTCCGGCGATGGACACCACGTACAGCACTGTGAGGTTGAGTGCGAGGAGCCGACACAGCACGCTGACCGCAGCGGCGCGGCGGCGGCCGGTCGGGCGCATCCACACGGCCACGTTGCTGAGCATGAACGGCAGGAGGAAAACCATGGCGAGGGTCCGGCCGACGGTGCCCGAGGGCAGGTCCCCCCAGCGGTACGCCTCCAGCGTCACCCCGTCCGGGCCGACCCCGTCCGACCCGGCGGACCGGTGGAAGCCTCCGCTGCCGTCGCCGGCGACCTGCCGGACCTGCGGCTGGTCGAGGATGACCGTCGGGTCCGCCCCGGACACACCGTGCACCCGCAACTCCACCACGTCGTCTCGTCGCGGTTGGTCGCCGGCCATCGCCATCCTTCAGGCGATCAGGCCGGACGCCACGGTCCAGAGCCGCTCGGCGTTGCCCGGATCGACCGCGTACGCGGCCACGCCGCTGTAGTCGGCGGGCCGCTCGGTGACGACCGGGGCCTCGGCGCAGTCCTCGAAGTAGCGACCGCCGACGCCGTCCAGCAGCGGGGACGCCGCGAGTAACACCGAGGTCGCGGCGCCCTGTTGCGGGGTCTTGTGCATCTCCTTGGGCGACTTGAGCCCACCGGTGTGCTTCTGCAGGCCGGTCGCGATGGCGCCCGGGTTCAGCGCGTTGGAGTAGATGCCCTCGCCGGCCCAGCGGCGGGTGGCTTCCACGGCGAGCAGGGCCTCGGCGCTCTTGGACTGCCCGTAGGCCAGCAACGGGTCGTACGGCCGGAACGCGAAGTGCAGGTCGTCGAAGATCACCGGGGAGAAGAGGTTGCCGCTGGAGCTGACCGACACCACCCGGGCGCCGCCGGCCGCGGCGAGGGCGTCGTGCAGGCCGACTGTCAACGCGAAGTGCCCCATGAAGTTGGTGGCGAACTGCATCTCCCAGCCCTCGGCGGTGCGCTCCAGCTCGGGCAGCGCCATGATCCCCGCGTTGTTGACAAGGATGTGCAGCGGCTGGTCCCAGCCGGCGACGAACTGGCGTACCGACGTCTGGTCGGCCAGGTCCAGCGCACGGACGGTGACCCGCTCCGCGCCGATGCTGGCCGCGATGTCGGCGGCGGCCTGCTCGCCCGCCGCGACCCGGCGGACCCCGAGCACGACCTCGGCGCCGGCGGCGGCGAGCGAACGGGCCGTCTCGATGCCGATACCGGCGGCGCCGCCGGTGATGATGGCCCGCTTGCCGCTCAGGTCCACCCCGGCGATGACCTCGTCGGCGGTCGAGGCGAAACCGAAGGGGGTCGTGATGCGCTCTGTCATTGCTGTCCCGTCTCCCGATCACGCTTACTCCGACACTGTCACCCCGGCGGCAGGCGGTAGCCGGTTCCCTGTTTTTCCTGGTAGTGGCAGGACCAGGCTGGGCGGTCCGTGGCGGCTCCTACGATGGGCGGGTGAGCACGGCCGGCCCGCTGGGCGAATACCTGCGTGCCCGGCGCGAGCTGATCGGGCCGGGTGACGTCGGCCTGCCCGCGCATGGCCGTCGGCGGGTGCCCGGCCTGCGCCGCGAGGAGGCGGCACTGCTCGCCGGCATCAGCGCCGACTACTACCTGCGGTTGGAGCAGGGGCGTGACCGGCACCCGTCGACGCAGGTGGTCGAGGCGCTGGCCCGCGCGCTGATGCTGGACGCGGACGCCGCGGCGCACCTGCACGGTCTGGCCCGGCCGGTGCCGGCCCGCCGGGTGGCGCGACCCTCGGAGCGGGTGCCGGTGGGCATCCGGCAGTTGGTCGGTTCGTGGGCCGAGACGCCCGCCTTCGTGCACGGTCGGCACCTGGACGTGCTGTTCGCCAACCCGGCCGCGACCGCGCTGGCGCCGATCTTCACCACCGGGGTGAACCTGCTGCGCGCGGTCTTCCTGGACCCGAGCGTGCCGGCGCTCTACCCGGCTCTGACTGCGGTCGCGGCCAACGCGGTGGCTGGTCTGCGCGCACAGGTCGGCCCCGAGGTGGACGATCCCCGCCTCATCGAGCTGGTGGAGGAGCTGACGGCCGGCAGCGAGCGGTTTCGGCGGTTGTGGGCCCGGCACGACGTCACGGCCCGTGCGGGCGGCGGGGTGCGGGTGTTCCAGCACCCGGAGCTGGGCGAGTTGGCGCTGCGCTACGAGAAGCTCACGATCAGCGGCACCACCCAGTCGCTGGTGGTCTATCACGCCGAGCCGGGCAGCCCGTCGGCGCGCTCGCTGGCCCGGCTGGCTCGCCGGGCGGCACCGCCCTAGCGTCGCCGTTCCCGAAGCGGGCCGACTATCGGTTGGCCGCCCGCTCGGCGACCACCACCGAGATCCCGTCGAGAACACGTTGCAGACCGAACTCGAACGCGTACTCGGGGCCGTACGCGGCGCCGTGCTGCTGGCCGGCCGCGGTGCCGACCCGGGACGCGGTCGGGTAGGCGCCGGGCTTCAGGAAGGTTTCCAGCCAGGGCGCGTGCGACTGCCACCACTGACCGTCGGTCATGCCGGTCTCGCGCTCCAGGTCGACCACCTCGGAGGCGGCTCGGGCGGCGCTCTTCACGTGGCCCAGCACGAGGGTGAGCACCGCGTCGACCTCGACGTCGGTGAGCCCGATGTCGACGATCGTGCCGAGCTCGTAGTCGTACTTGGCCATCAGGTGCGGGCCGAGCACCGGTCGGGTCGTCTCGGCCCGCAGCATCCAGGGATGCCGCTGGTAGAGAGCCAGATTGTCGCGGGCGATCCGTTCCAGCCGGGTCCGCCAGTCGCCCTCGACGGTGGGGCGCGGCATCTCGCCGTACGCGGTGTCGATCATGACGGCGACGAGTTCGGCCTTGCCCAGCACGTAGGTGTAGACCGACATCGTGCCGACCCCCAGCGCCTCACCGACCCGGCGCATGGTCAGCGCGTCGAGCCCTTCGGCGTCGGCGATGTCGATCGCGACCCGGACGATCCGGTCGACGCTGAGCGCCGGACCGGCGCTGCGGCTGGTCGGCTCCCGGGTGCGCCAGAGAAGGGCCAGGCTGCGGGCCGGGTCCGCGGTCGCCTTGCGCTCACTCGCCATGGTGCGGCCATCCTAACAACGAGGCCGTACGCGGTACGGCCGCGCCGGCCCGCTCCCGGGGGTCCGTGGTCGCGCCAAGGGGTGCGTCAGAGCGCCTCGCGGTCGTCGGACAGCGTCGGGCCGGCGGCGGCGGGCACCAGGTGTCGGACCTCCGGCTCCCCGTCGGTCAGTTCCCGGGCCCGTTGCTCGGCCGCGCGGTCCTCACCGGTCAACCGGCCGCCGTGCTGGCGCAGGTGCTCGTCCCAGGACGGCACGAGATACACCTCGACGAACCGGTCCACCGTCTCGGCCGGGCGGAACAGCCCCCAGCGCATCGCGCCGGTCCGTTGCCGCGCGCCACGCACCAGGTCCATCGCCGCGAGGAACCGTTGGGTCCGCTCCGGCCGGACGGTGTACTGCACGGTCACCAGCACCGGCCCCACTCCCGGGTCCGGCTCGTGCGCCAGGTGCAGTTGCGGCCAGTAGGCCGCCGGTTCCCGGTCCACCGACCGCAGGTCCGGCAACGGCCAGATCCGACTCGTCAGGGTGCCGACGAGCATCAGCGCCGCCGCCGCCAGGTACGCGAGGAGCAACCCGGCCATCTCGGCCACCAGACCCCAGAGCAGCGCGCCGGCGGCCTGCCCACCGGCGAAGCACACCTGGTAGACGGCCAGGCCCCGGGCCCGCACCCAGCTGGGCAGGAAGAGCTGCATCTCGGCGTTGACGTTGGCCAGCACCGTCACCCAGGCCATCCCGGCGGGCAGCAGGGCCAGCAGCACCAGCGGCACCACCCGCACGGTGCCGACCACTGTCAGCGCCACTGTGAACAGCGCCCCGGCGATCAGCAGGAGCTGGTTGGCGGACAGCCGGGTGCGGATCACGGCCAGCAGCACCCCACCCGCGATGGCGCCGACGCCGAGGGCGGCCAGCAGCACCCCGTACCCGCCGGAGCCCAGCCCCAGTCGCCGACTCGCCACCAACGGCAGCAACGCCCAGAGCGCACTGGCCGGGACCACGAAGACCAGCGCACGGCGCAACAGCCGGCGGACGGTCGGCGAGTGGCGTACGTAGCGGCTGCCGGCGCGCAACGCGGCGGTGAACCGCTCCGGCACCTCGACCGCGCGCGCGTTGGCGGGCCGCCAGCGCCACAGCGCGTACGCGAAGATCCCGAAAGCGACCGCGTTGATACCGAAGACCGGGGCGACGCCGGTACGGGCGATCAGCACGCCGGCCACCGCGGGCCCGACCGCCCTCGCCACGTTCACGCTTATCGAGCCGAGCGCGGACGCCGACCGCAGTTGGTCCTGCGGCACCAGCTCCGGGATCACCGCCGCCCAGGCCGGCAGGGTGAGCGCCTGCCCTACCCCGAACGCGAAGGTGAGGGTCAGCAGCAGCGCCGGTGGCATCCGACCGGTCAGGGTGAGCAGCGTCAACGCCACCGCCACCGCCACCAGGAACAGCTGCACGGCGATCAGCAGGTGCCGGCGGTCGAAGCTGTCGGCCAGCACCCCGGCGGGCAACGCCAGCAGCAGCACCGGCAGCAGACTGGCGGTCTGCACCAACGCGACAAGGGTGGAGGCGTTGGAGTGGTTGATCAGCAGCCACTGCGCGCCGACGGTCTGCATCCAGGTGCCGATGTTGGCGGCGAGCAGGGCCAGCCACAGGTTGCGGTAGACCGCCGTCCGCAGCGGCGCCCAGGCAGAGGCCGGACGGTCGGCGGGTCCGGCTGCGGCCGTCACCACCGCCCGTCCGCGCGCAGCACGCGCTCACCGGAGACGTAGAGGTCGTCGGGTTCGAGCAGCAGCAACCGGACGACCTCGGTGGCGACCTGTTCGGGCATGGCGTACACCTCGTCCAGGAACTCGGCGCCCACCCGTTCCTGTAGCCGCGTCGGCATCGGCCCGGGATGCAGCTGCATCACCTTGACCCGGTTGCTGTGCTGGGCCTCGGCCAGCGAGTCGACCAGGCTGTTGCCGTAGCTCTTGGTGGCCCGGTAGACGGGGATGCCGGGCCGGGGGGCCGCCAGGGCCAGCGCGCCGATGTAGACGACGTTGCCGTGGCCCTGCCGGTGCAGGTGCTGCACCGCCTCCCGCAGCAGGTACGTGATGCCCAGAACGTTGATCTCCACCGCCCGGCGGATGTGTTCCACCGACAGGTCCCCCAGGTCGCCGCCCGCCCACATGGAGGCGCAGGCCGCCACCCCGTCGATGACGCCGTAGCGCTCGACCACCTCGGCCAACCCGTCGCGGACCTGCTCGTAGGAGGAGATGTCGCAGACGGCGCCGTCGCAACCCAGCTCGTCGGTCGCGGCGGCGACCTCGGCCGGAACGTTGCCGAACACCACCACCTGATGCTCGTCGACGAGCAGTCGGGCCACAGCGAGGCCGAGACCGCTGGTCCCGCCGACTACCACGAAGGTTCTGGCACCCATGTCTCTCCAGCCGCCGCCAGCACAGGTCACGCGGGCCGCGCGACGGCGCGTTCTTCCCGTTTTCGGACCCGGCACACCCGTTCGCCGGTAGTGCTGGGCATACCCCGAAGAGTGGATCTGGACGGCTGGGGCACCCGGTCGCTCCCGATTAGCGTCTTCTGCATGACCACGGAACACCCTTCGCACCTGGCCGAGGCGCTGCGCCGTCGCCGCTGGCTGATCTCCGCGTGGCCCTGGCGCGCGCTGGCCTACCTGGTGACCACAGTGCCGATCGCCGGCGTGCTCGGTGTCGGGCTGCTCGTCATCGGCGCGCCCCTGCTGGCCGCCGCCAACAGCCTCCGCCTGCACGGCCGACCGCCGAGCATCGCGCTGATGCTGTTCCTGGCGACCGGCAGCCTCACCCTGTTGGCGTTGGCCCCGCTGGTGAGCTTCCCGGTGGCCGTCGTCGAACGGTGGCGCGTCGGGCTCGTCGACGGCCGTCCGCTGGCACCGTCGCCGTGGCCGGGCCTGGTCGCCCGCTACCGCAGCGCCGCGACCTGGCGGGAGGTGGCGTACCTGTTCTGGCTGGGCGGGTTCGCCCCGGTCGCCTACTGGGTGTTCCTGGTGCTGGTGCTGCTCGACCTCGGGATGATCACCAGCCCCTGGCTGGCCGGCGACGCCAACCAGCCGGTCGTGATCTGGCAGCCGATCGACAGCACCGGGGAGGCCATTCCGTACGCGATAGTGGGGGTGCTGCTGATCCCGGTCCTCTGGTACGCCGTCGGTCTGCTCGCCGCCGTCCAGGCAGCCGTGGCCCGGTGGTTGCTGGCCCACCCGGTGGACGCGGCGGCGCTGCGCGAGGTCACCCGCTCCCGCACCCGACTGGTCGGCGCGTACGAGGCCGAACGCCGCCGCATCGAGCGCGACCTGCACGACGGCGCACAGCCCCGGCTCACCAGCCTCACCCTCCAGCTGGGGCTGGCCCGGCTGGACGTACCCGAGGACTCCCCCGCCTCCCGACCACTCGCCGTGGCGCACGACCAGGCCCGGGGGCTGATGGTGATGCTGCGGCAGTTGGTGCACGGTATCCGCCCGCAGAGCCTCACCGATCTGGGCCTGGCCGGGGCCGTACGCGAGCTGGCCGACGCCGCCACCATCCCGGTCGTCGTGCACGCCGACCTGCGCGACGAGTTGCCGGAGATCGTGGAGACGACCGCCTACTTCGTGGTCTCCGAGGCGCTGGGCAACGTGGCCCGGCACTCTCGGGCGACCCGTGCCGACGTACGCCTCACCCGGGCCGGCGGTGATCTCGTCGTCGAGGTGGCCGACGACGGCCACGGTGACGCCGACCCGGCCCGGGGTACCGGCCTCACCGGGCTCGCCGACCGGGTCGCCGCCGTGGACGGCCGGCTGCTGCTGTCCAGCCCGCCGGGCGGGCCTACAGTGGTCCGGGTGGAGTTGCCATGTCGTCGGTGACCCGGGTGGTGCTCGCCGAGGACGAGGTGCTGCTGCGGGAGGGTCTGGTCGCGCTGTTGACCCGCTTCGACTTCACTGTGTGCGCGGCCGTCGGCTCCGCACCGGACCTGCTGACGGCGGCCCGCGACCACAAACCGGACCTGGTGCTGACCGACATCCGGATGCCGCCGGGCCACCGCGACGACGGGCTGCGCGCGGCCGTGGCGCTGCGCACCGAGCGACCTGATCTGCCGGTCGTGGTGCTCAGCCAGTACGTGCAGACCGGGTACGCGGCGGCGCTGCTGGACAGCGGCGACGGCCAACGCGTGGGCTACCTGCTCAAGGACCGGGTCGCCGAGGTCACCGAGTTCGTCGACACGCTGCGCCGGGTCGCCGACGGCGGCACCGCCATCGACCCGGACGTGGTCCGGCAACTGCTGCACCGCCCCCGCGACCCGCTCGCCGCGCTGTCCGCCCGGGAACGCGAGGTGTTGGCGCTGCTCGCCGAGGGACGGTCCAACGCGTCGATCGCCGGGCGGCTGCACGTCAGCGAGGCGGCGGTCGGCAAGCATGTCGGCAACATCCTGCTGAAGCTCGACCTGCCCCCCAGCGACGACACCAACCGTCGGGTGCTCGCGGTTCTCACCTACCTGCGCGCCGACCCGGTGAGCTGACGGGCCGAGATCGGGCCCGACCGCCCCCGGCGTAGATTCTTCTCAGCGGTACCGGCGCCAGGTCAGGGCGCCGACCAGGGAGACGGGGGCACGGCATGGCAAAGGCGCTGCGGGTTGGTCTGCTGGGGTACGGGTTGGCGGGCCGGGTGTTCCACGCGCCGTTGATCGCCGCGACTCCCGGGCTGCGGCTCGACGCCATCGTGACCCGCGATCCACAGCGACGCGAGCAGGCGCGACAGCACTTCCCGGACGCCCGCCTGGTCGACGACGCCGACGAGCTGTGGCGTACCCCCGACGCCCTGGACCTGGTCGTGGTGGCGACGCCGAACCGGCAGCACGTGCCGATGGCGCGTGCGGCGATCGCCGCCGGTCTGCCGGTCGTCGTCGACAAGCCCCTCTCCCCGACCGCCGCGGAGGGCCGCGTGTTGATCGACGAGGCGACCGAGCGGGGGGTGCCGCTGACGGTCTTCCAGAACCGGCGCTGGGACGGCGACTTCCTGACCGTCCGCCGTCTGGTCGAGCAGGGCGAGTTGGGGCAGGTGCTGCGCTTCGAGTCCCGGTTCGAGCGGTTCCGTCCGACGATCAAGCCGGGCTGGCGGGAGCTCGCCGGTCCGGAGGAGGCCGGCGGCGCCCTCTTCGACCTCGGCGCCCACCTCGTCGACCAGGCGGTGCAGTTGTTCGGCAGTGTCGAACGGGTCTACGCGGAGGTGGACCGCCGCCGCGCGGGCGCGGCCGTCGACGACGACGCGTTCGTGGCGTTGACCCACGCCAACGGGGTCCACTCGCACCTGTGGATGGGCGCGGTGACCGCGCAGCTCGGGCCGCGCCTGCGGGTGCTGGGCGACCGGGCCGGCTACACCAGCTACGGGCTGGACGTGCAGGAGGCGGCGCTGCACGACGGTGGCCGACCGGACCAGCCGGGCTGGGGCGAGGTCCCGTCGGACCGCTACGGCCTGCTCGGCGTCGACGGTGACCTGCGGCCGGTGCCGACCGAACCCGGCGCGTACCAGAGCTTCTACGCCCAGGTGGCGGCTGCGCTGCGCGACGGCGCGCCGATGCCGGTGGACCCACGGGACTCCGTCCACACCGTCGAGTTGATCGAGCTGGCCCACCGGTCGGCGGCCGAGGGCGTGGTGCTGCCGGTTCCGACCGCCTGACCGGGTCGGACACCCGACCGGTCGACACCTCCCGCCACCCGGGCTCCCTGACGCGTACGCGAAAACCAGTGGAGCGGCGCCACCGTGCGCCGTTACCGTGCTGCGCAATCAGGTCGTCTAGGCAAGGACGTGCCGTTGTACACCCTGTGAGACCTCCCAAGAGCTGATCTGTCGCGCGTCGCGCAGTTGCGCCGCGCTCCTTTTTGCTGCGGACTTCTCACTGAAACCGGTGTACTTCTGTGCTCATGAATTGGGCCGTCGTGCCCACCTGCCTACCCATCGTCCGCCGCCGTTGCCACGCGTGCGCGTCCCAACGCCTTCGGGCGAGCGGCAAGTTCCGGGTCAACGCCAACCACAAGATCCTCGACGTCTGGCTTCTCGCGCTCTGCACCGAGTGCGGGGAGACGGCCAAGCTCACGGTCCTGGAACGGATGACCGTGCGCTCCATTCCACCCGAACTGCTGGACCGGCTCCATGCCAACGACCCGGGCCTGACCGCCGAACTGCTCCAGGATCCGGCCGTCCAGCACCGAAACCGATTCGTCCTGGACTGGGACAACGCCTGGCGTTTCGACACCGGCGGATCGGAGCACCTGGACCTCGACGTGATCGACGTCGTGGTCCGCAACGCGGCACGGATCCCGGTCCGGCCGACCCGACTGATCGCGGTGGGTTGCGGTCTGTCGCGGGGCGAGGTCGACCGACTGATCGCGGAAGGGAAGGTTGTTTCGGCGTTCCGGTTGAGCGGCAAGCTCTCCGGGGACTTCACCTTCACGCTGAAGCGCTGACCCGCCTCGGGGCCTGTCCGGCAGAACGCCGGGCGGGCCCCTAGTCGGCGTCCTGCTCGGAGGGAGCCTGGTCCGGCGTCCGGGCGTCGTCGTCGGTGAGCGCGTCGTCCGACGTCTTGGGCAGGTTGGCAAGCCGACGCTCGGCCTCCCGGGCCTCATCGTCGATCCTGGGACTCTCCTCGTCGGGACCGTGCGACATGAGGACCTCCATCGGGCGCGACCGGCAGACCTGCGTATACCCGACCTGAGGGCGGAGACACGGAGCCAATCATGCCGATCGACGAACCCGCGTCCACGGCGACCGAGTTGTTCACGGCCGAACGTGTATTGGACACCCACTGGACTCGGGCACTCGAGAGGCCATGGCGAGCTGGCGGCTGCCTTGAGTGCCACGGTCGCGACAACTGCTCGCAACTGGATTGGGCGTTGGCGCTTCTGGCCGACGTTGCTTCCGTCATGCTTCAGAAGCGGTGACGTGGGAGTTGAACGTGAACCGCTGTGCGCTTTCGGCGGACCAACGTACCGAGCGCCGGGCCGGTCGGCGGGCGCGCCGGGCTGGAGCCCGGGAGCGTTGCCGACCCGGCCCGGTGCCGGATCAGCGCTGCTTCAGCTCGCGCCAGGATGGGTGGGTGCCGCGCCAGGCGTCGGCGAGGATGGCCGCCGAGGCCCGGCTGGGGCACTGCTGCACCCGCTCACGACCCGACGCCCCACCGATCTGGGCGCGGACCTCCCAACCCTGCCCGTCAGTACGGATGTACACGTCCCTGCGCCCGCGCGGGGTCGTGTCTCCGTTCCACCAGTGTTCCTCCACCTTCATTCGCCGACCGTATAGCAATTCCCGCGCCGAGGGTACGGCGCAGGTATGCCCGGACCGGGGCAAGAGCGACATTCCAGGCGCATTTCGGCCCAACCGTTGACGGTTCGAAACCATAACGGGCGGTTATCCCGCTCCTGACTTGCGAATCAGGAACCCCGCCCCACTGTGCCCCCTCCCCGCAACCCCCGCCCCCAGCCCTTGTTGATCAAGAGGTTCGCGTCACGAATCGCGTTCCCGGTGACGCAAACCTCTTGATCAACGCGAGCCGGGCGGGAGACACGCGGAGGGTGAGGCGGTCAGGGTTGGGTTGTCAGGAGGTAGTCGTCGGCTTCGGGGCTCCAGCGCAGGTCCAGTACGCCGGCGGTGGCGGCGGCCTTGCAGAACTGCAGGAAGCTGCGGTAGCCGAGCTTCTTCTCGCTGAAGTCGGGGCGAGCCCGGCGTACCTGGTTCTTCAACCCGGACAACGCCACCGGGTTGCCGCCGCTACCCAGGTCCGCCACGACACCCCGGAGTAGGCCGAACGCCACCTCGCGGTCGCCGTGCTCGGGCAGCGAGACCTCGGGGTCACCCTTCGCCGGACCCTCGGCCAGCTCGATCACGTTGCGCTCGGCGAGGTGGCGCAGCAGTTCGCCGAAGGTACGGAAGCCGTAGTCGGACTCGCTGAAGGTGGGGTCCTTGCGCAGCAGGGTGCGCTTGAGCCGGGACGCGGTGACCTCACCGTTGGCGCTGCCCTGCAACCCGGCGACCGACTGGGCGACGAGTACGGCGAGGGCGTCCACGTCGCGGCCGGGCTCCTCCCCCGCCGGCCGGCGGTCCACCTCCGGCTCGTGCTCCCGCTCCGGCTCGGGTGGACGTTGCTCCGCACCGGCCTGCCGGGTGGCGGGACGGGCGCGGCGACCACGGGCCGGCGGGATGTCCACACCCTCCAAGCGGTCGTAGTACAGGAACTCGTCGCACGCCGGGGGAAGCAGCCCCGAGGTGGAACCCTCGACCCCGACGCCGATGACCCGCTTGTTCAGCTCGCGCAGCTTGTGCACCAGCGGGGTGAAGTCGCTGTCACCACTGCAGATCACGAAGGTGGAGATGTAGTCGCGTTCGAACGCCAACTCGATGGCGTCGACGGCCATCTTGATGTCCGCGGCGTTCTTACGGGACGCGCCCATCCGCTGCGGGATCTCGATCAGCTCGACGTGGGACCGGGTGAGCATCCGGCGGTCCTCGTCGAAGTAGGACCAGTCGGCGTACGCCCGGCGGACCACCACCCGACCTCGTTCGGCCAGCGCGTCGGCGATGGGCCGGAAGTCGAAGGCCGCGCCGCCGCGATGGTCGCGCGCGCCCAACGCGAGGTTCTCGTAGTCGAGGAAGAGGGCAATCCGGTCTTCTTGATCCACGCGGATCAGCCTACGCCCGGCATGAGCTGGCCGGGGCGGGCGACGCGCGACACCTCAACTCGACGACCGTCCATTTCTTGCGGCCTGATAGTCGTTTATTTTCGTTGTTCGATAGGTGTCTTGCAGTGCCCTGTCCGGTGCTGCATCATGGCGATCAATGTCGGGCGTTGGGGGGAACGCCGGGCGGACCTCCACCACCACCCACCCAGGAGGGTCACCGATGTTTCGCAGCCTCACGCCGGCGCGGGGACGCCCCGGCCGGCCCAGCGGCACCGCCGTCGCGCTCGCGGCCGGTCTCGCCGTGCTGGTCGCCGGGCCCACCGCGGCCGCCGCCAGTCCACCCGCGTCCGCCGGCGCGCAGCCGGTGGTCACCCGGGCCGCACTCGATCCGGCGCTGGTCGCCGGACGCGGCGCGGACGTCGACTTCCTCGAGCAGGAAGCGGAGAACGCCCGCACCAACGGCGAGATCATCGGACCCGACCGGACCGCCTACACGCTGCCCGCGGAAGCTTCCGGCCGCCGGGCGGTCCGGCTCACCCCCGGCGAGTACGTGGAGTTCGTCCTGCCCAGCGCGGCGAACGGGATCACCGTGCGGTACAGCATCCCGGACGCGCCGCAGGGCGGTGGGATCACCGCCCCGCTGAAGGTCGCCGTCAACGGCAAGCACCTGCGCACCATGACGCTCACCTCGCAGTACTCGTGGCTCTACAACCAGTACCCGTTCACCAACGACCCGCAGGCCGGGCTGCTGCACCCGGACTGGTGGATCACCGAGTGCCAGTGCGTGCCGTCGGCCACCACGCCGTACCCGAGCATCGACAAGCCGTTCCGGCCCACCCACTTCTACGACGAGCAGCGGCTGCTGCTCGGACGTACCTACCGGGCCGGCGACAAGGTCCGGCTCACCGCGCCGCCCGGTAGCGCCGCCGCCTGGACCGTCATCGACCTGCTCGACTCCGAGTTGGTAGCGCCGCCGCACGTCCGGCTGCTCGCCGCGAACGTGCTCGCCTTCGGCGCCGACCCCACCGGCCGGCGGGACTCCGCCGACGCGCTGGACCGGGCCATCACCTTCGCCCGGCGCGCCCACCTCAAGGTGTACATCCCGCCGGGCACCTACCAGGTCAACAGGCACATCATCGTCGACGACGTGACCATCGAGGGCGCCGGCAACTGGCACACCACCATCAAGGGCCGCGAGGTCGCCCTGCCGACCCCCGCACCGGACGGCTCGGTGCACACCGGGGTCGGGTTCTACGGGCGGGACGCCGCCGACGGCGGCAGCCGTAACGTGCACCTCTCCGGCTTCGCCATCGAGGGCGACGTGCGGGAGCGCATCGACACCGACCAGGTCAACGCGATCGGTGGGGCGATGAGCGACTCCACCATCGACGGGCTCTACCTGCACCACACCAAGGCGGGCCTGTGGTTCGACGGCCCGATGCGCAACGTCCGGGTCACCAACAACATCATCGTCGACCAGATCGCCGACGCGCTCAACTTCCACACCGGCGTGACCGACTCGCTGGTCGCGCACAACTTCGTCCGCAACACCGGCGACGACGGCCTGGCGATGTGGTCGGAGAAGACGGCCAACGCGCGGAACACGTTCGACCACAACACCGTGCAGTCACCGACCCTGGCCAACGGCATCGCCATCTACGGCGGCACCGACACCACCGTCTCGCACAACCTGGTCGCCGACCCGGTACGCGAGGGCAGCGGCCTGCACGCCGGGGCCCGCTTCGGCGCGGAGCCGTTCACCGGGCACCTGCGCTTCACCAACAACACCACCGCCCGCGCCGGCACGTACGAGCTGAACTGGAACATCGGGCTGGGCGCGATCTGGGTCTTCGCCCTGGATCGCAGCATCGAGGCGCCCATCGAGGTGACCGGCGACGCGTACTTGGACAACACGTACAACGCGATCATGCTGGTCAGCGACTGGCCGGTGAAGGATCTCTACTCGATCTCCGATGCGCGCTTCCGGGACGTCCGGGTCGACGGCACCGGCACCTCGGTGGTCAGCGCCCGCGCCGCCGGGTCCGCCTCGTTCGCCAACGTGGACGCCCGCAACGTCGGGGCGGTCGGCGTCAACAACTGCGGATCGTTCCACTTCACCCCGGCCGGTTCCGAGTTCACTCTGACCGACCTCGGCGGCAACGACGGCGGGTGGCTCGCGCCGTGGCTGCTGCCCAACACCATCACCTGCGACGACCGGCCGCCCGTGTCGCCGCCCCCGCCTCCCGCGCAGTGGTGACAGCGGTGGGCGGCCCGATCGCTCGGGCCGCCCACCGCACACAGATCAGCGCGTCCTGACGTACGCCAGCGGCACGGTCGAGGACTGACCGTGCCATCTGCCGCCCAGCGTGCCCCTGGCCGGCCCGTCGGCCCCGGCCCCCGGCCGGCGCACGACCACCAGCTCGACGGTGTCGGTGTCGATGAGCGTGCGGTCCTCGTCGACCACCCGTCGCACCGCGCCGACGGCCGGCACCTGGGCGTCGGCGGGCCCGTCGACGACGACGGTCACCGTCGGCTCACGCACCTCACGCCGGCCGTCGACCTCGAAGTACTGCTCCGCCTGGCCGCTGCCGGTGAGGATCGCGTGGGCGAGCGCGGCCGCGTACACCGGGTCGACGCAGCCGTCGTACACCCAGCGCCGGCCGAGCACCGAATGCTCGGTGGTGCCGACCAGCCAGCCGTCCGCGCCGTCGAGGGGCGCGGCGCGGTAGGTGAGCGGAACATGGTGGACCGGCCCGTCGGCGGCGCCAACCAGCATCGTCTCGATGCCGACCTCGCCGGCCGGGTCGTCGAAGCGGTAGGCGCCCCGGCTCACCACCTCGACGCCGGTCGGTCCGGCGAACCACTGCCGGCCGGGCAGCCAGGCCGTCAGCAGGTCCAACTTCGTGGGGTGCAGGGTCGCCCTGTGCAGCAGTGCCATGACGGCAGCCTAGTCAGAGGCCCGCACACTGTTGCCCGCCGATCGTGCAGCTCTCCGGCTCCCGGGCGTTGGGCCGGCTGTCGCGGACGTCGAAGCTGATCGTCTGGGATCCCCCGGCCGCCACGGCGGCTCCGGTGAAGGTGATCACCTGTTTGTCCTGTCGCCAGTTCGCGCCGTCGACGTCGTCGACCGTGGTGCCTTCGGCGAGGGTGACGACCACTGCCCAGTCCGCCACCGGGGCGCCGCCGGGGTTGCGGACCACGATCTCGCCGGTGTAGCCGAACAGCCGGTCGGAGTCGGTCTCGTATCGGGCGGTGACGGGCGCCGGTGGTGGAGGTGGAGGTGGCGCGGCCGACGCGGGTGTCCGCGAGGGCTTCGCCGACGGGGTCCGACTCGGCGAGGTGGTCGCCGAGGCTGTGGTCCGGGAGGGGCGCGCCGAGGGGGTCGCCGTGGGGGCGACTGTCACTGGGCCGGCCGTCACGGTAGGCGACGCGGTCGCGGTCGGGGCGGGCGCGGCGGCCGGCTTCGGGTCGGGCGGCAACGTCACCCATGCCGTCGTCCCCGCCACCAGCACGGCACCCGCGACAACGGCGACGAGCGTGCGACGCCGACGGGGGTTGCGGCCGGCCCTGCCGCGTACGCCGATCAGCGGCAGTTCCGCGGTCATCCCACCGTCGGCCCCGCGCAGGTCGACCTGTTGGAAGGCGAGCCAGTCGAGGATGGCCGGCAGCCGTACCGTCAGCGCCTGGCGGAGCTGTTGCTCGCGCGGCTCGTGCTGCTCGGCGGACCACGCGCCGTGCGTGCTGACCTCCCGTAGCTCCAGTCGGCAGCCCTGCTTCGTGGTCGTGACCGCGCAGGTCAGCTCGCTGAGCCGGCCGGCCTCGTCGCAGGCCAGCACGAGCAGGTCCGGCTCCTGCCGCTCGGTCACCTCGACCTCGACGTTGGCCTCGAAGCCGGGCAGGCCGGCGGTGTGCAGCAGCATCCGGTCCGGTACGCCCTCGACCATCTCGGCCTCGGCGAACCACCGGCCGAGCAACTCCCGATCGGTCAGGGCGCGCCAGACCCGCTCAGCCGGGTGGGACAGCTCGACCTGCGCACCGATCTCGATCACGGCGAGACTCTAACGGGTGGCCGGCCCGGCCTGTCCCGCCCGCCCGAGCCGCTGGCCGGCGTCCTGGTCAGCCCCAGCGGCTGGACCGCTCGACCACTGTGGCCAGCGCGGCCCGGGCGTCGGCGCTGACCTCGGCGACCACCTGCGAAGCCGGAACGTCCCGGGCCAGCGGATGCGCCTGCCCGGCCCACAGATTGGCCACCGATGCGTCAGCGTCGCGCCGGGCGGCGGCGAGCAGGGGACGTGTCAGGTGCAGCACCTGGGGGTAACCGCTCGGTGCCACCGAGTCGTGCTCGCGCAGGAAGTCGTTGGCCACGCCACGGGCCCGCTTACCGGTGAACGCCCGGGTCAACGCGGTCGGCGCGGCACTGGCCACCGCGGCCCGGTGCATCGGCGAACTGCCGGCCTCCGGGCAGCGCAGGAAGGCCGTGCCGAGTTGCGCGGCGGCGGCGCCGGCAGCCAGCGCGGCGGCCACCGAGGGGCCGTCGACGAGGCCACCCGCGGCCACCAGTGGCCGGTCACAGCGGGCGGCGGCCAGCCGGAGCAGCGGCAGCAACCCGTAGTCGTCGTCGTCCGGCAGGCCGCCGCGATGCCCACCGGCCTCGGTGCCCTGCACCACCACCGCGTCCACACCCAGGTCGGCAGCGGCGCTCGCGGCGTCCGGGCGGGTGACTGTGGCCCACACCTCGGTGCCCCGCTCGCGCAGCGCGGTCACCGCCGCCCGGTCGGGCAGCCCGAACACGAAGGACACGACCGGGACCGGGTCCGCGAGCAGCGCGGCCAGCTTCTCCGGGTACGCGTCGTCGCCGCCCACGGGCTCGCCCAGGCTCACGCCGCGTTGCGCGGCCTGCGGGGCGAGCCGTTGCGCGTACGCCCGGACGGCGGCCTCGTCGACGCCGCCGGGGTCGGGCAGGAAGAGGTTCACACCGAACGGCCGATCGGTACGCGCGCGGACCTCGGCGACGTCGGCGACCAGCCGGCCGGTGTCGATCATCCCAGCGGCGAGGAAGCCCAGCCCACCCGCGGCGGACACGGCGGTCACCAGCGCGGGCGTGGACGGGCCACCAGCCATCGGGGCGGCGACGATCGGGTGGCGCAACGTGGACAGGACGGACATCCCCCCATCCTGCCGCAGGGCCGGTCCGCTCACCGGCGCGCGGTGTGCCTCCACCGCAGCAGGCCGGCCAACCCGAGCAGGACCAGCACCGTTCCCGCGCCGAGCGCCAGCGGCCAGGTCCGCCCGCCCTCTCCACCGCCGACCTCTCCGGCGGCCGGACGGACCGCGGTGGGCGACAGCGGGCCGACGGACTCCGTGGAGGGCGCTGCGCTGAGTGTCGTGGCCGTGGCCGGGTAGCGCAGGATCGTCGAGCGGGTGCCGGCTGGTTGACCGGCGGACTCGGAGACGGTGAGCAGCGACCGGCCGTCGCGACTGTAGGTGATCGACTCGCCCTGGGGCTCGTCCGGCAACGGGGTGATCCGCGGGGTGCCGGTGGTCAACGCGCGGACCACGTCGCCGTCGGGCACGTCGTACTCGAAGGCGTCGGCGTAGCTGCGCAGCACCACCCGCCGTCCGTCCGGTGCGCTCGCCGCGCCGGTGATCACCCCGCGCCCCAGGAACGAGAACGGGTTGCTGGTCGTGGTCGACGGCACTGTCACCTGGCCGAGCGCGGTCAGCGGTGTCGACGCGTCCGGCCGCAGCGCGGTGGCCGGCGCGTACAGGAAGACAGTGCCACTACCGCCCTTGGTGACGATCAGCGGCCGACCGGACGCGTCGAGCAGCAGCGCCTCGGCGTCGTGCGGACGGTCCGGGTAGGTCATCCGGTGCAGCACCGGCTGCTTCGCCCCCGGCCCGAGCCGCCATACGCCGACGGTCGACCGGGAGCGGTCGTTGTCGCCGATGTCGGCGACCCAGACGGTGCCGTCCCGGCCGATGGCGAGGTCCTCGGTGTCGCGGGGCCGGGAGGGGAAGGAGACGGCGCGCACCACAGCGCAGCGCTGGTCGAGGAAGAAGATCCGGCGGCGGGCCTCGTCGTCGGCCCCGTCGTTGATCACCACGTACCCGTCGTCGGTGGCGACCATCCCGGAGATCTCGCGCAGCCGGTCGTCGCGCACCTGGCAGACCGGCGTCCCCGCCGGCGCGGCGGCCGCCGTGGCAGCGCCCGGCGCCAGCACCACGGCCGGCGGCAGCACGCCCGCGAGCATCGCGGTCACCACCGCCCCCGCACGAGCGCGCCGCCCCCAGGTCAACCGTCCACGTACCCGCATCGCCCACCCTCCTCGTCGTGGCCGTGACCGGCCACCCGCCCATCCTGGCCGATCCCGGCCACGGCCGACGGTCATCGGGGGGACGCGCCGGGTTCCCTGGTCGATGTACTGTCGCTCCGCCTGATCTTCACGCCGGAGGGTGGCCATGTCCGTGAGCGACACCGCGCCGGCCACAGGGTTCGGACGGCGGTTGCTGCGCCGCCTCGGCCGCCCGGCCGGTGGCGCCGCCGTCGCGTGGGTGCCGCTCGCCGCGCTCGTCTGCGGCCTCTTCACCGGCGCGCTGGCCAGCCGGGCCGCCTGGGAGACGTCCCGACCGCAACCCGACCGGGCCGAGGCCGCCGTCATCCTCACCGACGTCTTTCCCGGCCACGACCTCGGCGAGATCGACACCCCGCCGGCGCTCTTCGTCGTCTACGGGCACGCGCTGCGCCTGGGGACCGTGCGGACCCTGGTGTTCGGTGACGGCGGCGAGTATCAGGAGAGCGCCACCGGCGCCGGCGCACTCGGCGCGCTGACCGCCCGACGTGGCGACACCATCCTGAACGCCTCGATCTCCTCGCAGACAGCCGTCGACGCCAGTTACCTCTCGGTCGAGCTGCACCGCGCGCCACCGCCCCTCGTGGTCCCCGCCGGAGTGCTCGGCACGGTACTGGGCGCGGTGGCCGGTTGGCTGGTCTTCGGCTGGGTCACCCGACGCACCGAGGGCCGCCGTAGCCGTGGCACTGTGAACGGCCTCATCGGTGTGGCCACTGTGCTGTGGTGGCTGCCGGTGCCGCTGGCCGCACCACAGCTGCTGCACCACCACCTCGGCGAGCCACACCCGGCCTGGCACCCGTACTGGGAGTGGCTGGGCCAGCCGGCGGCGTCGCTGCTCTTCCTGGTCGGCGCGGTGTGTGTGCTGCTGGCGCTGGGGGTGGCCGCTGGCACCCGCCGGCACACCACCCCCGGGGCGACGGCCGACTGACCGAAGCTGTCGTACCCGTGGTCCATGATCGTGTCGTCGCAGCGGCGCCGGGAGGGGCCGACATGCGCATCACCCTGGGGATTCGATGGTGGGAGGGCGTGACGTGACGGACGCCGACGGCGCCGGATGGCGACGGCGCAGCGTGCTGGCGGTGGTGCCACCCGCCCGGCCTCGCAAGCTGACCAAGGTGCCCTTTGTCGAGCTGGCCGACGGGCGGTTGCAGGGCGTTGTCTCCAGCGGGTCGGACGTCGAGCGGGTCTACGTCTCGTCGGTCGCCGCCGGCACCCACGCCTACCAGTGCAGCACCAACAACAACCGGCCCTGCGGCGGTCTGCGCGGCGCCCCGTGCAAGCACCTGCAGGCGCTCACCGATGAGGCTCTGCTCCAATACGGCGTCGACCGGGTCGCCCGTTACCTCCGGGTCGACGTCGGCGGCGGGGTGTCCGGCGGCGCTGACCTGCTGGCCCGGTTGAACGGCCAGCCCGAGCCGGCCTCGGCGGCGGTGGTGTTCAGTCGCTTCCTGCGTCACCTGTCCTATCTGGAGCTGCCGGGGAGTACGGCCACCCTGCCCGAGCTGCACTGGTTCCCGGCCACCGGGGCGGGCCGCTGATGCGCGGCGTTCAGGTCGCACGGCTGCGCGAGGTTCCGGCCGGGTTGGTCGACACGCTCGAGGTGGTAGCCGGTTTCGACGACGCTCTCGCGGGCGGCTTTGGCCGAGTCGGCGAACGGGGTGCGACGGCGCTGGCCGCGTTCGCCAGCGCGCTGGCCGGCACCCCGCTCGTCGACCCGGTGGCCGCCGCGGTCGACGCGGTCATCGCCGGGTCGGTCACCCCGGAGCACATCGCCGCGCTCGCCGGGGCGCGTTCGGCGTTGCTCGGCGCTGCGCACGACGCCCTGCTCGGGCAGCTCGACACCGCGCTGGGCCGGGCCCGCTCACCATGGACGGCGCCGGGCATCAGGCCCGCCGAGACCCCGTCCGCCCTGGCCGGTGCGCGGGCGTGGTGGCACGAGGTGGCGGTCACTGGCTGGCACGGCGTCGACGACGAGCTACTCTCCGCCGCCGCCACGGTGATCGAGGCGACCCTGGCCGTTCCGGAGCTTCGCCGGATCGCGGTACTGCTCGACGGTTTCGCCGCGGAGCTGCGGGCCTGCGTGCCGATCGCCACCATGACCGAGGTGCCGGCCCGTCGGTGGGCCGATCTCTGGGCTCGGGGCGTGCTGCTCACCGAGGGCGTGCCGCCGCCCGGGGAAGCGCCACTGGTGTCCGGGCGGCTGCTGCCGCTCGGTGTGGACGTGCACACCCACGACACGGCCGTGCAGGTCCAGTTGCACGCCATCCTGGAACCGGCAGGCGACGGACCGACGCGGCTGGTGCGCACCGCGGTCGCCGCCGCGAAGGTGGACACCATCATCGGTCCGGCGGTCTGGCGACTGCTCTCGGGGCACCCGTCGCTACTCACCGCGTTGGCCGAGCGGCGGGCACTGACCATTACCGACCTGCCGCTGCACGGCGGCGACCTGGGCTGGGCCGACGATCGGGTCCGGCTCGACGAGCCTGCCGACCCGTTTGCCACCGCCCGGGTGGTGTTGCCCGCGGCGAGTGCGGCAGCGACCGCTCCGCTGGATCGCCACCCGGCGGGCATCGCCGAGCCGGTCCTCATCGAGGGCACCCCGGTGCGCGACGACGACGGCGGGCTCGCCGTCGAGGTGGACGGCGAACGGATTTCGCTGGCCGTCGACCGACTGCCGGCCGCCGGTCCGCTCAACGCCGACCTGCTCGGTGCCGCGTCGGCCCTGCTGGGTCTGCTGCGCTGGGACGACGGTCAGTGGCAGCTCCAGCCGTTGGCGGTGTCCGCCACTGTGAAGCGGCGGGCCGTGCAGGCGCACAACGGCGACTGGGCGTGCGGCGTCACGGATCCGAAGATCGCCAAGGAGGAGGCCCGAACGGGCGACGCCGTGGCCGTGCTGCGCGAGCGCGCGGGACGGTTGCTGCGCCGATGAACGCGCCCATCCCCACCGGCGGGCTCGCTGACGCCAATCGCCGCCAGGTCCTCTACTGGCGATTGCTGTCCCGCCTGTTCGACAGCGACGAGCAACCCAGCCTGGAGTCGGCGAGCATGGCCGTCGTCGACGACCTCGATCTGCCAGCCGCACTGCTGGACCCGGCGGTCTCGGTGGACACCATCGTGCAACGCTTCCCGGCGCTCACCGCCGAGCTACGCGGGCTGCTCACCCCCGACGACGACGGGCCGGACGACGCCCGGACGGACGACGACGACACGGCCTACCGTCCCGGTGCGGCCGAGGTGCGCCGGGCCGCGCTGGTGTCGAAGGTGCTGCTCAACGTGTTCGCCACCGGCTCCGGTCCGGTCAGCGCCACCCAACTGGCCCGTTGGCAGTCCGACGCCGGCTGGTTCGAGCAGGCTCTCGGGGGCGAGCCCGGTGACCTACGCCGCCAGGGCGGCGAACTGGCTGCCACCCTGGGAGGGCTGGAGGGCGACCTGGTCCGGCGGATGCACCTGCGGGAGGTGTTGGCGAACCCGACGCTGGCCAACAGGCTGACGCCGAGCATGTCACTGATCGAGCAACTGCTGCGCGACAAGTCCAACCTTTCCGGGGTGGCCCTGGCCAACGCCAAGGCGCTGATCCGGCGCTTCGTCGACGAGGTCGCCGAAGCGCTCCGGACGCAGGTGCAGCA
Organism: Micromonospora hortensis; assembly: GCF_022230935.1. Taxonomy (NCBI): domain Bacteria; kingdom Bacillati; phylum Actinomycetota; class Actinomycetes; order Micromonosporales; family Micromonosporaceae; genus Micromonospora; species Micromonospora hortensis. The sequence continues at coordinate 165,088 of NZ_JAKKFE010000033.1, forward strand.
AACCAGCGTGGGGGCCCTGGACCGCTCGGTGCCACCCAAGCGGGTGTTCCGCAACCTGGACCTCGACCGCACCATCTGGCAGAACCTGACCAACTGGAGCCCGGAGGACGAGCGACTCTACGTCGACAGGCTCTACTACCGACACACCGCCCGGCGCACCACCCCGGCTCGGCTCATCGTCGTGGTCGACCAGTCCGGCTCCATGGTCGACTCGATGGTCAACTGCACGATCCTCGCGTCGATCTTCGCCGGGCTGCCGAAGGTGGACGTGCATCTGGTGGCCTACGACACCCGGGCACTGGATCTCACCCCGTGGGTGCACGACCCGTTCGAGGTGTTGCTGCGTACCCGGTTGGGGGGCGGCACCGACGGCACGGCGGCGCTGGCGCTGGCCCGACCGAAGATCGCCGAGCCGAAGAACACCGTGCTGGTGTGGATCTCCGACTTCTACGAGGTCAACAACCAGGCGGTCTTCGACGGTCTGCAGGCCGTCCACCGCTCCGGTGCACGGGTCATCCCGGTCGGCTCGGTCAGCAGTTCCGGGCAGCAGAGCGTCAACCCCTGGTTTCGGCAGCGCCTCAAAGAGCAGGGCACCCCGGTCATCTCCGGCCACATCCGCAAGCTCGTCGTCGAGCTGAAGAACTTCCTCACCTAGGAGACCCACCCCTCATGTCCGAGATGCTGCGCGCCCCCGCCGAGGTCACGTACGCCGACGAGCTGGATTTCCTCGAGTCGGTCGACACCGGCCCGAAGCCGTTCTCGTGGCGCCTGAGCCCGCGCATGGTCCGGCTGTTCGTCCTCGGCTCGGAACGGGCCGACGGCCTGTCCCGGGAGATCCCGCAGAAGTGGTTCGGCGACCGCAGTTTCGTCGAACGCGCCATCGTCACCCTTGCCTCGGACCGTGGCCTGCTGCTGATCGGCGATCCCGGCACCGGCAAGAGTTGGCTGGCGGAGCTGCTGGCCGCCGCGATCTGCCGCAACTCGACCCTGGTCGTGCAGGGCACCGCCGGCACGACCGAGGACCACATCAAGTACTCGTGGAACGTGTCCATGGTGATCGCCAAGGGGCAGTCCCGGGAGTCGATGATCCCGTCACCGATCATGACGGCGATGGAGCGCGGCGTGGTCGGCCGCTTCGAGGAGCTGACCCGCTCCACCAGCGACGTCCAGGACGCGCTGATCTCGATCCTGTCCGAGAAGTACGTCGCCATCCCCGAACTGGACCAGGACAACATCGTCTTCGCCCAGCCCGGCTTCTCGATCATCGCGACGGCCAACAGCCGCGACCGGGGCGTCAACGACCTCTCCTCGGCGCTCAAGCGACGGTTCAACTTCGTCCGCATACCAGTGGTGACAAACAAGCGCAGCGAGGCCGAGATCGTCCGCTTCCGCACCGAGGAGCTGCTGCGCCGGCACCGCATCGAGCTGGACGTGCCGCCCACCCTGCTGGACATCCTGTTGCAGAGCTTCGCCGACCTGCGGGCCGGCGCCGCCTCGGCGACCAGTGACGACGAGAAGCTGGAATCGGCGCTGTCCACCGCTGAGCAGATCGGTGTCCTGGAGGACGCCATCCTGCACAGCCAATTCTTCGGCGACCGCACACTGCGCGCCGCGACCCTCGCCGGGTCGCTGGTCGGCTCGCTGGCCCGCCGCAGCCCGGAGGACCTGGCGATCCTCAACAAGTACCTGCACGGCGTGGTCGAGCCGCGGGCGCGCAAGGACGACGACGGGTGGGCGGGCTTCCTCGACGGCGGTCGCCAGGCGATCGCGTCCCTGTCGTGAGCGCACCCACCGTCGCCGGTGCCTTCGGCGCGCTGCGCGAGCAGCTCACCGACGCGGCCGCGGCATTCGCGGGCAGCCCCGACGCGCTCGGCGCGATCCTCTCCGGGATGGTCGAGGACGTCGACCGCGCACTCGGCGAGCGGCTGGAGATCTTCCCGGTCTGCCACCACTCGCCGGCCTCCGCGCTCGCCATGGTGCGCCGGCTGCGGGCCAAGCAGCCCCGGGTGATCTACCTGGAGTTGTGCGAGGATCTGCAGCCCCTGCTCGGAGAACTGCGCAACTGCCGCCTCCCGGTGGCGGTGCAGGCGTTCGCCTCGGAGCTGTCCGGCTTCCCCGCCGACTGGGGGCCGCTCAGCGTCGTCGCGCCGGTGACCGAGGCGTCGGCGGAATACCAGGCCATCGCGTACGCGCTGGAGACCCCCGGCGTCGAACTGGTGCTGGTGGACCGCTCCACCGACCACGTCTTCCAGTGGTCACCGAGGGACCAGCCCACCTCCGACGCGGGCCCGGCCGCCGAGGGCGGCGACGTCGGGACGGCCGCGGACACCGGCGAGGAGTCCGCGCTGCACGGCGACGCCGTCGGGGTGGAGATCGGTGACCTGCGACCCCGGTTCGCGGAGTTGGAGGCGTACCTGCTGCACCACGGCAAGGTGCGGCACTGGTCGGAGTGGTGGGACCAGTACATCGAACGCCCGCTGGCTGACGCCGACCACGACACCTACCGGCAGGTGATGGTGCTGATCGGCAGCCTGTTCCGGCGGCTACGCCCGGCCGGCTCCGACCGACTGGACCGTGACGAGGACCGCGAGCGGTACATGTGGACCCGGATGCGTCAGCACCTGGCCACCTCCGGCGTCGACCCGACCGACTGCCTCTACGTCTGCGGCGCGTTCCATGCCGCCAGCCGGGTCGAGCAGTTCGGGTTGGGCTCCACGGCCGACGATTTCGAGATCACCCCACGCACCGGTACCCGCTGGCGGTACGGGCTCATCCCGTCCAGCCACTCCGCTATCGAAACGCAGTTCGGCCTGGCGCCCGGCTCTGTCTCGATCGCGGCGGCGACCTGGACGAAGGCGGTGAGCCGGCACGGGCTGTCCCCGTACCGGCTGGACGGCCAGCGGACCTCGACCACCCGGAGGCGGCGGGGTCAGGCCCCAGCGACACCTTCCCGCGCCGCCGAGCCGGTCAGCGACCGGCTCACCGGCTTCCTCGCCGCGCCGCCCGACCTGAACGGCCTGGACGAGGCGGAGCTGCGCGGCTGGTGCGTCGACATCGTCCGGTTGGCCCGGCGTAACGGGTACCTGGCCAGCACCGCCGACGCGATCGCCGTCTTCGAGACCTCGGTCCTGCTGGCCGGGCTGCGCAACCGGGCCCGACCCACCCCCTACGACTTCGCCGACGCGGCGGTCACCTGTATCGAGAAGGACGTGGTGCCGGGTCGGCGCGACGTCCGGCGGCTCTGCGAGATCCTGCTGGGCGGCGACCGGCTCGGTCAGGTCGGCTACGACGCCCTTCCGCCGTTGGCCCGCGACGTGCTCGACCGGCTTCAGCCGCTCGGCCTGGCCCTGGAGAAGCGAACCGTCCAGCGGGCGCTGCTGGATCTGGCCGGCCAGCCGGAGCTGGCCCACTGCTCGGACCTTCTGTGGATCCTTCGGCACCTGCTGCCCCCGGACGCGGTCCGTCCGATCATGGGTGAGCGTCGGCTCGGGCACCGCTCGATCCAGGAGAGCTGGGACCTGGCACTCGGCCGCAACCAGCGCGCGCTGATCGAGCTGGGCTACGAGGGGGTGACCGTCGAGCAGGTCCTGGAGCAGCGGCTGCGCCGGGCGGTCCGCGGCCCCGACGCCACCGCCGCCGGTGCGCTCACGGCCGTCGAGGACGCCATCCGGCTGCTCGACAGCCCGCGACTGGTCGACGAGTTGGGTGCCCGGGCGGTCGACCTGCTCGCCGCCGAGCGCACCGTCGACGACGCCCCGGACGTCCTGCGCCGCGTCCGTCGCCTGCTGGCCCACTACCGGGCCACCTCGTCGACCCTGCCGGCCTGGTGCGAGGCGTTCGTGACCACCGGATACGCCCACTACTGCACGCTGCTGCCGACCGCCATCGCCGCCGAGGAGACGGAGGTCCGGCAGGTCGCCGCGATGCTCGGCTTCCTGTTCTCCATGGAAGGCCTCGCCCTGTCGCTGGGTTGCGACCGGTCCCAGTTGGAGCTGGCGGTGGCACAGGCGCACCCGACCGCGCCGCCGAAGGTCGCCCTGCTCTGGGCAGGTCAGCACCAGCTCGGGCTGCTGCCGCTGGCCGAGCTGCGGGCCCGGTGCGCCGAACTGCTGGGCAATCCGCTGGTGCTGCCGGCCTTCCCGCAGTATCTGGCCGGCTTCGTGCACGCGCTGGAGCCGGTGCCCGGGCTGGCGCCGTTCGTCGTCGAGACGATGTCGAACGCGTTCGCCCGGCTGCCCGACCCGGTCCTGCTGCCCTGGCTGCCCACCCTGATCTCGACCCTGCGGGATCAGGGGCCGGAGCTGGTCCCACTGCTGGTCCGCGAGGCGGGGCGCACCTTCCCGACCGCGCTGCCCGAGTTGGATTCCTGGGTGCCGCCGTGGGTGGCGCCCTCGTCACCAGCCCGGCCGGTCACCGTCGCCGCGCCGCAGCGATCGGTCGGCGCGCTGCTCGCCGCCCATCCGGAGGCGGTCGACGCTGTCGCGGCGCTGCTCGGCTGTCCGGGCGGGTGGCAACCGTTGCCCGATCCGCCCACTGACCGATCCGCGTTGTCAGCCCTGCTGAACGGGCACCCCGACACCGCCGCGGCGGTGGCCACGCTCCTGGGGGTGTGACCGGCCTCGACGTCCAGCGAGGACCGCCGAGGGTTACCTGTCGGTGCGCGGACCGGTACGGTCCGAGATGTCCACGGTCACAGCAGGCCCGGACGACGGCGCCCCCGCCGGGCCCGGCGCCCGGCGCCGCCAGGCCGACCGGCCATGGAAAGGGGCGCAGGGTGCGGATCAGAGCGGGGTTGTGTGTCGCGGCGCTCGTCGCGGCGGGACTGACGGTCGGCACACCGGCCGCCGCCACACCGGCCGCCGCCCCGGTGGCCAGTGCCACAGTGGTGCCGATCCAGGTCACCGGTGATCCGGCGACGCGGTTCAACCTGGTGCTGCTGGGCGACGGTTACACCGAGGCCGACCTGCCCACCTTCCGAGCACACGTGGACCGGCACCTCAACACCCTGTGGACGATCGAGCCGTTCAAGTCCTACCGCAGTAACTTCAACGTCTACGCCGTGGAGATCGTCTCGGCGGAGTCCGGGGTGGACTGCGACCCCGGCCTGTCCGCGCCGCGACGCGACACCGCGCTGGGCATGGGCTTCTGGGGTGGTTGCAACCCGGCGAGCGTGCAACGCCTGCTCACTGTCGACGGCACCGCCGCTAACGCGTACGCCGACCTGGCCGGCGGCACCACCCCCGGCAACCGGCAGTTGATCGCGCTGGCCAACAGCGGCACCTACGGCGGGGCCGGCGGCAGCAACGCCACCGCCTCCGGCGGCAACGCCCTCTCCGCGCTGATCAGCCCGCACGAGCTGGGGCACTCGCTCGGTGGCTTGCAGGACGAGTACGACTACTACGGCCGTGGGGTGCCGGGCGACACCTACAGCGGGCCGGAACCGGACTCGGCGCACCACACCGTGTTGACCGAGCGGCAGATGCGCGACACCCGGGCCAAGTGGTGGCGCTGGCTCGGTGAGCCGAGCGAGTCGGGCGGAACGATCGGCCGCTACGAGGGCGGCCTGTACCTCCAGCGTGGGGTGTGGCGACCGAGCCGGCACTCGATGATGAAGTCGCTGGGCTTCTACTTCGACCAGGTCGGCCGCGAGCGGATGACCGAACGGATCGCCGCCCGGGTCGGCATCGTGCAGGGCGGCACGGCCACCGATCAGGCGGTGGGCGCGGACCGACTGCTCTGGGTGGACACCCTGCACCCGGTGAGCCACGCGCTGACGGTGACGTGGTCGGTGGACGGCAGTGCGGTGCCGCGCACCGGCAACGCCCGCCATCTGGACCTTCGGAAACTACGGCTCTCCCCCGGCCGGCACACGGTGACCGCCACGGTGACCGACCCGACGGAGTTCGTCCGCGACCCGGCGATCCGCAGCTCACCGGCGCTGACCCAGACCCGTACCTGGACAGTGGACACCGCGGTGCGTACCCCGGTGGTGGAGTCGCCGCTGGCGATCACCGCGTCCACCGCGACCGACCGACCGGTCGGCGCGCAGGATGTGGTGTACGTGCGGACCAACCAGCCCACCGATCGGGCGCCACGCGTGCGCTGGACCCTCGACGGCCGGCCGGTGGCCGACACCGGCACCGACCGGGACGTGGACCTGTCCGCCCTGCGCCTGTCGCGGGGCACCCACCGGCTGACCGCCCGCGTCAGCGAACCGGCCACCGGGAAGGCGGTGACCCGCACCTGGACGGTCGACGCGACACGGCCCGACGTGGCGTACGCCCTCTCCGAGCCGCTGCTCACCGTTACCCGGCCCGGCCGACCCACCGAGTACGTGTACAACGGCCCGTTCAGCATGGGGTTGACCGGCACCGACGACGGCACCGGTCAGGTCACCTCGGAGTTCCGGCTCGACGGCGACGGGTGGCACAACTACTACGGTTGGCCCACCGACGCCCGATCACCGTTCCTGTTCACCGCCACCGGCACCGACGTGGACGGTCTGGTCTACGGCAACCTCGGCTCGGGCGGCCTGTCCGTGTCCCCGTTCGCCGAGCGGACTCCCGGGTACGGCCGGCACCGCGTCGAGTACCGGGGCATCGACGCCGTCGGCAACATCGGGCCGGCCCGCGCGTTCGTGGCCACGCTGATCCCGCCCCCACCGGACTGCACCACAGTGATCACCGGCCGGCACGCCGGCCCGCTGACCGTCAGCGCCGGTGTCACCTGCCTGCGCACGGCCACGGTGACCGGCCCGGTCACCGTCGCGCCCGGCGCCGCCCTGGTCGCCCAGGGCTCCTCGATCGCCGGAGACCTGACGGCGTCGCGCGCCGCTGCCGTCGAGGTGCTGAACACCGAGGTACGCGGCGCGGTGGCGCTGACCGGCACCACCGACCACGTCACGATGGTGGGGGCCCGGGTGGCCGGGCCGCTGGCGCTGACCGGTACCGCGTCGGCGCCCATCCTCGCCGGCGGCCAGGTGGGCACGGTGGCCTGTTCCGGTGGCCCGACCCCGGTCGATCTGGGGGTGCCCACCACGGTACGAAAGCCCACCGCGGGCCAGTGCCGCCGGGCGTGACGCCAGACCCACTCAAGGTCCGCGCAACTACCGGGACAGTGCTGCTTCCGCTGCCGTGGAGGCAGCACTGTCCCGGAAACCGCCCAGATCTTGGCCGGCGCGGCGGCGTGAGTGCCGCGCCGGCGGGTAGGCAGCGGCCCGGCGGCATGTCGACACCCGCCGGGTGGGAGGCTCCGATGAGCACGTACCGGGACGAACAGGGCGACACGTTCCCTCCGCCCGAGGCGGATGCCCTTGAGCAACGGCAGGACGCGTTCGACGTCGGGCCGCCGGACCGGGTGTCGGGCGACGTGGACCCGGAGGCGGCCGAGGCCGACCTGGCCGAGCAGGGCGCCTTCCCGGCGGGCACGCTCGAGGAGGTGACGTCGCTGCCGGCCGACGCCAACCCGGCGGACGCCCTCGAACAGCGCCAGGAGATCCCGGCCCGCGACGAGGGGCGTCGCACCTGACAACGCCCGTTCCCGCCGGCCCCGGCCGGCTCAGCCCGCAGCGCCGACCAGCCGGCTCAGCCGGCGACGACCTGCCAGAGGAGGAACGCGTTGAGCGCGACCACCAGCACGGCCACCAGTGACGCGGCGGCGGTGGTGAGCGGGTGGTTGACCAGGTTGCCCATCAGGTCGCGTCGGCGGGTGAAGGCGACCACCGGAATCAGCGCGAACGGGATGCCGAAACTGAGGATGACCTGGGACAGCACGAGCGCCCGGGTCGGGTCGAGGCCGATGGCGAGCACCGCCAGGGCGGGCAGCAGGGTGACCATCCGACGCAGCAGCAGCGGTACCCGCCGACGCAGGAAGCCCTGCATGATCACCTCTCCGGCGTAGGTGCCGACGCTCGTGGAGGCGAGCCCCGATACCAGCAGGGCGACGGCGAAGCCGAACGCGGCGGCGGTCCCGATGGTCTGGCCGAGCCCGGCGTGCACGCCCTCCAGACTGTCCGCACCGCCCGGGCCGCCGCCCCGGAAACTGGCCGCGGCGATCAGCAGCATGGCGAGGTTGACAGCGCCGGCCGCGCTGAGGGCGAGTAGCACGTCGGTGCGCTGGCCGCGGAACAGGATCCGACGCTCGGTGTCGTCGGCGGCGGGAATGCGGTCGCGGGTGAGCGCGGAGTGCACGTAGATGACGTGCGGCATGACTGTCGCGCCGAGGATGCCGGCGGCCAACAGCACGCTGTCCGTGCCCTGCAGACGGGGCACCAGACCGGCCATGGCCGAGGCGGGGTCGGAGCCGGAGGCCAGCAGGTTGGCGGCGAAGGCCAGCACGATCACCCCGAGCAGGACGGCGATGACGACCTCGAAGGCGCGGTACCCGCGCGAGCGCAGGGCGAGCACGGCGAACGCGGCAGTGCCGATGATGATCCCGCCGGGCAGCAGGGGGATGCCGAAGAGCAGGTAGAGGGCGACGGCGCCACCGATCACCTCGGCGAGGTCGGTGGCCATGGCGACCAACTCGGCCTGCACCCACATCACCCGGTTCACCGGCTTGGGGAGGCGTTCCCGGCACAGCTCGGGCAGGCTACGCCCGGTGGCCAGACCCAGCTTCGCGGTGAGCGTCTGCACCAGCATCGCCATCAGGTTGGCCACCACCACGACCCAGACCAGCAGGTAGCCGTAGCGGGCGCCGGCGGCGGAGTTGGTGGCGAAGTTGCCGGGGTCGACGTACGCGACGGCGGCGACGAACGCCGGGCCGAGCAGGATCAGTCGCCCGCGTACGCGGCCCCGGGCACGGGCGGCCTGTAGTGGAGTCGCCCTCGACGTCGTCAGTTCGTTGGTGACCATCGAACACCTCCCCGTCCACGCGGATCGCTGCCGGTCCCTTCCCCTCGGGCTGGCCCTTGGGTGCCAACCGGTGGCCTGCCGGTGCCACCGGGGTCGGCCCGCCACGCCGGGCACGGACCCGATGCGCAGCCAGCGAGCGCGCGGCGCGCCGGACGAGACGCGCCGTGCCCGAACAGAACCTGCCGCGGCGGGCTTGACAGCCGGGTGAGTCACCGATGAAGCTGTCTATTAGTCCTACTGTCGTAGGACAACAGGAAGGATCATCGGGAGTGATCGAGTTCGTACTGGACAGCCGGTCGAAGGTGAACACCTACATGCAGCTCGTGCAGCAGGTGAAACAGGCGTTGCGGGTTGGCCTGCTGACGCCGGGCGACCAGTTGCCGAAGGTCCGGGACGTCGCGCAATCCCTGGCGATCAACCCGAACACGGTGCTGAAGGCGTACCGGGAGTTGGAGATCGAGGGTCTGGTCGGTGGCCGACCCGGGGTGGGCACGTTCGTCCAGCGCACGCTGGCCAGCGCGTCCCTGCCCAACCAGGCCGAGCTGCGCGACGACCTGGTCGCCTGGCTGCACCGGGCGCAAGCGGCCGGTCTCACGGCCGAGGACGTCATCGCCCTGGTGGAGACGACGTTGCGCGCCACCCTCGCCGACGACGCCCCGCAGAACGAGCCCGCGTGAGCGAGCAGAGCGAACGAACCATCAGGCACCGCAAGCGCTCGCGCGACCGCGAAGCGATCGCGTGAACGGAACGAGAGGACAAGGGATGGACATGGTCTTGGAAGCGGACCTGCTCGGCAAGCGGTACGGCAGCACCTGGGCGTTGCGGGACTGCTCGCTGCATTTGCCGGCCGGCCGGATCGCCGCTCTGGTCGGGCCGAACGGCGCGGGCAAGAGCACGCTGTTGCACCTGGCCGTCGGGCTGCTCAAGCCCGACGCGGGCACGGTCCGGGTGTTCGGTCGATCCCCGTACGGTGACACGGAGGGACTGGCCGACATAGGGTTCGTCGCCCAGGACACCCCGCTGTACCGGGACTTCACGGCGTCCGAGTTGGTCATCGCCGGCGGCAAGCTGAACAAACGGTGGGACGCGGCGTTGGCTCGCCAGCGGCTGGCACAGCTCGGCATTCCACCGGACAAGCCGGTCGGCAAGCTCTCCGGCGGTCAACGGGCCCAGGTCGCGCTGGCCCTGGCGCTGGCCAAGCAGCCGCGACTGCTGCTGCTCGACGAACCGGTCGCCAGCCTCGACCCGCTGGCGCGACGGGAGTTCCTCCAGTCCCTGATGGGCAGCGTCGCGGAGTCGGGCACCACAGTCCTGCTCTCCTCGCACCTGCTGGCCGACCTGGAACGCGTCTGCGACTACCTGATCGTGCTCAACGCCTCCCAGGTGCAGCTCACCGGCGCTGTCGACGACCTGGTCACCGAGCACCGGCAGCTCGTCGGGCCGCGGCACGACGGCGGCGTCATCGGGGGCGTCGCCGCAGTGATCCGGGCCAGCCACACCGACCGGCAGTCAACGTTGCTCGTCCGCACCGACGGGCCGGTCACCGATCCGGCCTGGACGGTCCGCGAGGTGAGCCTGGAGGACGTCGTGCTGGCCTACCTGGCCGACGGCACCACGAAGACCAGTCACAGCGAGTGGGGGGTAGCGGCATGATCTGGTTGACCTGGCGGCAACACCGCAAGCAGGCGTTCTACACCCTGCTGGGGCTCGCGGCGCTCGCCGCCCTGCTGGTGCCCATCGGCCTGGCGATGCGGCACACCTTCTCCGACCTCGGGCTGACGGACTGCGCCAACCAACTCGCCCGCGCCGACGTGGCGCAGGCAACCCGGGACACGTGCGATGCGGGCTATCGGCGCTTCGGCGACCAGTACGGCAACCTCAGTCTGGTGGCCGTACTGCTGATCACCCTGCCGGTGCTGGTCGGCCTCTTCTGGGGTGCGCCGCTGGTCGCCCGCGAGGTGGAGCAGGGCACGCACCGGTTCGTCTGGACCCAGGGCGTCGGCCGGACCCGCTGGGCCCTGGTGAAGTTCGGTCTCGTGAGCGGGTCCGTTCTGATCCTCGCGACGGTCTACGGGCTGGGCATGTCCTGGTGGGTCGACCCGCTCACCAAGTCCGCGCACGAGGGCCGGTTCGGCATGATCGTCTTCGACCTGCAGGGCATCGTCCCGATCGGGTACACCCTGTTCGCCGTGGCGCTGGGCGTCTTCGCCGGCACCGTGTGGAAGCGGATGCTGCCCGCCATGGGCATCACCCTCGCCGGCTTCATCGGTGTACGGGCGGCGGTCGAGCTGCTGGCCCGACGGCACTATCAGCCGGCCCGGACCCAGACCTTCCCGATCGAGGGGGAAGGGCCACCGGAGGTCAGCCGGGGAGACTGGATCCTCGCGCAGGGCGTCCGGAACCCCGACGGCACGATGATCGCGGAGGGCGGTCGGATCCAGTGCCCGCCGGGCGGTAAGGGGCCGGACGGTCGGGTCTGCGGCGCCGAGTTGGGCCTCGAACCGGGCGCGTACAACTGGCAGCTCTACCAGCCGGCGGACCGGTTCTGGCTGTTCCAGGGCATCGAGACGGGCATCTTCGTCGCCCTCGCCCTGCTCCTGCTCTACCTGGCGGTGCGCCGGGTCCGCCGGATCGCCTAGTTGGGCGACGGGTGCTCGTCGGGGAGCGGGGGCCTCGGCGATCACCCGCCCCGGCCCGATCGAGTCGGTGCGCTTCCACGCCGGTGAGCCTGACGACGACCACCGACACCGATCGGGCCCAAGAGTCGCACTCCGCGTCCGCGCGGGCTCAGCCGGCCAGCCGCCGGTACCGGGCGACCGAGAGTGGCAGGAAGACCGCGACCAGCACGAGTGGCCAGAGCACCGCCAGCAACTGGTAGTGCTGCGCCGCCCAGGAGTCGCCGCCCCAACCGGGGTTACCGAACAGCTCACGGGTGGCGCCGACGGTCGCCGACAGCGGGTTCCACGCTGCCACCGCACCGAGCCAGGCGGGCATGGTGGACGGTGCGACGAACGCGTTGGAGAGGAAGCCGAGCGGAAACTCCAGGGTCTGCACGGCCACCACTGCCGTCTGCCCGCGGGTGACCAGTCCGAGGAAGATGCCGACCCAGATGAGGGCGAAGCGCAGCAGCAGGATCAACCCCACCGCTGCCAGCGTGGCGCCGACCCCACCGTGTGCCCGCCACCCGATTGCCAGGCCGGTCAGCAGCAGGACCCCGAGGGTGACCAGCGCGAACAGCATGTCGGCCACCGCCCGGGCCGCCAGCGGTGCCAGCGGTGAGACGGGCATCGATCGGAGCCGGTCGGTCACCCCGCGCTCCAGGTCCTCGGCAACGGCGATCGTGGTGAGACTGATGCCGAAGACCATGGTCATCACGAACATGCCGGGCATCAGGAACTCTCGGTAGCTCCCACCGCCGGGCACCTGCAACGCGCCACCGAACAGGTAGGCGAACATCAGCACGATCAGGATGTTGAAGCCGAGCGAGGCGATCAGCGGGCCGGGATCGCGTCGCCACCGGGCCAGGCCGCGCCAGATCAGCGTGCCGCTGTCGGCCAGGAGGGTGGGCCGGCCGGGCGTCAGGTCCACCGGCGGGGCCGGCATACTCACCGCGCTCATGCCGCCACCTCGGCCGACGCCGCCCGGTGCCCGGTGAGGTGCAGGAACACGTCGTCCAGGGTTGGGCGGCGCAGCGCGACGTCCGCCACCGGGATGTTCACGGCGTCGAGCGCCCGCAGCACGTCGACGAGCGCACCGGCCTGGTGGCCTACCCGGACGCTCACCATCCGCCGGTCCACGTCGACGGTCGGTTCGTCGTCGGCCGCCCGGCGTATCTGGGTGACGGCGGCGGCAAGGTCGGTCGGCGCCGCGACGACCACCTCGATCCGATCGCCGCCGAGCCGGGTCTTGAGGTCGTCCGGAGTCCCCTCGGCTATCACCCGGCCGGCCTCGACCACCGAGATCCGATCGGCGAGTTGGTCGGCCTCGTCCAGTTGTTGGGTGGTGAGCAGCACCGTGGTGCCGGTGCGTACCAACTCCCGGACCGACTCCCACACCTCGTTGCGGCCACGCGGGTCCAGCCCGGTGGTGGGCTCGTCGAGGAAGAGGACCGCGGGGGCCAGGATCATCCCGGCCGCCAGGTCGAGCCGTCGGCGCATGCCGCCGGAGTACGTGCTGACCGGCTGTTCGGCGGCGTCGGCGAGACCGAAGCGTTCCAGCAGCTCGACCGCCCGTTGACGGGCCCGGCGGCGACCCAGGTGAAACAGTCGGCCAAAGAGCACGAGATTCTGTCGGCCGCTCAGCGCCTCGTCGAGCGCGGGGTGCTGCCCCACCAGCCCGATGCGGTAACGCACCTGGTCGGGTTGGCGGGTCACGTCGAAGCCGGCCACCTCGGCGCGACCCTCGTCGAGGCGGAGCAGGGTGGCGAGGATCCGTACCGCTGTGGTCTTGCCGGCCCCGTTCGGGCCGAGCAGGCCGCACACCGTTCCCCGCGGCACCCGCAGGTCGAACCCCTCCAGCGCGTACCGGTCCCGATACCGCTTGCGCAGCCCCCGCGCCACTATCGCGTCGGCTCCTGTCATCAGAGCGCTCCCCTCCCGAAACTGTCCGTCCGCACTACCGTACAGCGTACGATAAAGCGTACGGGAAGCGTCACGAAGGCCAGAGTGAGTGAGGTCAGAACGAAGCACTGGGGATCACGCGCCACCCGCTCCGGAGCCGGGCCGGCACCGGCGGGCAGCTGCGGCTACTCGGGCTCGGCGGTCCCGCCCTGGCCCGCGACACCGACGTTCAACGGGTCGGCCAGGAGTTTGTCGAACGCCAACTCGGCGGCGCCGATCAGGACGGCGTCGCGGCCGAGCGCCGCCGCGCGCAACCGCAGGTGCTCGCGGGACGCGGGCAGCGGCATCGTGTCGAGCCGATCCCGAACCACGTCCGCACCGGCGGTGAAGATGTCGCGCAGCGAGCCACCGAACACCACTGCGTCCGGGTTGACCACGTTGACCAGGTTCGCCACGCCGAAGCCGAGCCAGTCCGCCACCTGCTCGACCGCCGCGCGGGCGGTCTGGTCGCCCTCCGCCGCGGCGCGCAGCACCTCGGCCACCGCCGCGCGGTCGCTCGGGTCACGGCCGGCGTGTCGCAGGAGCGCGGCTTCGGAGATCTCGGTCTCCCAGCAGCCGCGTGAACCGCAGCCGCAGGGCAGGCCGTTGGGGTTGACGACCATGTGGCCGACCTTGCCGCTGTGACCCCGGTGGCCGACCACCAGTCGGCCACCAACGATGATGCCGGCGCTGATGCCCAGGTCGCCGTGCAGGTAGATGACGTCGTCGATGCCGGCCGCGACGCCCCGGACATGCTCGGCCAGGCCGGCGATGTCGGCCAGGTCGCCGGCCACGAAGCCGGGGCCGCAGCGGAACTCCGCCTCCAAAGCCGCGCCGAGCGTTTCGTCGATGCTGGCGATCCGGAGCCTGCCGTCCGGATCGCGGGTGGTGTCGGTGACCGCGGCGGCGCCGCCGACCAGCAGCGCGTCGCCGGCCACCGAACGTTCCATGTCGCGGACGAGGTCGGCGAGGGGCCCTACGGCTTCGATCGCCGACATGCCGCTGGGTCGGGGGATCTCCCGCAGGTCGAGGATCTGCCCGCCGAGGCCGACCCGGGCGGCGCGCAGCCGGTCCGCGTCGATGCTCAACGCGTGTGCGTAGACCCGGTCGGAGCGGGGGCTGACCACCAGCGAGGGGCGGCCGGCGCGGCGGGCGGTGGTCGGTGCCTCCTCGGTGACCAGGCCGCCGGTGACCAGGTCGGCCGCGAGGGCGCCGATGGTGCTTCGGTTGAGGCCGAGCCGGCTGGTCAGTTCGGCGCGGGACGTCGGTCCATGCAGGTGGACGTAGCGCAGCACAGCGCCGAGGTTCTGCCGCCGGATCTCCTCCTGGCTGGCGCCGGGAACCGACGGCAGCGGGGATTCGGGGTTGCGGCCGACGCCGGCTGGCCTGGCCCGTACTGGTGTCGCCACGGTCAGACCTCCTTCCGGGTCGATGCCGGTTGGTGCGGGGGTGCAGGGACGACGATGGGTCCCGGTAGAGGAGACCCGGGACCCATCGGCGTTACTACCCGTGCGGTGATTACTTGGTGAGCGGAGCGAGCTTCGGGTCGGTGGCGTACGCCTCAGCCGCGTTCGCCTTGGTGACGGCGACCGGCGGGAGCAGGTACGTGTCGACGACCTTGCTGCCGTTGTTGTAGGACTTGGTGTCGTTCACCTGCGGCTTGTCGCCGGCCTGGAGAGCCTTGACCATGTTGATGGTCTCCTTCACCAGGTTGCGGGTGTCCTTGTTGATCGTCATGTACTGCTCGCCCTTGACGATCGACTTGACCGACTCAACCTCGGAGTCCTGACCGGTGACGATCGGGGTCGGCTTGCCAGCACCCTTGACCGAGGTCAGGATGGCGCGGGCCAGCGTGTCGTTCGGGGAGAGGACGCCGTCCAGCTCCTTGTTGCCGTAGGTCGAGGTCAGCAGCTGGTCCATGCGGGCCTGCGCACCCTCGGCCTTCCAGCCCTGGATGGCGGTCTGCTTGACCTCCTTCTGACCCGAGGCGACGACCACGTTGCCCTTGTCGATCTCCGGCTTGAGCACGTCCATCGCGCCGTTGAAGAAGACACCGGCGTTGTTATCGTCCGGCGAGCCGGAGAACAGCTCGATGTTGTACGGGCCGTTCGGCTTCTTGGCCTTCATGCCGTCCAGCAGGGCCTGGCCCTGGAGCTGGCCGACCTTGAAGTTGTCGAAGGCGACGTAGTAGTCGAGGTCCGGGGTGTTCGTGATGAGCCGGTCGTAGGCGATGACCTTCACGCCGGCCGTGTGGGCCGCCGCGACCTGGGTCGACAGCTGCGCGGCGTCGGTCGCGCCGATGACGATGACCTTGGCGCCCTTGGTGACCATGGCGGTGATCTGGGCCTGCTGGTCGGCGACAGTGGTCGACGCGCCGGCGTACTGCACGTCACCCTGGAAGCCGGCCTCCTTGAGGCCGTTGCTGAACAGGTCACCGGCGAGGACCCAGTTCTCCGATGTCTTGGCCGGCAGGGCCACGCCGATCAGCGAGTTGGCCGCGAAGCCCTTGGCGGCCTCGCCGCCGGAGCCGGTGTCGCCGTCGCGGCCGGAGCCGCAGCCGGCGAGGGCCAGCATGGCGGCGGCGCTGATGGCCACCACCGACGTGCCGAAGAATTTACGCATGGTGAGGACTTGCCTTTCTAGATGGTGAGGCGGGTAGAGAGGTCGGTGGCCGTCAGCCGGACACCGCTGCCTTGGCGGGCTCGCGCTCCGCGTCCGGCGGTGAGGCGGGTGGGACGGAGTCGTCGCGGCGGAAGGGCCGCATCAGGCTCCCGATGATGGAGAAGCGCCCCTGGCTCTTGTTGTAGACGTCGATCGCGACGGCCAGCAACAGGACCAGACCCTTGATGATCTGGACGCGGTCGGTGCCGACACCCATGAGCTGAAGGCCGTTGTTGAGCACGGCCATGACGAGACCACCGACGATGGAGCCGCTGATGGTGCCGATACCGCCGGCGACGGCCGCACCACCGATGAAGACGGCGGCGATGGCGTCCAGCTCCCAACCGTTGCCGTCCTGCGGTCCGGAGGCCGCCGAACGGGCCACGAAGATCATGCCGGCCAGGGCGGCCAGGACGGACATGTTCATCATGACGAAGAAGTTGACCCGCTTGAGCTTCACACCGGACAGCTCGGCCGCCCGGGAGTTGCCGCCCACCGCGTAGATGTGCCGGCCACCGGCGGTGTTGCGGGTGTAGAAGGAGTACGCGATGACCAGGACCAGCAGGATGATGCCGGAGATCGGGAAGCTGGTGCCGACGCGACCGCTGGCGAAGCGCAGCGCCGCGAAGGCGATGACGCCGACCATGATGGCCATCCGCAGGATGGAGATCCACATGGGCGCCGGGTCGGCGTCCATGGCCCGTCGGGTCTTGCGGGCCTGGACCTCGCGCCACACCACGGCCAACGCCGCGGCCAGGCCGAGCAGCAGAGTGGCGTTGTTGTAACCGGTGTTCGGACCGAACTCGGGCAGGAAGCCGGAGCCGATCTCCCGGAAGCCCTCCGGCACCGGGACGGTGCTCGCGTTACCGATGAACTGGTTGCCGCCCCGGAAGAGCAGCATGCCCGCCAGGGTGACGATGAACGCCGGCACCCCGATGTAGGCCACCCAGAAGCCCTGCCAGGCGCCGATCACCGCGCCGATGGCGAGGCCGAACACGATGGCAGCGGGCCAGGGAAGGTCCCACTCGGTCATCGACTTGGCGACCAGGATGCCGGCAAAGGCGGCGACCGAGCCGACCGAGAGGTCGATGTGTCCGGCCACGATCACCATGAGCATGCCGATGGCCAGAATCAGAATGTACGAGTTCTGCTGGAACAGCGCGATCAGGTTGTCCGACCGCAGGGTGAGGCCGTCGGTCAGGATCTGGAACAGGACGACGATCGCCACCAGGGTGAAGATCATGCCGAACTGGCGAGCGTTGGAGGTGGTGCCTCCGAACAGGTTCTTCTGAAGGTCCTTCAATCGGCTCATCGTGTGGCCATCTTCTTCGTCGAGGTCATCTGCTTCATGAGGGTTTCCGGGGTGGCGTCCGCCCGGGCGATCTCGCCCGTGATGGCGCCTTCGAACACTGTGTAGATGCGGTCGCACAGCCCGATCAGCTCAGGCAGCTCCGAGGAGATGACGATGACGCCCTTCCCCTGGTCGGCGAGCCGCTGGATGATGCCGTAGATCTCGTACTTGGCACCCACGTCGATGCCGCGCGTCGGCTCGTCGAGGATCAGCAGGTCCGGGTCGGTGAACATCCACTTGGCCAGGACGACCTTCTGCTGGTTGCCGCCGGAGAGCTTGGAGACGCTCTCGTCGACCGTCGGGGCCTTGGTCCGCAACTCCTTGCGGTACGACTCAGCCGCCTGGTATTCCTCGACCTCGTTCAGGACGCCGTGGTGCGAGATCTTGGACAGCTTGGCGGCCACCGTCGACGTCTTGATGTCGTCGAGCAGGTTGAGGCCGATCGCCTTGCGGTCCTCGCTGACGTACGCGAGACCGTTGTCGATGGCGTCCGCCACCGACTTCAGGACGACCTCCTTGCCGTCCTTGATGATCGTGCCCGACTCGAACACCCCGTAGGAGCGGCCGAAGACACTCATCGCGAGTTCCGTGCGGCCCGCGCCCATGAGACCGGCGAAGCCGACGATCTCGCCGCGGCGCACCACGAAGCTCTCGTTCTTGCAGACCTGCCGCTCGGCGGAGATCGGGTGCCGGACGTTCCAGTTGCGGACCTCGAAGAAGACGTCACCGATCTTCGGCGTGTGGTCCGGGAACCGGCTGCTCAGCTCACGGCCGACCATGCCCCGCACGATCCGGTCCTCGTCGACCCCGTCCGCCTTGACGTCGAGGGTCTCCACGGTCCGGCCGTCGCGCAGGATGGTGATCTGGTCGGCGATCGCCTCGATCTCGTTCAGCTTGTGCGAGATCATGATCGAGGTGATGCCACGGGAGCGGAACCCGCGCAGCAGGTCCAGCAGGTGCTTGGAGTCGGCCTCGTTGAGCGCCGCGGTGGGCTCGTCGAGGATGAGCAGCTTCACGTCCTTGGCGAACGCCTTGGCGATCTCGACGAGCTGCTGCTTGCCGACCCCGATGTCCTTGATCAGGGTGTCCGGGTTCTCTTCCAGACCGACCCGGGCCATCAGGTCCAGCGCCATCCGGTTCGCGGCCTTCCAGTCGATCGCCCCCCGCTTGCGCGGTTCGTTGCCGAGGAAGATGTTCTCGGCGATCGACATCCCTGGAATGAGCGCGAGCTCCTGGTGGATGATCACGATGCCGGCGTTCTCACTGGCCCGGATGTCGGAGAACTTGCTCTCCGACCCCTGGTAGATGATCTTGCCGTCGTAGGTGCCGTGGGGGTACACCCCGCTGAGCACCTTCATCAGGGTGGACTTGCCCGCGCCGTTCTCGCCGCAGATGGCATGGATCTCGCCGGCGCGAACCACCAGGTTGACGTCGGAGAGGGCCTTGACTCCGGGAAACTCCTTGGTGATGGAGCGCATCTCAAGGAGGATGGGCACGTCGCTCATCGCTCGTACCACCTCGCCAACGTCATCGGTTGCCTCCGGAAGGTTGAACCTTCACTTGGTTTTGTTGTTGACGGCAACGTATTGCGGCCGGAGGGCCATCCGCAAGGCGAGGGACTGTTGAAAAAGTAACAATCCGGCAATATAGATGTCGCACAGTGTTCGTCCGCCACAGCGGCAACGACAGTCCCTCCCGGGACCCGAGGCCCGACCGCAGCACCCACGCCCACCTGCGACAACGCGCCAATCGACCCCGGCCGTTCCCGCAGCTTTCCCACCAGGCAAGATGCCTCGGGCACGGTGCATCCGGTAACGCAGCGCACACGTCACGCCATCGAATACTGGGAATCGGGCACCAGCCCAGCGCCGTACACGAGGCGTACCGCGAGCCCCTGGCGGCTGATGTGACCCACGCCTCTACCGCCCGCACGCATCGACGGTCACCACCCGGGAGCGATGGGCACCGGACGACGGGTCAGAGCCCGAAAATCCCTTATGCGCAGTTCGTGACGGCACAGACCAGGATCCGCACCGCGGTGCGGATCCTGCCTCCGTGGGAGTCTGCGGCCCGCTCGGTGTGCGGGATCAGTGACCCGCGTTCTGGCCGCCGTCGACGTGCAGGATCTCGCCGGTGACGAACGGGGCGGACTCGAGATAGAGGACGGCGTCGACGACGTCGCTGGTCTCGCCCATCCGGCCGACCGGGTGCAGGCCCGCGAGCGTCTCGTGCGTCTCGACCGGGTGCATCGGGGTCTTGATGATGCCGGGCGCGACGGCGTTGACCCGTACGCCCCGGGCCGCGTACTCGATGGCCAGGGACTTGGTGGCCGAGCTGAGGCCGCCCTTGGTCAGCGACGCGAGCACCGACGGAACGTGCGAACTGGGCTGGTCGACGAAGCTGGTCGTGATGCTGACGATGTGCCCCGAGCCCCCGGCCAGCAGGTGCGGCAGGACGCGGCGGGTGAGGTGGAAGAAGCCGGCGAGGTTGACCCCGGTGACCAGGTCGAACTCCTCGTCGGTGTAGTCGGTGAACGGCTTGGCGACGAAGACACCGGCGTTGTTCACGAGAGTGTCGATCCGCCCGAAGCGGTCCAGTGCGGCACGTACCACCCGCTCGGTGGTGTCGGCCTCCGCGATGTCGCCCTGGACGGTGACGATCTCCGGGTCGTCGGACGCGCCGATCGAGCGCGAGGTCGCCACGACGCCGTACCCGAGCTTGCGGTAGGCGGCCACGAGGTCGGCGCCGATGCCCTGGGAGGCACCGGTGATAACGACGACCTTCTGGCTCTGACTGCTGTTCATGAGGGAACCACCTTCGCTAGACGACTGGTCTACTAAAAGCTAGCCGACCGGTCGTGTATCGTCGAGGCATGGGTCGAACCAGTGACGCGAAGAACAAGATCCTCGACGCGGCCGCCACGCTGATCGAGCAGCGCGGCTACACGGCGCTCGGCGTGGCCGAAATCTGCGCGGCGGCGGGCGTGCCGAAGGGCAGCTTCTACTACTTCTTCGAGTCCAAGCAGGCGCTCGCCCGCGCCGTCATCGACGAGCACTGGATCACCCAGCGACGCCAGTGGGAGCAACTGCTCGGCAGCGAGCGCGACCCGCTACAGCGACTCCGGGACCTGTTCGAGGCCACCGAGGAGATCCAGCTCGTCGGCCAGCAGAAGGCCGGCGTGGTCGCGGGCTGCCTGTTCGGCAACCTCGCCCTCGAACTCAGCAACCAGGCCGAGGAGATCCGCGGCCGGCTCCAGGAGATCTTCGAGGAGCAGATCAGCCTCATCGAGCAGGTCGTCGTCGAGGCGAAGGAGCGCGGCCTGGCGGGCCCGGCGGTCGACAGCCGGGAGGCCGCCCGATCGATCGTCGCGCAGATCGAAGGGCGGGTCCTTCTCGCGAAGTTGCTCAACGATCCGACCCAGCTGGAGACGCTGTGGCGCAACTGCCTCGACCTCCTCCAGGCGCGGACCACCACCGGCTGAACGGACGACGGTCGCTGACCGTCCACTCCGGGGCGCGCTGCGCGGCCGCTCAGTAGCATCGGCGAGGCACGATATTCAGGCGGACCACTCCCCGACCGGATCGAGCACTCGACATGACGACCGAGCAGACCACGTCTCCCCCGCGTGCCGGTGTCGGCATCGCCGCTCAGGGACTGGGTCAGAGCGTCCGGAGCGGTCGCCGGATCCTGACCGACATCTCAGTGAGCATCGCGCCGGGCGAGCTGGTCGCGATCATCGGCGCCAGCGGCGCCGGCAAGACCACCCTGCTGGAGATCCTCGCCGGGGTACAGCATCCGGCATCGGGCACCGTGACGTACGACGGCACCACCGCGGCCGGCACCATCGGAATCGTTCCGCAGGACGACATCATCCACCGCGAGCTGCCCCTGGCCCGCACCCTGCGGTACGCCGCCAGACTGCGCCTGCCCTCCACCACCGGGCCCGCCGAGATCAGTGACCGAGTCGCGGAGGTGCTCGCCGAGCTGCGACTCACCGACCGGGCCACCACGCCGGTCGGCCTGCTCAGCGGCGGTGAGCGCAAGCGCGCCAGCATCGCCGTCGAGCTGCTCACCCGGCCCGGTGTGTTCTTCCTGGACGAGCCCACCTCCGGATTGGACCCGGCGATCGCCGTGGAACTGCTCCGGGTGCTCCGGGCGCTCGCGGACACGGGCGCCACCGTCGTGCTGACCAGCCACCAGATCACCGACGTGGACCACTGCGACCGGGTCGTCGTGCTGACCCGTCAGGGCCGACTGGCGTTCACCGGCACCCCGGCCGCCGCCCGGGAGTTCTTCGGCGTGCGGTCCCTGGCCGAGGTGCACCTCCGGCTCGACGAAGCGACGCAACCCGCCGAGTGGCCCGACCGCTTCGCCGAGCAGCGCGCGACCGAGGGGCCGTCAGGTACCACCGACGACGGTGACGTCTCCGCGACGCCGCCCCGGCGCGTCGGCCGGCTGCGCCAGTGGGCCGTCCTCACCGCGCGCAACGCGGAGATCGTCGTCCGCAACCGGCTGACCCTGGCGATCCTGCTCGGCTCGCCGCTGATGGTGCTCGGTATGTTCGCGCTGCTGTTCCGCCCGGGAGCGTTCGAGCCGACCAGCCCCAGCCCGACGGTGACCGTGATGATCCTGTTCTGGATCGCGTTCGGCGGCTTCTTCTTCGGGCTGACCTACGGGCTCCTCCAGATCTGCACCGAGCTGCCGATCCTGCGCCGGGAGCGGCTCGCCGGTGTCCGGCTGGTGCCGTACCTGTTGGCGAAGGTCGCGGTGCTGCTGCCGCTGCTGGCCCTGGTGGACCTGGCCCTGCTCGGGGTGCTGCGCGGCATGGACCGGCTACCGCCGGTCGGCGGCGCCGACTTCGCCGCCCTGTACGCGACCCTCCTGCTCTCCTCGACGGCGGCGCTCGCCCTCGGCCTGCTCTGCTCGGCGGCCGTGTCCGACGCGGCCCAGGCGACGCTCATGCTGCCGATGCTCTGCTTCCCACAGGTGCTGTTCGTCGGCGCGATCCTGCCGGTGCCGGCCATGGCGGTCGGCGGTCAGTGGCTCAGCTACGCGATGTCGAACCGCTGGGCGTTCGAGGGCCTCGGGCACACCGCCGGTGTGGAGCGGCTCTGGCGCGACGGTGGCTCCCCGCTCGGCCCGCCGCTGCTGGCCACGTACGGCGACAGCTTCTCTCGGCCGGTGTGGGTCGACTGGCTGGTGCTCGGCGGTTTCGTCCTGCTCTTCCTGGGCGCGGCCTGGGCGGTACTGCTCCGACGGGATCCACGTCGTGGGTCCTGACCCGACGCCGCCGGGCTCCCCCACGGCGCTGCCGGGATACGCCGCCACCGGCCGGATCGACGAGCTGCGGGCCACCGAGTACCGACACCTGGACACCGACGGGCAGGTGTACCTCGACTACGCCGGAGCCGGGGTGGCCGCCCAGGCGCAGGTGCGCAATCACCACGACCGGTTACTCGCCGGCCTGTACAGCAACCCCCACTCGGAGAACCCCACGAGCGTGGCGGCGGGGTCGCTGGTGGAGTCGGCGCGACGCGCGGTGCTCGACTACTTCCGCGCCGACCCGGACGAGTACGCCGTCGTCTTCACCCCGAACGCCAGTGGCGCCTGCCGGCTGGTCGGCGAGGCGTACGACTTCGGCCGGACCGCGAAGCTGACGCTCACCTGGGACAACCACAACTCGGTCAACGGCATCCGCGAGTACGCCCGGTCGGCCCGCGCGTCCGTACGCTACCTACCGCTGAGCGGCCCGGAGCTGCGGGTCGCCGAGTCGGACCTGGTCGCGGCGCTCGACGCCGGCAGTGGCGGCCTGGCCCGTCGCCGGGGTCGGCCCGGTCGGCGCGGGCTGTTCGCCTATCCGGCGCAGAGCAACTTCTCCGGTGTGCAACACCCGCTGGGCTGGGTGGAGCTTGCCCACCAGCGCGGCTACGACGTGCTGCTCGACGCTGCCGCCTTCGCGCCGACGAACCGACTGGACCTCAGCGTCGTACGGCCGGATTTCGTCTGCCTGAGCTGGTACAAGCTCTTCGGCTACCCCACCGGGGTCGGCGCGCTGCTGGCCCGCCGTTCGGCGCTGGCCCGGTTGCGCCGACCGTGGTTCGCCGGCGGCACGATCCGCGCGGTGAGCGTGCAGGGCGACTGGCACCGGCCGATGGACGACGAGTCGGCGTTCGAGGACGGCACGCTCAACTTCCTGAGCATTCCGGACGTGGAGTTCGGGTTGCGCTGGCTCGACTCGATCGGCGTCGACGTCGTCCATGCCCGGGTCGGCCTGCTCACCGAGTGGCTGCTGGAGCGGCTGGCCACCCTGCGGCACGACACCGGCGGGCCACTGGTCCAGGTGTACGGGCCGGCGACGGGTGCGGGGCGCGGGGGCACAGTGACCTTCAACCTCCGTCACCCGGACGGCACGCTGGTCGACGAGCGGCTCGTGGCGCGGGAGGCGGCAGCGGCCGGTCTGTCCCTGCGTACCGGCTGTTTCTGCAACCCGGGCGCGGCTGAGGGCGCGTTCGGGATGAGCCGGACGTCGATGCGGCAGCGGCTGTTGGCGGGGGTCGACACGATCGACCAGTACCTTGACGCGCTGGGGCTGCCGACGGGCGGCGCGGTCCGCGTCTCGTTCGGACTGGCCTCGATCGCGACCGACGCGGAGCGCCTCGTCGACTTCGTCCAGTCGACCTATCTCAACCGGGGTGCCGGTACGGAGTCACCACTGCCACCTCGGCTGCGCTGCTGACCGCCCGGCCCCGCCGACTAGCTGACCTGGGCCACCGGCGCTGGGCGGTGCTTGATCTCCTCCATGAACGGGAACCGGGCGGTCAGCTCGGCGACCGTCAGGCCGGCGCGCCAGGCGGCGGCCACCTGGGCGACCTGCACCAGGTCCATGACGTCACCGCGGGCGAGCACCTCTCCCGAGACGCGCAGGTCAATCATGAAGTACCGGGCCTGCGAGCCCAGCCCCACACAGACCACGCCCTCGTCGGAGTGCAGCTCGGCGCAGGTGAACCGGGCCCGCCCCTGCTCCGGCGCTGTCACCCGACCGACGTCGAGCCCGTGGTGGGCAGCGGTTTCGATCAGCGCGGGGGCCAGGCCGCCCCGCTCGACCAGATCCGGGTAGAGGCGCACACCCAGCGCCGTCGACGCCTCGCTCATGACTGACTCCCACTTCCTTGTGACAGAGACCAGCAGCGC
Organism: Micromonospora hortensis; assembly: GCF_022230935.1. Lineage (NCBI taxonomy): Bacteria > Bacillati > Actinomycetota > Actinomycetes > Micromonosporales > Micromonosporaceae > Micromonospora > Micromonospora hortensis. The sequence continues at coordinate 189,741 of NZ_JAKKFE010000033.1, forward strand.
GCAGGTTACGGGAAAGTTTCCGGCACGCCTCGTCATCCTGTCCCGCGTGGACGCCCCACGGCAATAGGAAGGGTCGATTCGACCGCTATCGAGTAACCCTCGGCCGCGCCGAACTCCGTCGATGGGTCGGCGCCGTCCATCTCGGAGGCATCGAGCAGCGTGATGGCGACGACCGGCGTCCGCGCGCCGCCGATCACTGGTCAGCATCGGGCGGTAACGGACGGTCGTGATATTGGAAACACTCTTGACAGAAAGACATGATATCGACATGCTTCGCTAAAGAGAGCGCTCTCTATCCTGGTAAACCGCCTCCACCACCCCCAAGCTGAGGAGCCTCCCGTGTTCACAGCCCGGCCCAGCCTCCGCTTCCGCCCCCTCGTACTCCTGGCGGCCGCCCTCGTCGCGACCGCGACAGCGCTCGTCGTCCCGGCGCACCCCGACCGGGCCGAGGCCGCCATCGGCCCCATCAGCTGGCAGGACGAGTTCAACTCCCCCGCCGGCACGCCCGTCGACCAGAACAAGTGGCGGTTCGACACCGGCGGTGGCGGCTGGGGCAACAACGAGCGGCAGTACTACACGAACAGCACCAGCAACGCCGTCCACGACGGCCAGGGCAACCTGGTCATCACCGCCCGCCGGGACAATCCCGCCAACTACCAGTGCCACTACGGGCGCTGTGAGTACACGTCGGCACGGTTGCTGACGGCGGCCACCTTCACCCAGACGTACGGGCGGTTCGAGGCCCGGATCAAGGTTCCTCGTGGTCAGGGCATCTGGCCTGCCTTCTGGATGCTCGGCACCGGCGGCGGGTGGCCCGACGCTGGCGAGATCGACGTCATGGAGAACATCGGCAGGGAGCCCAACACCGTCTACGGCACCGTGCACGGGCCCGGCTACTCCGGCGGCGGCGGCATCACGGGCAGCCGCACCCTCGGCGCGCCGCTCGCCGACACCTTCCACACCTACCGGGTGGACTGGGAACCGAACGTCATCACCTGGTACGTCGACGGGGTGCAGTATCACCGGGTCGATCCCGCTCGGCTCGGCGGCAACCGTTGGGTGTTCGACCACCCCTTCTTCATGATTCTCAACGTGGCGGTCGGTGGCAACTGGCCCGGCTACCCGGACGGCTCGACCCAGTTCCCGCAGCAGATGCTCGTCGACTACGTCCGGGTGTCCAGCTACACCTCGGGTGGCGGGGGCGACCCGGCTCCCGGCACCAACCGGATCCGGGGTGCGCAGAGCGGTCGCTGCATCGACATCCCCGGCGCCAACCCGGTCGAGGGCGCCAAACTCCAGATCTGGGACTGCAACACCACGGCGGCCCAGAGCTGGACCTTCGCCTCCGACGGGACCGTCCGCGCGATGGGCAAGTGCATGGACCCGGCCTGGGCCGGCACCGCCAACGGCACCGAGGTCAACCTCGTCAGCTGCAACGGCAACACGGCGCAACGCTTCACCCTCAACGCCTCCGGCGACCTGGTCAACCTCAACGCCAACAAGTGCGTGGACGTACGGGAGGCCAACCCCAACAACGGCGGCAAACTGCACCTGTGGGACTGCCTCGGCGCCGCCAACCAGAAGTGGTCTCGCATCTGATCAGCCGAGCGCGAAGGCGTGGGCCGTCCGAGGGGAACTTCGGGCGGCCCACCGCCGTTGCGGCCTCCACCCACCTCCTCGAACCGGATTAGCTCGATGGGCGGGGAGGCCAGGCTCACGCCCACTATGGTCGGATTAGTCCAGAATCCGGCAGTTCCGGGAGTGAGCTCATGTCGCACCACCTCGATACGCCCCTGGCCGCCCAGGGCGGCCAGTTGTACATCGACGACCTTTACGTCTTCAACGGCGACCGCGCCACCGTGTTCGTCATGGACGTCAACAGCTCGGTGACCAAGGCCGACATCAAGCGCGGCTTCCACGCCGAGGCGCGTTACGAGATCAAGATCCACATCAACGGCACCGAGGCGGAGGACCTGACCTACCGGTTCGCCTTCGGCGAGCCGGACGGCGACGCCCGGCAGGCCCTCCAGTTGTACGAGCTCACCGGCGCGGACGCCCGCGACGACGCCGCGATGGGCACCCCCATCGCCGAGGGGCGCACCGGCGAGGTGACCACCGGCGGCAACGTCCGGATCTGGGCCGGCCGGATCACCGACCCCTTCTACGTCGACCTCGACGAACTCGCCACCATCAACGGCGCGGTCAAGAACGGTTCGCCTGTGGACCGCTCCGCGTGGCGGGTCGACCAGGCCAAGAACAGCTTTGCCGGCACCACAGTCGAGTCGATCGTCCTCGAGGTCTCCCACGACGAACCACTGCTGCGCGACGGCACCGAGATCGGCGTGTGGTGTCGCACCATGCTGGCCACCGACGCCGGCGGATGGCGGCAGATCAACCGCGCCGGCCACCCCATGATGTGGCCGATCTTCTGGCCCCACGACACCGACTTCTCCGACCCCGCCAACTTCCGGCACCCCAGCAACGACCTCACCGAGGGCGGCGAGGAGATCGCGAACGCGGTCGCCGGGGTGGTCAAGGCGAACGGCACCGCACCGGACCCGCAGGCGTACGGCTGGAGCGTCGCCCGACAGCTCTACCCCGACGTGTTGTCGTACAAGGTCGGCACGGCCGCGAACTTCGGCTTCGCGGTCCGCAACGGACGCACCCTGGCCGACAACGCCGCCGAGGTGATGTTCTCCCTGGTCCTCAACACCGGCACCACGGCGGGCCTCACCTCGGAGGTCACCAAGGTCGCCCGTTCCGCCACGTTCCCGTACGTGGTCGCGGCCTGAATCCGCTCGCAAGGGCTCGGCGGCCGACACGGCGCCGAGCCCTTGCCGTGCGCGCCCTTGACGACGGCCGAGCGGGCAGGACGGGCCACCCATGATCGCGCTCGATCCAGGAGAGAGGCCCCTGCCGCGCGCACGACACCACGACATCCAGGATCGAGCACGATCATCGAATGCCTCACCGGGTGATGCTCGCGTCATTCACGCCCTGATGGGTGTTTTGCGTAGTTAGTCTCTTAAGTGCTTCCCAGGGTTCTTTAGGACAAAGGAGACTCGATGCGTAGAAAGATTCTCGCGGGCTTGGCCGGCGTCGCCGCCGTCGTCGCGCTCGCCGGACCGGCCGCCGCGGACACCACGGGCGACACGATCGTGACCCTCACCGTCGACGCCGCCGGTGGCCTGTCGATCACCGTGCCCGCGACGGCGAACATCGGCCACGGCGTGGAGGGCTCGACCATCTCCGGTCAGCTCGGCCCGGTCACCGTGCTGGACCAGCGCGGATCGCTCACCCCCAACTGGACCGCCAACGTCATCTCCACCGACTTCGTCACCGGTGGTGGCTCCTCCGGGGAGACGATCCCCAACATCAACGTCCGGTACTGGTCCGGTCCCGCCACGGCGACCGCCGGTGGCGGCACCTTCACACCGGGTCAGCCCACCGCCGCCCAGGCAGTGATCATCAACGTCCCCCAGACGGCGATGACCCACACCGGCGGCACCGGCAACAACTTCGCCACCTGGAACCCGACCCTGGTGGTGGACGTACCCGTCGGCACCGTCCAGGGTGTCTACACGGGGACGGTGACACATTCGGTGTTCTGAGCCGCTCGGCCGGCTGGTGCTGCTGGCCTCGGTCGCCCTCGTGGCGCTCGGGGTTTCGGCGGCACCAGCCGTTGCCGTGCGGGAGCAGCGACAGGAGCCGGCCGAGGAAGCCGCGATCAGCATCCGGATGCTGGACATCCCGGCCAGTCGGGTGCAGGACCCCCGGGCCCAAGTCTACATCGTGGATCACCTGAAGCCCGGGACGACGATCAACCGCCGGGTCGAGGTGCAGAACACCTCCGCCGAGACGCAGAAGATCGAGTTCTATTCCGGCGCAGCGTCGGTCGAGAACAACGCCTTCACGGTGCCCGAGGGGCGTACGGGAAACGAACTGAGCGGGTGGATCCGGCTGAAGACCGCCACCATGGAGCTGGACCCGGGCGAGCGGCAACCGGTCGAGGTCGAACTCGCCGTGCCGAGGAAGGCATCGAAGGGCGAGCGGTACGCGGCGATCTGGGCGCAGGTCACCAGCGCGAAGGAACGCACCGGCAACGTCACCCAGATCCACCGGGTGGGCATCCGGGTCTACCTCGACATCGGCCCGGGTGGTGAGCCGCCAACTGACTTCCGGATCGAAGGGTTGGCCGCGGAGCCGGGAACCGGTGAGTTCCCAGTGGTCACCGCGAAGGTCACCAACACCGGCGAACGCGCGCTGGACATGACCGGCACCCTGTCGCTGAACAAGGCGGCGGTGCAGGCCGGTCCGTTCAAGGTGACAAACGGCGTGACGATCCTGCCCGGCCAGAGCGGTCAGGTTCGGATCGAGGTCAACCAGGCCCTGCCCGCCGGGACCTGGGACGTGCACGCGAAGCTCGCCAGCGGCACCGTGGAACGCACAGCGACCGGGAAGATCGTCCTACCCGTCGCGGCGCCCATGACTGTCGCGACGTCCAGCGGGCCGAGTTGGCTGGTCTACACGGTCGGTGGGGTCGCCCTGCTGGTGCTGGTCACCCTCGGCGGCTGGTACCTCGTCCGCCGGCAGCGCACCCAGTTGGCCTGACGTCCCCGGACCAGAGACTGCCCGGCCGTTCCCTCCGGAACGGCCGGGCAGCGACGTCTGACCGAGTCGATCATGGACTTGTGCTGGCCGACCTGGGCGCAATCAAAACGATTTGTCCCCACCACAACTTCACGATCCAAGAGGCGGGGCGGCGGGCGAGGGGTGTCGGGCCGGGGTTCAGATGACGGAGTGCGTCACGACCGCCACGTAGTCGCCGACCACCACCCCGGACGGGAGCGTCACGAACAGCGTGGGGTTCCAGGTGGCGGAATTCGGGCCTCCCGTTTGGCCGGACCACCCGGCGGCCGTACGCGGCGTGTTCAGCACCGCCCCGGGCTGCGGGACGAAGGATCCGACCCCGGTGCTGGCGACGACGGGCCCGGAGGCGTACGTGATGTTGCTGTTGGGGATGGTCTCGCCACCCGAGCCGGAGCCCGTGGTGAAGTTCGTGCTGGAGACGACGCTGACCCAGTTGCCGGAGAACGGCCCACGGTCGTCGGTGACGGTCACCGGGCCGAGTTGACCCGATACCCCGGTCGTGCCCGAGCTGACGGTGCCGAGCGCCGAGATCGCCGGGACGCTGATGGACAGCCCACCGAGCGGGGTGATGACCAGGTCGACCGGTCGGGTCGCGGACTGGTCGAACGAGTCGGTCACCCGGACGGTGAACGGGAACGTCCCGGACACTGTGGGCGTGCCGGAGAGCAGGCCGGTGACCGGGTCGAGGGTCAGCCCGGCGGGCAGGCTCCCGGCGCTGACCGACCAGGTGAACGGGCCGGTGCCGCCGGTCACTGTGAGCTGATACTGGTACGGCTCGTACGCCTTGCCGGGTGGGGGCGGTGGGAAGGTCAGCGTCGGCGACGCGTTGACAGTCACCGACCCGGAGGGGGCCGACTGTGGGCCGGTCCCGCCGGCGTTCGTCGCGGCCACCCGGAAGGTGTACGTGGCACCGGCGGTCAGCCCGGTGACGATCTGGGTCGTTGCGGTTCCGCTGAAGACCCGGGGTGTCTGTGCCACCGCGCCGAGATACGGCGTCACTGTGTAGCCGGTGATCGGCGATCCGCCGTTGGCCGGGGCCGTCCAGCTGACAGTGGCGGCATTGGTTCCGGCGGTGGCCGCTGTGTTCGTCGGCGCTCCCGGCACCGTGTACGGGACCACCGCCGCCGAGGGCGGGCTGGCCGCGCCGGTCCCGAACGCGTTCACCGCCGCGACCCGGAAGGTGTACGACGAGCCCACAGTCAGCCCGGTCAGGGTGCGGCTGGTGGTGGAGGCGTCGAAGGTGACAGTCGGTTGGGTGACGCCGTCCCGGATCGGGGTGATCAGGTAGCTGGTGATCGGGCTGCCGTTGTTCGCCGGCGCGGTCCAGCTCACCGTGGCGCTGGAGACGCCCGCGACCGCTGTGGGCGCGGTCGGTGTGCCCGGTGTGGACGCGTAGACGAAGTTCGCCGACCCGGCGGAGCCCCGGGTGACGACGCTGACGGTGACCGTCGCCGGGCTGGACCGGGCGGGCATGGTGGAGATGGCGAGGGTGCCGTTGGGGTTCACAGTGAAGCAACCGGCGGCCGGGCCGGAGGTGCACGGCACCAGCAGCACCGACGTGCCAGCCTGCTGCTCGGCGGCCGTACCGATGGTGATCGCTGTCGCTCCGGTGAGGTTGCTGCCGCCGACGGTCACCGGGATGCCCCCGGAGACCGAACTCTGGGCCGGGGTGACTGTGACGCCGCTGGGCGCGGTGGCCGGCGCTACCGGTGTGGTGCTGGTGGCCAGGCCCGGGTTCGCGTCGATCGACGACGAGGTCGCCACCGTCGCGGTCTGGATCTGCGTCGGCGTCACGCCGGTGCCGGTGACGGTCGCGACGACGGTGATGGGCGGCAGGGAGGTGCCGCCGGCGAACGGGCCGTTGCTGTTGGTGCAGGTGATGGTCTGTCCGGACGGCGCGGCGCAGACCCAGCCGGAGCCGTACGCGGCGCGTGGGACGACACCGGCGGGCACGGTCTGGGTGACCGAGATCGGTGACGTCTCGGTGGCGCCGGCATCGACCCCGGCGGTGATCGAGTAGGTGACCGGGTCTCCGGGCTGCGGGGCGGCGCCGACCGCGCTGGTCTGCGTCACGTTCAGGTCCGGTACCGGGTTGAAGCTGACCGCCCGCGCGTCGTCGACCTCGTGGAAGTCGGTGACCGAGCCGGTCGAACCCACCCAGCCGAAGGCGAGTTGCCGGGGGTAACCGCTGGCGTTCAGCCAGGTCGGCGACGGGTACAGGCTCGGTGCCACGACCGGAAGTTCGCCCGCCAGGGTGCGGGCGGCACCCCCGACCGGGGTGAACCTGATCCGGTACTGGCCGGCGGGAGTGGTGATTCCGGAGTCGGTGGTGAACGGCGAGGCGGTGGTGTTGATGACCACCTCGACCGGCACCACTGACGCGGCCCGGGTGGCGGCCCGCAGCGGCAGGGCGGGAGACGAGGTGCTTCCGGCGGTGCTGTTGATCGCGCAGTAGCCGACCGCGTTGCGGCCCGGCCCCCGGACCACGACCTGTCCGGGGACCCGGCCGTTGGTGGTCGAGATGTACGGCGGGTTCGTACAGCCGGTCCCCTGGTAGGTGCTGTTGCTGAAGTTGCCGAAGACGTCCAGCCCGATGCCGAGGTAGCCGTTGGAGAGGCCCGCCGACACTCCGTTGAACGCCGCCGAGTAGCCCAGCGAGCCGCCCGGCTGGCCGAGGGTGGACGGGGGTCTCGGGTTGGCCGGGTCGACGGCGGCCAGGACGAAGGCGAGGCCGTCCGCCCCGGGGTTGATGCCGCCGTACTGGTAGGTGTTGAAGGTGACGTGCAGCCCCTGCGAGGTGGGCACGCTCACCGCGCCGAACACTCCACCCTGGCGGGTGATGGCGGCGGGGGTGAGGCGCAGCTTGCCGGAGCCCTGCGGGTCGGTGGAGGTGGTGCAACTGAGCAGTGGGCCGATGGTGGAGTTGCCCGCCGCGCTCAGGCAGGCGGCGTTGGTGGCGAGGAGACCGGGCACTGCTGGCACCGCCACCGCGCCGATGCCATTCGCTGTGTTGTTGTGGAAGGGTTGGTCGAACAGCACCGAGCCGGCCGCCGAGGCCGGGAGCGGCGCGACCGCGAGAACTCCCACGGTCACGGCTACCGCCAGCGTTGCGATTCTGCTCGGACGACGCCGGCCCCGAAACGACATGCCCACTCCCAGTTTTCACTCCAGTCCCGAGCTGGACTATATCCCCCTAAAACACCCATATTTCTCTTACGAGGATAAAGCCGACTGGGGTACCCGGCCGCGCAAAAGCGGACCGACCCCCTCGGTCACGCCGGGGAGGTCGGTCCGCTGAGACGGAAGCCGTCAGCCCTCGATGTCCCGAGGGTCGCGGCTGCGGGGGTACGTGTTCTTCTCCCCGATCGTGCCGTCCTGCTTCTTGATCACGTGTTCGACGCCGCGGTCGGCCGCCATCTCGCGGCCCTGGGCCTGCGCGTCAGCCTTCACGTCATGCGTGCTGCTGGCCCGCTCCTGGCCCTCCGGCTTGTTCTTCCACTGCCCGTCCTCGTGGTACGTGTCGACGTCACCCTTGGCCATGACCGGCTCCTCCCTGCGTCTGCGCTGTCTCCCGAATCAGTGCCCGCGAGCCGTGCCGGGCAAACTGCGGTCCTCAGGAGACGGCCGGGCAGTTGTTGCTCACCCGCCGCAGGATCTGCTCGCGTTCGTCGGTGGTGATGCCCGACGGCGTCCCGTCGAAGTGGGTCTCGACCTTTTCCCAGCCGCGACGCTGCTCGTAGTGCAGGTGCGGGGCTCCGGAGTTGCCGGTGCTGCCGAGCCGCCCGATCTGGTCACCCTGGGCGACCTTCTGACCCACGGTGACCAGCGGAGGTTCGAGCATGTGCAGGTACTGCGTCTCCCACTTGCCGCCATGGTCGATCTTCACCCAGTAGCCGCCGCCGCGCCCCCGTGGGCCGTCCGGGTTCTCCGGGTTCCGACCACCCAACGAGCCGTTGATGCCCGCCACTGTGACGGTGCCGGCGTACGAGGCGAGCACCGGCCGCCCCCACGTCTCGCCCTCGACCGGGAAGAAGTCGACGTCGTAGTCGTCGTGACCGGGGTAGGTGCTGAGTTGCCACGTCTCGCCGCAGGTCACCGGCATCTGGAAGAGCGGGCGCGGCCCGGCCGGTCGCAGCATCGGCACCGCGACCACCGCGACGCCCAGGACGGCCGCCGCCGCGACGAGCGCGAGCAGGAGACGGATGGCACGGCTTCGAGGGCGGCGGTGGGAGCGGGATCTGGTGGGGCGACCGGTCGTCACCGGCCCGAGCATGGCAGATCCCAGCAACGTTCCGATCCCGAGGTGACGCACCCGCAGCGGTGACATTGCAGTCGCACCGCAAACGAGATACCGTCGGATACAATGCAGTCGTATTGCAACGAGAGTGGGCTCCCATGCACGTGATCGCGTTGTCCGAGGTGACCGCCGCCATGACCGCCCTGGTCGGCGGCAAGGCTGCCGGGCTGGGCGAGCTGATCCGGCACGGCGAGCGGGTCCCCGACGGTTTCTGCGTCACCACCGAGGCACACCGGCTCGGCGTCGTCCCCACGGTCGAGGTCGTCGCCGCGTACCAGCGCCTCGGCGCGGGCCCGGTGGCGGTGCGCTCCAGCGCCACCGCCGAGGACCTGCCGGACGCGAGCTTCGCCGGGCAGCAGGACACCGTCCTCAACGTCACCGGCACCGCCGAGCTGATCGCCGCCATCGAGAAATGCTGGGCTTCGCTGCACGGCGACCGCGCGACCGCCTACCGCGACGCCCGCGGCATCGATCACCAGACGGTGCGGATGGCCGTCGTCGTGCAGCGCATGGTCACACCCGCGGTGGCGGGAGTGCTGTTCACGGCGAACCCGCTGACCGGGGGCCGCGACGAGATGGCCGTCGACGCCGCTGCGGGCCTCGGTACGACAGTGGTGGACGGCGCCGCCGCCGTCGACCACTACATCCTCGACGACGTCGCGCGCACCGAGGCCGGATGCCTGACGTCCACGCAACTGGCCCGCCTCCGCGCCGTCGGCGAACGGTTGCAGGCCCACTTCGGCTGCCCGCAGGATGTCGAGTGGGCGATCGACGCGGACGACGTGCTGTGGCTCCTCCAGTCCCGGCCGATCACCAGCCTGTTCCCCGCCCCACCGCTCAGCGAGAAGCCCCTCCCCCGCGTCTACCTGGAGTTCGGGCACGTTCAGGGCATGCTGCAACCGGTCACCCCGATGGGCATGTCGACTCTGCGGACGCAGATCGCCGCGATGCTCGCCGCGCTCGGGGTGCGGGTCGAGATCGTCGACATCGGCGGCCGCCTCTACGGTGACCTGACCGACCTCGCCCGTGACCGGTCGTCCCGCAAGCGGCTGGTGAAGCTCCTGGCCGTCGACTTCGGGCCGCGCGCCCAGGCGGTGATGCAGCACGTGCTGGCCGATCCCCGGTTCGCCCCGACCAGCGGCGGCGCCCGGCGCGGTGGGGCGCCGGGCGCCGCGTCGCTGCGGACGGCCCGCCGCGCGGTGGTGGGCATCCTGCGGGCGCTGGCCCGTCCCGAGGCCGCGCGGACCCGGATGTTCGAGGCGATCGAACAGCTGAGGGTGAGTTCAGCAGCCCCCGCCGAGCTGCGTACCACCGCCGACCGGCTGCGCTTCGTGCAGGCGCAGGACGCCGAGGCCGACGACAGCGCCGACGCGATCATGTGGCCGATCGTCGCCGGGATGCTCGCCGCCGCCCTACCGGCCGCGCTGCTCAAGGGCGTCGCCGGCCCCGACGAGATCCACACCGTGCTCGGCGGCATGCCGCACAACGTCACCATCGAGATGGACCTGGCCCTGTGGCGGCTCGCCCAGGGCGTGGGCGACCACCGGCAGCTTCTCCTGGACACCCCGCCGGCCGAGTTGGCCGCACGCCACCTGCGCGGGACGCTGCCCGACATCGGCATGGCGGCCTTCCTGGACGTCTACGGGCACCGGGGCGTCGCCGAAGTCGACCTCGGAGTGCCGCGCTGGGCGGAGGACCCCACACCGGTCTTCGCCGCGGTCGCCAACTACCTGCGGGTGACCGATCCGCACCAGGGTCCCGACCAGCGCTTCCAGCGGGCCGCCGCAGCGGCGGAGACAGCGCTGGAGGAACTGGTCACCCGAGCTCGCCGTCGGCGGCCGGTGCGGGGCGGGATCGCCGCTTTCCTGTTGCGCCGGGCGCGGTCGTTGGCCGGCCTGCGCGAGGCCGGCAAGTTCGCCGGGCTGTACCCGCTGCGCGAGACCCGTCGCCAACTGCTGCTCATCGGCGCCGACCTGCACGCCAACGGGTTGCTGGACCAGCCCGACGACATCATGTTCCTGACCCTCGACGAGGTGCACACAGTCGTACACCAGGGTGTTGATCTGCGCGGCACCGTGACCGCTCGACGGGCCGTGCACCGCCGGGAGCTGCGGCGTCGGACGGTACCGGTGGCACTGCTCTCCGACGGTACGGATGTCGAGACCGTCCTGCCGGCGGCATCGACCAGCGACGGGACGCTCGCTGGAGTGGGTGCGTCGGCGGGCCGGGTGACCGGCCCCGCCCGGGTGGTGCGCGACCCGAGCACCGCCCACGTCGAGCCCGGCGAAGTCCTGGTGACCGCGACCACGGACCCGGGCTGGACCCCGCTGTTCCTCACCGCGTCGGCGCTCGTCACCGAGACCGGCGCGATCATGGCGCACGGCCCGACGGTGGCCCGTGAGTACGGCATTCCCGCCGTCATCTGCGTGCCGGACGCCACCCGGACCATCACCACCGGGCAGCTCGTCACGGTGGACGGCGGCGCCGGCACCGTCACGCTGCACCGACCCTCGGCCTCCGAGCGAGAAGGACGACAATGACCGACACGACGACACCGACCAGGGCGCGGGTGGGCCCGCTGCTGCGGCGGGCGGCCGAGGCCGAGGCCGCGACGTGGCGCAGCCTGTACGTGTGGGCGCGGCGTCGTCCACTGCCGCTGGGGCCCGGCGACGAGCCGTTCGGCTACCTCGGCGTGGTCAGGCCGATCCTGGGCATCTTCATCGGCCTCTCGGTCGTGGAGATCCCGATCTTCGACGTGGTGGTCACCCACGTGGTGCCGTGGCGGCCCGCCCGCTGGATCGTGTTGGGCCTCGGCATCTGGGGTCTGCTCTGGATGATCGGCCTGTTCGCCAGCATGACGATCCACCCGCATGTCGTGGGTGACCGGGGCCTGCGGGTGCGGCTCAGCTGGGGCATCGACGTCTGGATCCCGTGGACCGACGTCGAGGCGCTGCGCAAGCGCTACCGATCGCTGCCGTCGAGCAAGTCGGTGCAGGTCGAGCAGGAGGGCGACCGGCGGGTGGTGTCCATCTCGGTCGGCAGCCAGACCAGCATCGACGTCCTGCTGCGCCGGCCGCTGACCTTCGACCTGCCGAAGACCGGGTCCACACCGGTCAACGAGCTGCGACTGTACGCCGACGACCCGGACGGCCTGCTGCGCAGCGCCCGGGGCACACCGGCGAGCCAGACCGTCAGCCGGTGACCGCCGCGCTGGCGGAGTCTCCGGGCCACCCACTGTGAAACGATCGAGGCCATGCCCAAGAAGGTCGATCACCAGGAGCGACGCACCCTCATCGCGGACGCGCTGATGCGGGTCGCCGCGGATCAGGGCCTGGAGGCCGTCAGCCTCCGACACGTCGCCGCCGAGGCCGGCGTGTCCGCCGGGATGGTCCAGCACTACTTCCGGACCAAGGACGAGATGATGGCGTTCGCGTTGAGCGTGGTGCGCGAGCGCAGCCAGCTCCGGGTCACCGAGGCGGTGGCAGGGCTGGGCGAGACCCCCTCGCCTCGGCTGCTGCTGCGCACGATGCTCGCCGCGCTGCTGCCACTCGACGAAGCCACCCGCGACAACGGGCGGGTGGCGCTCGCGTTCCTCGCCTACACGGCGGTGCGACCGTCGGCCGCGCCCAGCCTGCACGAGGACACCGCGCAGTTCACCGGGTTCATCGCCAGCGTCCTGCCCGACCGGCACGGCGCCGCCGCAGCGGCCGGCCTACTGGCGCTGATGGAGGGGCTCGGCGTCTACCTGCTGGGCGGGCAGTACACCGCCGAGCAGGCGCTGGGCGCGCTGGACGCCCACCTCGACCTGCTCTTCGGCTGATCCCGTCGTAGCTGGCCGTTGGCCCCCCGGCGAGGGGCGGCACCGACCAGGATGAGCGGATGAGCCGCGTCCACCGGGCCCGGCCGGTGCTGGTCGAGGAGGCACACCGGGCCACCACCTTCGAGATCTTCTTCGACCTGGTCCTGGTCTTCGCGCTGACGCGGCTCATCGGTTTCATGGCGGAGTCGCTGGGACCGCTCACCCTCTACCAGGGCCTGCTGCTCCTGCTCTGGTTCTGGTACGCGTGGAGCTGCTACGCCTGGCTGGGTAACCAGGTCCGCGCGGACAACGGCCCCGTGCTGGCCGGAATGCTCGCGGCGATGGCCGCCATCTTCGTGGCCGCCCTGGTGATCCCGGAGGCATGGCAGCGCCACGACGGCGCGTTGAGCCCGCCGCTCACTCTGGCCATCGCCTACATCGTGGTCCGCGGGGTGCACCTCGCCCTGATGACCTACGCCTCGTCCGGCAACCCGCAGTACCGCCGGCAGACCCTGCGCTTCGCCGTGTCCACCACACTCGCCTGGGTTCCGCTCCTGGTGGGAGCCGTCCTCGGCGGCACCGCGCAGACCGTGCTGTGGACAGTGGCGTTCCTCGTCGACTACGGCGGCGGCCGGATCGCCACCGCCGCCAGCTTCGGCGAGGTCCGCAGCGGCGCCCACTTCGCCGAACGCCACGGTCTGGTGCTGATCATCGTGCTCGGTGAGTCCCTGCTGTCGGCCGGGGCCGGCGTGGGCCTGACCATGATCGCCTGGCCGATGCTGGTGGCCGCGGTGTTCGGCTTCGCCGCGACCGTGTGCCTGTGGTGGCTCTACTTCGTGGGCGTCGCCCCGGAGGCCGCGAAGGTGCTGACCTCGGCCTCGCCGCGTACCCGACGCCGTCAGCAGTTGGCATCGGACGCTTACACGCTGGCGCACCTGCCGCTGGTCGCCGGGGTCGTCTACTTCGCCCTGGGCATCCACCTGATCCTCGCAAGCCTGACGGATCAGCCTCGGCACCCCGCCGGGGTGCCGATGGGATGGCCGGCGACGACAGTGCTCTACGGCGGTGCCGCGCTCTACCTCATCGGTCGTCTGCTGTTCCTCCGGCTGACCGTCGGCGGCTCGCCGGGCCATCTCGCCGCGATCGGCGTCGTCCTCCTGCTGCTGCCGGTGTCCCGGATCCTGCCCGCGCTGGCCGCCCTCGGCCTGCTGACGGCCATCCTCACCGCCCTGGTCCTGTACGAGCGGCTGCCCCGGGCCGACTGACCCTCCCCGACAGGGAGATGTCAGACGACCCAGGTCAACGTGTTCAGCTCGCCCTGGTGCCCCGCGCCTTCAGTCGGCGCAGCTCGTCGGCGGACATCAGCCAGGTGGAGTTCGTCGTGCCCAGGCCGAGGAGCACCTGGTCGAAGGTGTTGCCGTCGTTGTCGTCGGTGTAGCAGACGCTCACCTCGCCCCAGGGCGACGCGGCGACCGCGAAGTGCTCCTGGCGGCCCGTCGTGGTCTGGCTCAGCGCCTGGGCCGCCAGCCGGCCGGTGGACGTGCCGTCCGGGTTGAGGCCCCGCGCCCAGACGTCCGGGTTGGCGCCGGACACCGTCCAGCCCACCACCACGTTGTCCTGGTCGTCGATGCCGACAGCGGGAGCGGTGGCGCCGGCGCCGGTGGAGACCGGAACCTCGTCGTGCCGGGCCGTGCCCGCGGCGGTGAACGATCGGGCCCAGACACCCCGGGTGCCGGTGTGGTCGGATTCCCAACCGACCGTGAAGTCGCCGGCGAAGTTCGCCGCCACCGAGGCGCGCTGCTGCTGCCCGCCGCTCTGGGCGTTGGCCGTCCGCCGCGACAGCGCCACGGCACCGTTGGGCCGGGCCAGCCGGGTCAGCCCGATGTTGTACGAGCCGTTGGCGTCGGCGTCCTCGTCCCAGACCACCAGCGCCTCGCCGGAGGCGGACACCGCCACGTCGGGACGGTGGTGCGTGCCCGTCGTCTGCGAGGCCGTCACCTCGTACGCCTTGGTGGTGGCGGCGGTGAAGCCGGCGGCCTTGACGGTGGCGGGAGCGGTGCCCTGCACGTCCTCCCAGACCACTGTGAAGCCGACGGCGGCGGCGTTGGTGGGCGCGCCGTCCGGGTCGACCGAGACCTTCGGCCAGATCTGCTGCCCGGCGTCGCTGGCGTTGGCCTGCCCCGAGCCGAGCACCGCGCCGGCGGGCGACACCACCCGGTACTGGATGTTGTAGACGCCGTTGCCGTCGCCGTCGGCGGCCCAGACCGCCACGGCGTTGCCCCGGTCGTCGAGCCCCACGTCGGGGCTGAGGTGCCGCCAGGCGGCCCCGCTGGTCCCCCCGGTGCTGAGCTTCAGCTCGTACGCGGGCGTGCCGTCGCGGAACAGCCGCAGGTAGATCTCGCTGTGGGTGTCGTCCTCCGGGGCGGTGCCGTCCCGGTCGTCCTCCCAGACCACTGCGACGTGACCGTTGCGGTTCATGGCGATGGAGGGCAGGTCCTGGTCGCCGGTGGCGACGCTGTTCGCTGTGGTCCACGTGACCGCCTCGGCGGTCATCGCGGTCGGGCCGAGGACCACGTTCGGGATGAGCAGGGACGCGGTGAGCAGTGCGGTGATCGCGGTCATTGTGGCTCTCTCCCTTACCCGGCCTGCAGGCCGGGCTGGCCGTCGAGGATGACGAACGAACGCACGGTGGACGCCGCCGCGCCGTGCTCGGTCACGGAGTTCACCGCGCGGAAGTCCGCGCGGACCTGGCTGCGGCTGATGGTGGTACGGACGTAGCCGCGCCGGTCCGAGTAGAACTTCAGGTGCGGGTTGGCCGCCGCGTTCGGGACCGTGGTGCTGCCGCTGCCGTTGCCGGTCGAGCTGATCGAGGTGCAGACCAGCTCGGTGCCGACGGTTGCCGAGGAGGGGTTGGCGTAGTCGGCCTTGAGGTTGTTGGCCCACGACCGGTGCACGTCGCCGGTGAGCACCAGCGGGTTGCGCACCCCGCGCTGCTGCCAGCCGGTCTGGATGCGGCTGCGGGAGGCCCGGTAGCCATCCCACGCGTCCATGCTCGCCGCCCCGTTCGCGTCGAGCTGCTGGGCGAAGAAGACCTGCTGGCCGAGGATGTCCCAGGTGCCGTAGCGCTGGGCCAGCCCGTCGAGCAGCCACGCCTCCTGGGTGGCGCCGGTCAGTGACCGGGAGGCCAGATCCGCGTCGGCGCAGACCTTCCACCCGTCGCCGCAGGCCTGGTCGTCGCGGAACTGCCGGGTGTCGAGCATGTGGAAGGTCGCGAGTTGTCCCCACCGGATGCGCCGGTACAGCGGAATGCTGTTGCCGTTGGCGGCGGACGCCGGTCGCAGCGGCATGTTCTCGTAGTAGGCCCGGTACGCGGCGGTGCGCCGGGCGGTCCACTGGGCGGCGGTCAGCGTGGGGCTGCTGTCGTTGCGGACCATGGTGGCGTAGTTGTTCTCCACCTCGTGGTCGTCCGGCACCACCAGCCAGGGTGCCGCCGCGTGGGCCGCCTGCAGGTCCGGGTCGGACTTGTACAACGCGTACCGGCGGCGGTAGTCGGCCAGCGACACGATCTCCGCGCCGACGTGCTGCCGCACCGTGGAGCTGCCGACGCCGCCCTCGTAGATGTAGTCGCCCAGGTGCAGGATCAGACCGGGGTTGTCCTCGGCCATCCGCCGGTACGCGGTGTAGTAGCCGGCCTCGTAGTGGGCGCAGGAGGCGAAGGCCATCACCAGGTCGCGGCCGAAGGCGCTGGGCGCCGGGGCGGTCCGGGTCCGCCCGACCGGCGAGATCTGCCCCTGGGCCCGGAACCGGTAGTAGTAGTCGGAGTCGGCGGCGAGCCCACCCGCGATGGCGTGCACGGAGTGCGCGTCGGCGTACCGGGCGACCACCGAGCCGGAGGAGACCAGCGAGGTGAACCGGTCGGTGGTGGACACCTGCCACTCCACTGTCACGTCGGCGTTGGCCATGCCGCCCTGCCCGTCGGCGTTGAGCGGGGAGGGTGCCAGCCGGGTCCAGAGGACCACGCTGTCGGGCGCTGGGTCACCGGACGCCACACCGAGTTTGAAGGGGTACGGCACCGCGGCGCGGGCACCCTGGCGGGGTGTCACAGCGACTCCGGCGGTCACCAGTCCACTGAGGACGAATATGCGACGGCTCAGCCTTGTCATGGTCAACAGCCTCGGGAACGTCGATGAACGGCGATGGCTGCGCGGCGGAATCCGACATGACGGAATGCTGTCCGCGTCAAGGCGTTCAGGTGTCCGGACCACCCGGGCCGGGAACCGGACCGTCAGGTGAGCGGGGACGGCGACTCCGCGCCGGGGATCACCAGCGTCGGCGTACCGGACCCGTCCGCCGGAACGCTCCAGACGTCGGGCTCGCCGTCGTCCCGGCGCAGCGCGTAGGCCAGCTTTCCGCCGTCCAGCCACGCGGCCTGGTCATCGACGCTGCGGACCTCGGCGGTCGCGGTGACCCGCATACTCGACAGGTCCAGGACCGACAGCCGCCAGCCCTTCGTCGGGTCGGCGTCGACCGCCTCCTTGAACGCGAGCCGGGTGCCGTCCGGTGACAGCGACGGGCACTCGACGTTCTCCTTCAGCGTCTCGACCGTACGAGCCGCGAGGTCACCCCGGACGAGGTACCTCCTACCACCGGTAGCCATCGTCGCGTAGAAGCTGTTGTCGTCGGCGGTGAAGGTGACGCCCCAGTAGTTGACGTCCGCGTTGCGGTAGCTCCGGCCGTTCCGGGTGATCGCGAACTCTTCGAGCGAGGCCACTGTGGTGCCGGTGCGGGTGTCGAGGATCCCGGTGCGGGTGGAGAATCCACTGGAGGTGTACGAGTCGCCACCGACGAACGTCGTCCAGGAGACCATCCGGCCGGACGCCGAGACCCGGGCCCGGTTCGGCAGCCCCGGCACACTGACCGCCCTCGTCTGGCGCAACGTCGCGTCGAGCACGACAACCTGGTATGACCACGCGGTCTCCGGCTTCAGACAGACCCCGGTGCCGGCCGCCGCGTACACCCGGAGGCACTCCAGGCCGGCGACGGTGCGCGGCCCGGCGGGGTCGGTCGCGGCGACCGTGGAGACGTGCCGGTCGGTGATCGCCAGCAGGCGGGGCCCGGGTGCCAGGGTGACCGTCTGCTCGCCGCTGGCGGGTGGCGGCGTCCGGGGAGCCTGCGCGGCAGTGGCGGCGTAGCCGGCCGCCACCGCGCCCAACAGCACTGCCGAGGCGACCACCACGCCGAGCTTCGCTCGGGTCGACATCGCTGTCATCGGGGTACCTTCCGGGTGGTGAGTCGGGACGGGGAGGCCAGCAGGAGCAGCGTGCCGACCAGGACGCCGGCGACGGCCACGGCCGCCGCGCGGATCGCGTTCTCCGGCCCCCACGCCTGCCAGGCCAGACCGAACAGCACGGAGGAGACGAGGTACGCGAGGGCCTGCCCGGTCTGCACCAACGCGATTCCGGTGGTCCGCAGACGCGCCGGCAGCACCGGACCGGCGAGCGCGATGAGCACGCCGTCGGTGGCCGCGTAGAAGGCGCCGTACAGAGTCAGCGCCAGGGCGATCAGCGGCCAACCGTCGACCGGGCCGGCCAGCAGCAGGTACGTCGCACCGAGGGCGGTGTAGCCGCCGATCACCACGGGCAGGCGACCGATCCGGTCGGCGAGTACGCCGAGCGGAGCGGCGAGCAGCAGGTACGCCAGGCTGGTCCCCACCGCGAGCAGCGGGAACCAGCGCAGGCCAAGGTCCATCCGGCGTTGCAGCAGCAGGTAGACGAAGCCGTCGCCGATGGTGGCCAGCCCGAGCAGCGCGGCGGCCAGCACCAACCGCCGGGCCGGTCCGCCGCGCAGCAGCCCGAACGCCTCGCGGACGGAGACCTTCGGATCGTTGGTCGCGTCCGCCGCCTTCCCGTCCACCACCTCGCCGGGCGGCTGCTCCCGAACGAAGAGCACGAGCACCACGACGGCCAGGGCCGCGATGCAGAAGCTGGTGACGAAGACCGCGTCGTACGACTGCCCGACGACCAGCAGGACCGCGAACGCGGCGAGCGGCCCGAGGAACGCGCCGACGCTGTCCATCGCCCGGTGCACCCCGAACGCCCGACCCAGCTCCTCGGGTGGCGTGGAGAGCGTGATCAGCGCGTCGCGCGGCGCGCTGCGAACACCCTTGCCGAGTCGGTCGACGGCGATGACGGCGCCGATCGCCGGGATCGACCGGCCGGCGAGCAGCAGGCCGAGCTTCGCGACCGCCGAGAGCGTGTAGCCGATGCCGGCAATCAGCTTGCGCCGCCGGAACCGGTCGGCGGCGAAGCCACCGACGACCCGCAGCAGCGCTGTGGCGCCGGTGTGGACGCCGTCGAGCACGCCGAAGGTCACCGGGCTGAGGTGCAGGCCCAGCACCAGATAGAGCGGCAGGACCGCGGCCACCATCTCGGCGGACACGTCGGTGATCAGACTGACAGTGCCGAGCGCGACGACGTTGCCGCTGACCATCGTGAACCGGCGGCGTCGGGGCCCCGACCCGGGTTGGTCGGCGACCGGTCGGGAGACGGTCGACAGGTACACGAGCATCTCCTCTGATCGACGGTCGACGGGCAGCCATCGTCCGTACTCAGTGGAGGTCGCACAACGGACCGCGGATGGCGTCCGGGCGAGGGTCGGATGAACGGGCTCCCAACACCGAGGTGTTCGCCTGCCGGGACGCACTGTTCATCCGCCCGTCGCCCGCCGGCTCATCGACCTTCCTACATTCCTTGCGCTCTACCCACGAGGTAAGGAGTCCTGGATGGACATTCGATTCCCCCGTCCGCCGGTGACGCTGGGGGTGGTCACGGTGATCGTCGCCGCGACCGCCGCCGTCGTCGTGACCGGCGCTGGCGCGGCGTCGGCGGCGAGCGTGACCTTCACGCCGGTCGCCGACACCTACGTCCAGAGCGACACGGCCGCCACCAACTACGGCACGTCCACGCAGGTAGTGGTCGACAACTCGCCCGTGCGGCGCTCGTTCCTGCGCTTCACGGTGAGCGGTGTCAGCGGCACGGTGACCGGCGCCAAGCTGCGACTGCGCACGATCAGCGGCAACAGCGGCAGCGACGCCGGTGGCACGTTCCGCCGGATGTCCAACACGACCTGGTCGGAGACCGGCACCACCTGGAACAACCAGCCGACCATCGACGGGGCCACACTCGGCACGATCGGCGCGGTCAGCGGCAACACCTGGTACGAGGTCGACGTCACGGCCGCTGTCACCGGCAACGGCACGTACAGCTTCGGTGCCACCTCGACCAGCGGTGACGGCGCCTACTACGACACCCGAGAGAGCGGCGCTGACGCACCGCAACTGGTGGTCACCACCGGGACCACCACGCCACCCCCGTCGGGCGACCCCGTGTTCGTCGGTGCCGGCGACATCGCCGACTCCGGCTCCGGCGACAGCGCCACCGCGACGCTGCTCGACAGCATCCCGGGAACGGTCTTCACCACCGGCGACAACGTCTACGACAGCGGGACGGCGTCGCAGTTCACCAGCTACTACGAGCCCACCTGGGGTCGACACAAGTCCCGCACCCGCCCGTCGCCGGGCAACCACGACTACAACACGTCGGGCGCGACCGGCTACTACAACTACTTCGGTACGTCGGCCGGCCCGAGCGGGCGCGGCTACTACTCATTCGACCTCGGCAACTGGCACGTCGTATCGCTGAACTCCAACATCAGCATGTCGGCCGGCTCGACTCAGGAGCAGTGGCTGCGCGCGGACCTGGCCGCCAGCAGCAAGCCGTGCACCATCGCGTACTGGCACCACCCGCTGTTCACGTCCAGCTCCAACCACGCGCCGTCGACGTCGACGCGTCCGCTGTACCAGGCCCTCTACGACTACAACGCCGACGTCGTCGTCTGGGGGCACAACCACGTGTACGAGCGGTTCGCCCCGATGAACCCGGCCGGTGGCGCCGACTCCAGCCGGGGTCTGCGCAGCTTCGTCGCGGGGATGGGCGGTGCCGGCCACTACGGCTTCGGCACCATCCAGCCCAACAGCGAGGCGCGCAACAGCTCAGCCTGGGGCGTCCTGAAGTTCACCCTGCACTCCAACAGCTACGACTGGCAGTTCGTGCCAGTAGCCGGCCAGACCTACACCGACACCGGCACCAACACCTGCCACTAACCCCCACCCCACCCCACCCCACCCACCCCCCACCCCGTCGATCTTGCACTTTCTGTCCCGACTTATGCCGCGTAAGCCGCAGACCGTCAACACAAAGTGCAAGATCGCGGAGTCGGTTGGAACGCAGTGGCCCCTGACCGCTCTGCGGTCAGGGGCCACTGCGTTCTGTTCAGGCGTCAGCGGGCGGTGCCGGCGCGACGCTTGTTGTAGACGTCGAAGGCGACCGCGACGAGCAGAACGAGACCCTTCACTACCGACTGGGTCGACTGGTCGATGCCCATCAGCTGCATGCCGTTGCTCATCACCGCCATGATCAGACCACCGACCATCGCGCCCACCACGGTGCCCACGCCACCGGTGACCGCCGCGCCGCCGATGAAGGCCGCGGCGATCGCGTCCAGCTCGAACATGTTGCCGGCGGCGGGCTGGGCGCCGTTCGACCGCGACGAGTAGATGACGCCGGCCACCGCCGCCAGGAAGCCCATGTTGACGAACATCCAGAAGTTGACGGTGCGGACCTTCACCCCGGACAGCGCCGCCGCCGACAGGTTGCCGCCGATGGCGTAGACCTGGCGACCGAAGACGGTACGCCGGGTGAGCAGGCCGTAGACCAGCACCAGGACCGCCAGGATGATCAGCACGATCGGCAGCCCTCGGGCGTGCGCGAGCTGCCAGGCGAAGTACATGAGGACCGCGCCGACCAGCACGACCCGGGCGACGAACAGCGGGAACGACTCGACGGGCTGCTGGTAGCGGATCCGCGCCACCCGGGTGCGGAAGCCACTGACCGCGTAGCCGGCCACGGCGACAGCGCCGATCAGCAACGTGAAGGCGTCGAAGCCCTGCCCACCGAGCAGGCCGTTGAGGAAGCCCGCCGCGACCTGCTGGTACTCGGACGGGAACGGCGACAGCGAGATGTTGTCGAGCACCCGCAGGGTCAGACCCCGGAACAGCAGCATGCCGGCCAGGGTCACGATGAACGCCGGAATGCCGGCGTACGCCACCCAGAACCCGTGCCACGCGCCGACCGCGACGCCGACGACCAGCGCGGCCACGACGCCGATCCACCAGGGGTGACCCTGCTGGATCACCAGGACGGCGGAAACCGCTCCGGTGAGCGCGACGACCGATCCGACCGACAGGTCGATGTGCCCGCCGATGATCAGGATGACCATCCCGATGGCGAGGACCAGGATGTACGAGTACTGGAGGACGATGTTGGTGATGTTGCCGGGGCTCAGCAACACCCCGTCGGTCAGGACCGCGAAGAGCGCGACGATGACGACCAGGGCGACGTAGATCCCGCTCTGCCGCAGGTTGTTCAACACCAGCGCCCGAAGGTCGCTCGTCCCGCTGTGCAGGGCGGCGGTGGGCGTGCTGTCCGGGGGCGTGGGGCGCTCCGTCGAAGGGGTCTTGATGCTGGTCATCCGACGAGCTCCTTGTCCTTGGTCATCAGCTCCATGAGGCTCTCCTGAGTCGCCTCGGCCACCGGCATCTCGCCGGTGATCCGGCCGGCGGCGAGGGTGTAGATGCGGTCGCACATTCCGAGCAGCTCCGGCAGCTCGGAGGAGATGACGATCACCGCCTTACCGGCGGCCACCAGCCGGTTGATGATCGTGTAGATCTCGTACTTGGCGCCGACGTCGATCCCGCGGGTGGGCTCGTCGAGGATCAGCACGTCCGGGTCGGTGAACAGCCACTTCGACAGCACGACCTTCTGCTGGTTGCCGCCGGAGAGCTTGCCGACCACCGCCATGACGCTCGGCGTGCGGATGTTCATCTCCTTGCGGCTCGCCTCGGCAACCTTGATCTCCTCGTTGCCGTTCACCCAGCCCAGGCGGGACAGCCGGTCCAACGCGGCGGCGGACACGTTGCGCCGCACGTCGTCGATGAGGTTGAGGCCGTAGCGCTTGCGGTCCTCGGTGACGTAGGCGATGCCGTTGTCGATCGCCTCGGCGACGGTGCGCGCCTGCACCTCCCGCCCGTGGACGAAGAGTCGGCCCCGGATGTCGCGCCCGTAGGACCGACCGAACACGCTCATGGCCAGCTCGGTCCGCCCGGCCCCCATGAGGCCCGCGATGCCGACGACCTCGCCGGCGCGTACGGACAGCCCGACGCCCTCGACGACCATCCGGTCCTGGACCGGGTGCCGCACCGTCCAGTCCTCGATGCGCAGGACCTCGTCACCGGGGGACGACTCGCGGTCGGGGTAGAAGCTGTCCAGGTCGCGCCCGACCATGCCCCGGATGATCCGCTGCTGGGTCACCTCGTCGGACCGCATGTCGAGGGTCTCCACGGCGCGCCCGTCGCGGATGACGGTGGTCGAGTCGGCGATGGCGGTGATCTCGTTGAGCTTGTGCGAGATCATGATGCAGGTGATGCCCTGCTCCTTGAGGGCCCGCAACAGGTCGAGCAGGTGCGCCGAGTCGATGTCGTTGAGCGCGGCCGTCGGCTCGTCCAGGATGAGTAGGCGCACCTTCTTCGACAGCGCCTTGGCGATCTCCACGAGCTGCTGCTTGCCGACGCCGAGCTGGATGACCGGGGTGACCGGGTTCTCGTGCAGCCCGACGGACGCCAGCAGCTTCGCCGCTTCGGCGTTGGCGAAGTTCCAGTCGATGAGCCCGCTGCGGCCTCGCCGCTCGTTGCCGAGGAAGATGTTCTCCGCGATCGACAGGTACGGCACCAGGGCGAGCTCCTGGTGGATGATGACGATGCCGTTGGCCTCGCTGTCGCGGATGCCACGGAACTGCATCGGCTTGCCGTCGAAGAGGATCTCGCCGTCGTACGAGCCGGACGGGTAGACGCCGGACAGCACCTTCATCAGGGTGGACTTGCCGGCGCCGTTCTCACCACAGATGGCGTGGATCTCCCCGCGGCGCACTGCGAGGGTGACGTCCTCCAGCGCGGTCACGCCGGGGAAGGTCTTGGTGATGCGACGCATCTCGAGGATGGTGTCGTCCATTGTCACTGTCCTCCGTCAGGTCTGGACGTGTCCGCGCCCAGGCGTCGGGCCCGGCGGGTGACCGCCGGGCCCGACGAGTGGCTTACTTCTTGGCCTGACCGGCGGCGACCTCTTCCGCCGTCCAGTAGCCGGAGTCGATCAGCGTCGCCTTGATGTCGTCCTTGTAGACGGTCGCGATCGGCAGCAGGTACGCCGGGACGACCTTGACGCCGTTGTTGTACGTCTGGGTGTCGTTGGCCTGCGGCTGCTTCTTCTGCAGGAACGCCTCGGCCGCGTTCACGGCCTGCTCGGCCAGCAGCCGGGTGTCCTTGAAGACCGTGGAGCTCTGCACGCCGTCGTTGATCAGCTTGATCGAGGCGATCTCCGCGTCCTGGCCGGTAACCACCGGGAGCTTCTTCGCGCCCTTGCCGTAGCCGGCGTTCTGCAGGGCGGTGATGATGCCGCGGGAGATGCCGTCGTACGGCGAGAGCACCCCGTCGACCTTCGAGCCGTCGTTGTAGCTGGAGGTGAGCAGGTTCTCCATCCGCTTCTGCGCGGTCTCCTGCTGCCACCGCAGGATGGCTACCTGCTCGGGGGTGGTCTGCTTGGACTTGACGACCAGCGTGCCGTTCTCGATGAACGGCTTCAGGGTGTCCATCGCGCCGCCGAAGAAGTACTGGGTGTTGTTGTCATCCAGCGACCCGGCGAAGAGCTCGACGTTCAGCGGCCCCTTGGCCGTGCCCTTCGAGCCGTCCTTGTTCAGCAGGCCGAGGCCGACGAGCAGCGCGGTGCCCTGGGCGACGCCAACCTTGTAGTTGTCGAAGCTGACGTAGAAGTCGACGTCCTTGCTGCCACGGATCAGTCGGTCGTAGGAGATGACCGGGATCTTCGCGGCGGCGGCGGCCTGCAGCTGGCTGCTGAGCGCGGTGCCGTCGATCGCCGCGAGGACCAGAACATCGGCACCCTGGGTGATCATCTGGTCGACCTGCTGCGACTGCGTGGGGATGTCGTCGCCGGCGTACTGGAGGTCGACCTTGTAGCCCTTGGCTTCCAGCTTCGACTTCACCGCGTTGCCGTCGGCGATCCACCGCTCCGAGGTCTGCGTCGGCATCGAGACACCGATGGTCAAATCACTCGGCTTCTCGTCACCGGACTTCTCACCGCTGCCCGCACCCCCGCCGCTGCACGCCGCCAAACTCAGCGCGAGTGCCGCGCCGCCGAGAGCAACCAGGAATTTCCTGCCCACGGGCTTCTCCTCTCTGGACTCCCCCGCCGACTGCCGGGGCCAAGTGTCATCTTTCGGGTAGTGTTAGCGCTCACATAGATTGCGTCAACACCAGATCCGAAATACCGGTGTCACGGTCTCGTAACGGAGCATCCAGGCGAGCGTAGCCATGTGGCCGATCCACCGGAAGGGCAGGACGCGGCGACTCAGCGTGGTCGTCCGCAGCACTCTACAGACCGGTGCCCGCGGACGACATCTGTCGTCCGCGGGCACCGGCACTGCCGTCGGATCAGGTGGGTCGCCGCGACCTCGGCGGTCGGCGGCCCCGGTCGGCTACCGCTGCGACCACCGCTGGTTCGCCGCCGCGGTGCAGGTCCAGAGGATCACCGTGGTGCCGTTGGCGGTGGCGTTGCCGTTGACGTCCAGGCAGAGCCCCGACTGCGTGTTGCTGATAGTGCCGTTGGCGTTGACCGCCCACTGCTGGTTGGTCCCGCCGTTGCAGTCCCAGATCTGCACCTTGGCGCCGGCCGCGGCGTTCGGCGGCGCGTCCAGGCACTTGCCCAGGGCCTGCAGGGTCCCACCGCTGCTGGTCCAGCGCTGGTTGGCAGCGCCGTTGCAGTCCCAGATGACCGGCTGCGTGCCGTTGGTCGTGTTGCTGTTCGGCACGTCGAGGCAGCGACCGGAGGCGGCGCTGGCGTACGCGCTCGACGTGGTCGGCGGCGGCGTCGTCGGAGGAGTCGTTCCGCCACCGCTGACCCGGTACACCACAGTGCCGTGGGCGGGGACGCTGGCGCTGATGGTCCCGCTGCTGGTGCTGGTGCCACCGGTCCACGCGTCCACCAGGGTGAACGACGACCCGGACTTGCCGATGGCCGCGGCCGTGGTCGAGATCGTCGTCGTCGAGCCGCCCTGGTTGAAGAGGGCGACGGCGACGTCACCGTTGGCGAGCCGCTTGGCCAGCACCCGACGCGTGCCGTCGAACGACACCTGCGTCCCCTGCAACCCGAGCGAGTCCTGGTTGATCGCGATCAGGTTGGCGTTCTTGAGGATCGTCTGCGTCGCCGCGTTCATGTTCCGCACGTCGTTGCCGGCGATCAGCGGAGACGCCATGATCGCCCACATCGCGAAGTGGCTGCGCATCTCCGTGTCGTTCATGCCGCCGCGGCCGATCTCCATCATGTCGGGGTCGTTGAACCCACCCGGCCTCGCGTAGGACGCCAGCGGAACGGTCACGTTGATGATGTTCTGGATGCCCATCGGGTAGCCGTTGGTCTGGCCGGTGTCCCACGCGTTGGTGATGTCCTCGGTGGTGCGCCACATGTTCGCCACGTCGCCCCAGTTGCGCTGTGGGCCGGTCTTGGCGTGGATGCTGTTGGGGTTGATGCTGTAGACGATCGGCCGACCGGTGGCGGCCAGCGCGTCACGCATCTTGGCGAAGGTGGCCACCTGGTCGTTGATGCTGCCCTCCGGCGAGCACCAGTCGTACTTGAGGAAGTCGACACCCCAGGCGGCGAACTGGCGCGCGTCCTGCACCTCGTGGCCCCGACTGCCGGTCGCCCCGGGGTAGGCGCCGAAGTACTGCGCGCAGGTCTTGTCGACCGGCACCTGGTAGAGGCCGAACTTCAGGTTCCGGGCGTGCAGGTAGTCGCCGAGCGCCTTCATCCCGCTGGGGAACCGACTCGGGTCGCCCTGGATGTTGCCGGAGCTGTCCCGGTTGGGGTTGAACCAGCAGTCGTCGACCACGACGTAGTTGTAGCCCAGGTCCCGCATGCCGGTGCTGACGATCGCATCCGCCGTCTGCCGGATCAGCGCCTCGTTGATGTTGCAGCCGAACTGGTTCCACGAATTCCACCCCATGGGTGGAGTGCGCGCCACGCCGTTGTCCAGTGCCTGCGCGGTCGGGGCGCGAAGGCCGACCAGGGCGCCGGCGAGCAGAATTCCGGCCGCCAGTGCGCTCCCCCAGCGACGACCTCGGGTATTGCGGTTCATCGAGCCTCCTTGTCGGTGACGCCCGCCCGTGTTTACGATCGCTGGTCGGTACGCCGATAGTTGGACGCCAATTTTTGTTAGCGTTAACAGAGACGCCCATCATGTTACGACGACATTTCACGAGGTTCAATACCTTCACCGCGTCGTATCGCTCGACATCGATTAGTTACCCTCAGCAACCCATCGAGCCGCGTCTTATTCGGCGAGGAAGCCGAAAATTGGCGCACGCTGGCGCGGCGGACCCACCCGCGCGTTCACTGCTGGGCGGGGCGTGGCGGGCCTCTCCCCGCACCGCGCGGGGCGACCTCCGGTGGCGCCAACCGTCAGTGACGAGGTGGAGCGACGCTCTCGCGGGCGACCAGAGCGGGGGCGATGGTCTGACGCAGCGCCCCACTGGTGCCCGACTCGATCTGGGACAGCAGCATCTGCAGGCTCGCTCGCGCCACCGCGTCGAAGTCCGGTCGGACGGTGGTCAGCGGCGGAATGAAGTACGCCGCCTCCGGTACGTCGTCGAAGCCGACCACGCTGATCTCGTGCGGCACCCGTCGACCGAACTCGTGCAGTGCCCGCAGCACGCCCAGCGCGAGATGGTCGTTGGCGGTGAAGACGGCGGTGACCTCCGGCATCCGCGCCAACATCTGCCCGCACCGGTAACCCGACGCCGCGGACCAGTCCCCCGGCATCGGCGGCGGCGGTTCCAGCCCGGCGGCCACCAACGCCTGCCGCCAGCCGTCGATCCGACCCACGCTGTCGAACCAGTCGGTCGGCCCGGAGACGTGCCAGACGGTGCGGTGCCCGGCGTCGAGCAGATGTTGCGTCGCCGCCCGGGCGCCCGCCACCTGGTCGACAGTCACCAGCGGCACCGGCCGACTCGGGTCACCGTCGACAGTGACCAGCGGGACATCCTTGGGTAGGCGCTCCAGCGCCTCACCGGCCGACTCGACCGGGGCGATGACCACGATGCCGGCGACCCGGTGCGACAGGTGCCGCTCGACGGCCGCCGAGATGGAGCGGTGGTCCAGGTTTCGCACGCTGCCGACGCTGACCGCGAAGCCCTCTTCGGCGGCGGTCTGCTCCAGGGCGGCCAGCAGCGACGCCGGACCGTAGAGCGTCGTGTTCTGCGCGACCACACCGATGACCTGCGATCGACCTGTCACCAGGGCACGTGCCGCGCCGTTGGGGCGGTAGCCGAGTTCGGCGATCGCCGCGCGTACCCGAAGCCGGGTCTGCTCACGGACGTTGGGGTGCCCGTTGAGCACCCGCGACACCGTCTGATGGGAGACACCGGCGAGACGAGCAACGTCCGTCATCGCGGGACCGTGGACGGCCATTTCACTCCCCCCGCTACATCTCCGGCCCGCGGCCCGTCGACGTCGACTGGAGCGGCCCGGCCCGATCCCCCTCGCTCAGTCACCACGCCGGTGCTGAATCCCAGGTGACCAGCGCTGGATCGCCGACAGTCTACGCCAGCAACGGCCCCGAACACGGCACGCCCGTGCGGGGACCGCTCGAGGCGCCGAAGCCGTACAACGCGGTGCCCGTTCGGAGTCCCCCACCAACTGGCACGGGACGCGGTCCTGATGTGGTACGCCGGCCTGCCCTCGCCCCTGGGCAGAGCGTGGAACAGGCCGGCGAGGACCTGACGCGGTGGCGCGGACTTCACATGCCGCCTGGGCTGCGTCGCCAGCGCCACCGCTTAGTGCGATAGTCGTGTGACCGGTGTCACGGGGTGGTCAGGTCGAAGCGCCGCACGGTGACCGCGCCACCAAGCGCCTGCGTCGCGTGGTTGAAGATGGCGAACCGGTAGCCCATGAAGAACTGCCAGTTGTTCGCCAGCGTCAGGGCATTGCCGAACGAGGTGAAGTTCACCCCGTCGGTGCTGTACGAGAAACGGGCCTGTCGGCCGGAGCCGGGTCTGATGTCGGCGTTGGCGCGCAACCAGATCCGGCCACCGGAGACGGCGGTGCTCGCCACCTCGCTGCCGGTGCTGGTGGTGTTCCAGCTGCCGTCCATCGTCAGACCGTTCTGCATGACCAGTCGGGTGGAGCCGTTGTCCCGTCGGACTCCGATCCAGGCCGACGAGTTGCGCAGCACCGCCAGGCCGGTGCGATCACCGTCGCGCATGGTGGAGTAGTCCAACTCGATCGTCGCCGTCGAGGTGGGGCCCTGGATGCGGTGGGTCAGCGTGTTGCGCGCCTTGTACAGGTCGCCGGTGACTGTGGCGGTCTGCAGGTTCAGCCCGTTGTTGACCGACCACTTGCTGGCGTCCGGGTTGTGGTTCCACTCCCACTGCGGGCCGAGCGTGGTGCCGGCGAACGTGTCGGTGCCGGTGAGCGGCTTGACCGCCCGGGGCGGCGCGGGCAGGTTCGGCTTCGGGTACGAGCTGCCCCACGTGCCGTTGACAGTCTGCAGCACCGGCCAGCCGTCGCCGGTCCAGGTGATCGGGGCCATGGCCGGCATCCGACCACCGGGGTACGCGTCGACGAAGGACATGTAGTACCAGTCGCCGTTCTGGGTCTGCACCAGCCCACCCTGGTGCGGCACACCGCCACCGGAGATCGGGCCGGGCAGGTTGAGCAGCACCTGCCGCTGCTCGTACGGGCCGAACGGGCCGTTCGTCGACTTCAGCACGTACTGGCCGTTGGCCGGGCGGGTGAGCCAGATGTAGTAGGCGCCGTTGCGCTTGTAGAAGCGGGCGCCCTCCAGCGTCCCGATGCTCGACGGCGTCTGGTAGACCTGCTGGGCGCGGACCTGGGACTTCCCGTCCGCGGACAGCTGCGCCACGCTGATGGTGCCGTTGCCGTACGCCACGTACATGGTGTCGTTGTCGTCGACCAGCATCCCCGCGTCGTAGTAGCAGTTGGGGATGGTGGCGTGCTTGCTCCAGGCGCCGTCGACGGCGGACGCGGTGTAGATGTGGGTCTGGGCGAAGTCGATGCACCCGGCCCAGTAGTACGTCTTGTTGCTCGGCCGGTAGTTCAGCGTCGACGCCCAGATCCCGTCGACGTAGGCGTTACCACCGCTCATGTCGTACTTCGAGCCGAAGTCGAGCTTGGGTACGGAGTGGCCGGCGAACTCCCAGTTCACCAGGTCGTACGAGCGCAGGACCGGCGCGCCGGGCGAGTAGTGCATGGTGGACGCCGACATGTAGTAGGCGTTGTCCACCCGGATGATGTCGACGTCGGCGAAGTCCTGCCAGACCACCGGGTTCGGGTACGTGCCGTTCGACGGGGGTGGTGTCGTGGGGTCGGTCCCGCCGTCGACGCGGACGAGCTGCCACTGCTGGTTGGTGCCGTTCCAGTCGTCGTACTGCACGATGTTGCCGCCGTCGGCGGTCGAGGCGCCCTGCACCTCCATCACCTTGTTGCTGTTCCGGTTGATCAACCGGACGTACCCGCCGTCCGAGTCGGCCAGCCGGAACTGCTGGTTGGTGCCGTTGTTGTCGCTCCACTGCACGACGCTGGCGCCGTTGGCGGTCGAGCGGCCGGAGACGTCCAGCACCTTGCCCGACAACCTCGACTTGAGTCGGTAGTAGCCGCCTCCGGAGTCCACGAACTGCCACTGCTGCTGATTGCCGTTGTTGCGCGTCCACTGGGTGATCCGCGCACCGTCGGTGGTGGCCAGGTTGTACACGTCCACGGCCTTGCCACTGTTGCGGTTCACCAACACGTACCAGGCGCTGGTGTCGACGGTGGCCGCTGACGCCGGCGACGAGGCGACGGCCGCAGCCGCGCCGCCGACCACCAGCACCATCGCGGCGACGGCGAGTCTCGACAGCCACCCGCGCCGTCGTGGCGCACCCCGGGGAACCCGACCGATGGAAAGCATGATCCTCCTCTGCTGACGCGAACCGTGCGGTCTGGGTCGGCGTCCGCGGCACCGGGCGGGGCACCGAGCTGACCATGCCCGGCCATGTGATCGCTAACACCGCTCGCCCGACCGTCGCGGTGACCAGGTGCCGAAACCGCGGGGTTAGGACGCGCGCGCGGCCGGACCAGCCAACGACATCGACCATCTTGGTTATAGACTGTGAGCGATAACATGCTGTTAGTCAAGGCGTAACACAATCGCCTCGGGGCCCGGCTGGCGCACACGCGAACGGGTGGTCCACCCCCGCCCGCAGGCAGGGGTGGACCACCCGTTTCCGTACGATCCGACAGCGCGAATCAGAAGCCGCGGGCCAGCCGGTGGTAGGCCTGGTTCCAGCGCAGCTCGTCGGCGAAGCGGCGGGGCTCCGTGTCGGCGTCGATGACGACCAGCTCGGTACGGCTCATCTCCGCCAGGTCGTGCAGCTCCTCCACGCCCACCGCCTGCGACAGCACCGTGTGGTGCGGGGCGCCCGCGGTGATCCATGCCTCGGCCGAGACCGGCAGGTCCGGGCGCGGACGCCAGACGGCACGGGCGACCGGCAACCGGCGCAGCGGTTGCGGCGGGGCCACCACGTCGATCTCGTTGGCCACCAGCCGGAAGCGCTCGCCCATGTCGGACAGCCCGAGCACCACGGCCGGACCGGATGCGGCGTCGAACACCAGCCGGACCGGGTCCTCCCGGCCACCGATGCTCAGCGGGTGGATCTCCACGTTGGGCACGTCGGAGGCGATGGTCGGGCAGACCTCCAGCATGTGGGCGCCGAGCACCAACTCGTTGCCCGGGGTGAGGTCGTAGGTGTAGTCCTCCATGAACGACGTGCCGCCGCTCACGCCCACCGACATCGCCTTGAGGGTGCGGACCAGGACCGAGGTCTTCCAGTCGCCCTCGCCGCCGAAGCCGTAGCCGTCCGCCATCAACCGCTGCACGGCGATGCCCGGCAGCTGACGCAGCCCCCCGAGGTCCTCGAAGTTCGTCGTGAAGGCCCGGAACCCGCCCGCGTCCAGGAAGGCGCGCATGCCCAACTCCAGGCGCGCGGCGTACCGCAGGGAGTCGTGCTGCTCGCCGCCGGGCAGCAGCTCCCCGACGATGCGGTAGGTGTCCTCGTACTCCTTGACCAGGTCGTCCACCTGCGCGTCGGTGACCTCGCCGACCACCTCGACCAGGTCGTTGACGCCGTAGGTGTTGACCGAGACCCCGAACCGCAGCTCGGCCTCGACCTTGTCGCCCTCGGTCACCGCGACGTCGCGCATGTTGTCACCGAAGCGGGCCAGGCGCAGCGACCGCATCGCCGACCAGCCCAGCGCGGCACGGGCCCACGCCCCGACCCGAGTGGTCACCCGCGGGTCGCTGACGTGCCCGGCCACGGTCTTGCGGGCCACACCGAGACGCGTCTGGATGTACCCGAACTCGCGGTCGCCGTGGGCGGCCTGGTTCAGGTTCATGAAGTCCATGTCGATGTCGTTCCACGGCAGCAGAACGTTGGCCTGGGTGTGCAGGTGCAGCAGCGGTGTCTGCAACGCGTCCAGACCGGAGATCCACATCTTGGCCGGTGAGAACGTGTGCATCCAGGCGATGACCCCGACGGCACCCTGAGCGGCGGCGTCCCGACAGACCTGCAGGATCTCACCGCTGTTGGTCAGGACGGGCTTCCAGACCACGCGGGCGGGAATCTGCGGCGAGTCGTCGAGTGCGGCCGCGATCTGGCGAGACTGCTCGGCCACCTGGCGGAGCGTCTCCTCGCCGTACATGCCTTGGCTGCCGGTGAGGAACCAGATCTCGGGTTCGGTGTGTGGTGCCATGGAGTTGCCTTCCGCGAGAGGGGCGGTCACTTGTAACGGATTCCGATGAGGCGCTGGAGGAGGATGAACGCGAAGAGCAGACCGCCAATCACGATCTTGGTCCACCAGGAGTTGAGGCTCCCATCGAAGGTGATGAGGGTCTGGATCACGCCGAGGACCAGCACGCCGAGCACCGTGCCGAAGACGTAACCCGCGCCGCCGGTGAGCACAGTGCCACCGATGACGACGGCGGCGATGACGTCCAGCTCCATCCCCACGGCGATCAGCGGCGCACCGGAGAGGGTGTAGAAGGACAGCAGGATGCCGCCGATGGCCGAGCAGAGACCACTGATCGTGTAGACGGCGATCCGGGTCCGCCCCACCGGCAGGCCCATCAGCAGCGCCGACTGCGGGTTGCCGCCGATGGCGTACACGTTGCGACCCAGCCGGGTGTAGGCCAGCGTGTACGCGGCGATGGCGACCACCACGAAGGCGATCAGCACGCTGATCGACACGAAGTTGCCCTGGGGGTTACCGATCCGCTCCTGCGACATCGAGGTCCAGAACCCGTCGGTGATCGGGACCGACGCGCCGGAGATGAAGGTGCACATGCCCCGGGCGAAGAACATCCCGGCGAGCGTGACGATGAACGGCTGGATCTCGAAGAAGTGGATCACGCAGCCCATCAACAGGCCGAGCGTCGGACCGATGAGCAGGGCGATGACCAGCACCAACGCCGCCGGCATGCCGTCCTGCAGCAGCGCGGCCGACACCATCGCCGTCATCGCGACCACCGAACCGACCGACAGGTCGATGCCACCGGTGAGGATCACGAAGGTCATGCCCACCGCGACGACGAGCAGGAAGCTGTTGTCGATGAAGACGTTGAAGATGACCTGGACGTTGGAGAACGCCGTGTACTGCGAGACGCCGATGCCGTACATCACCAGCAGCAGGGCGAGCGTCGCCAGGACCGGTATCTGCTTCCTCGGCAGCCGGAACCGGGTACGACCGGCGGTAAGCGTTCCAGTGGTCATGCCGGCACCTGCTCCTTCGGCTTGTCGGCGATGGTGGCGGGCGGCGGGACGTTACGCCTCCGTCGGCTGAACCGGGCCCGGAAGGCCGGTGCCTGGATCAGGCAGACGGCGATGACGACGACCGCCTTGAACAGCAGCGAGGTCTGCGGTGAGATGTCCATGGCGTACACGGTGGTCGTCAGGGTCTGGATGATCAGCGCGCCGATGATCGTGCCACTCAGGAAGAACCGGCCGCCCGCGAGGGACGTACCGCCGATGACGACCGCGAGGATCGCGTCCAGCTCGACCCAGAGGCCGACGGCGTTGCCGTCGGCACTGGAGACGTTGGCCGTCATCATGAAACCGGCGACCGCGGCACACGCGGCGCTGATCACGTACGCGAGGAAGATGACCCGGCCGGACCGGATACCGGCGAGCC
The DNA here is from genome assembly GCF_022230935.1 of Micromonospora hortensis. NCBI lineage: Bacteria > Bacillati > Actinomycetota > Actinomycetes > Micromonosporales > Micromonosporaceae > Micromonospora > Micromonospora hortensis. The sequence continues at coordinate 223,906 of NZ_JAKKFE010000033.1, forward strand.
GGCTGGCCATGGCGTTGCCGCCGACCGACTCGATGATCATGCCGAGTGCGGTGCGACGGGTGAACGCCGCGACCAGCAGGGCCGCGGCGAGCGCGATGAAGATGGCCAACGGCAGGGTCAACGCGTGGCCCAGGCCGATCGCCCGGTACGGCTCGGAGTTGATGGTGATGATCTGACCCTCGGTGATCAGCTGGGCGAGACCCCGCCCGGCGACCATAAGGATCAGGGTGGCGATGATCGGTTGGATCCCGATCACGGCCACCAGCACACCGTTCCAGGCGCCGAGCACCAGCGAGACGCCCATCGCCATCGCGAGGGCGGTCACCACCACGCCGAGGCTGTTCTGGTCGGGCTGCTTGCTGATGTACATGCAGGCGATCGCGCCGCTGATCGCGCAGAGCGAACCCACCGACAGGTCGATGCCGCCGGTGGAGATGACCAGGGTCATGCCCAGCGCGACCAGGATCAGCGGTGCGCTCAGCCGCAGGATGTCGACGGGCGTGCCGTACAGGTGCCCGTCCTTGAGCTCGATGGACAGGAACCCGGGCCGGTAGATCGTGTTCGCGGCGAGCATGACGAACAGCACGGCGGCGGGCCAGAACAGCCGGTGACCGATCATCGTCCGATAGCGGCTCATGGTGTCGTTCATCGGTCTGCCTCCTCCCGGTGGGATCCGCTGGCGATGGTCTGCATGATGCGGTCGGCGTCCAGGCTCTCGTCGTTGGCGAGCTGCGCGACCATCTGCCGGTCCCGCATGACGGCCACCTTGTGGCTGAGGCGCAGCACCTCCTCCAGCTCGGCGGAGATGAACAGCACCGCCATGCCACCGTCGGACAGCTGCGTCACGAGCTTCTGGATCTCGGTCTTCGCCCCGATGTCGATGCCCCGGGTGGGCTCGTCGAGGATCAGCAGTCGCGGCTCGGTGATCAGCCACCGGGCCAGCAGCACCTTCTGCTGGTTACCGCCGGAGAGGTTGCGGACCGGCACCTCCGGGTCGGCGGGCCGGATGTTGAGGGCCTTGACGTACTTGTCGACCAGCTCGTCCTGGCGGCGACGCGGGATGGGCCGCAGCCAGCCGCGGGCCGCCTGCATGGCGAGGATCATGTTCTCGCGGACCGACAGGTCCGCGACGATCCCCTCGGCCCTGCGGTTCTCCGAACAGAAGCCCACACCGTGGTCGATGGCCTGCGCCGGGGTGCGCAGGCTGCTCGCCGTGCCGTCGATCGCGACCTGGCCGCCGTCGGTCCGGTCCGCGCCGAACAGCAACCGCGCGACCTCGGTACGCCCCGAGCCCAGCAGGCCGGCAAGACCCACCACCTCGCCAGCGTGAATGGTGAGGCTGAACGGCTCGACAGCACCCGACCGACCGAAGTTCGACACCGCCACCAGGGGCGTGCCCTCCTCCAGCGCGGCCAGATCCCGCCGGGAGTGCTCCTCGATGCCCTCCAGGACGTCGAGTTCCTTGCCGATCATCTTCTCGACCAGGGAGAGCTGGGGCAGCTCGGTGGTGAGGTACTCGCCGACGAGCCCGCCGTTGCGCAGCACGGTGATCCGGTCGGCGATCTCGTAGACCTGGTCGAGGAAGTGGGTCACGAACAGGATCGCGATGCCCTCGTCGCGCAGTTGCCGCATGATGCGGAACAGCTGCGCCACCTCGCCGGCGTCGAGGCTGGACGTCGGTTCGTCCAGGATCAGCACCCGGGCCTTGATGTCGATGGCGCGGGCGATGGCGACCATCTGCTGGATCGCGAGCGAGTACGAGCCGAGTGGCGCGCTGACGTCGAGGTCGAGGTCGAGGCGGGCCAGCAGGGCTCGGGCGCGGCGGCGGACCTCACCCCAGCGGACGGCGCCGAAGACCCGAGGCTCACGGCCGATGAAGATGTTCTCCGCCACCGAGAGGTTGGTGCAGAGGTTGACTTCCTGGAAAACGGTGCTGACACCGGCGGCGGTCGCCTGCATCGGCCCGGTGAACGACACGGGCTCGCCGTCGAGGGTGATCGCGCCCTGGTCGGTGTCGTAGACGCCGGTGAGCACCTTGATGAGCGTGGATTTGCCGGCGCCGTTCTCGCCCATCAGGGCGTGCACCTCGCCGGGAAAGAGCCGGAAGTTGACGTCGTGGAGTGCGCGCACCCCGGGGAAGGACTTGCTGATCCCGGTCATCGTCAGGACCGGACGGCTATCCGTCATCCCATCAGACCTCTTCTGGGTTGTCGACACGGAAGGGCCGCTACGCTCCCGCCACGCCCGCCCGGTCGTCCCTGGGGAGGGCCGCTCGGGCGGGCGTGGTTCGGAGGTCGTCGCGGGCCAAGCCCGGTCCGTTTCGGGTAGGAAAGCGACGCGGCGGGGCCGCCACGCGAACGCGGCGACCCCGTCGTCGATCAGTACTTACGGTTGGGCAGAGCTTCCTTGGCCTGCTCGGTCGTGAAGGTGGTCTCCTCGGTCTCGATCCGAGTCGGCACCTCCTCGCCCGCGTGGACCTTCTTGGCCAGGTCCATCAGCTGCGGGCCGAGCAGCGGGCTGCACTCCGCGATGAAGTTGAACTTCCCGTCGGCGAGAGCCTGCATGCCGTCCTTGACGGCGTCGACGGTGATGATGGTGATGTCCTTGCCGGGCACCTTGCCGGCGGCGGTGATCGCCTCGAGCGCGCCCAGACCCATGTCGTCGTTGTGCGCGAACAACACGTCGATCTTCTTGTTGGCCTTGAGGAACTGCTCCATGACCTGCTTGCCGCCGGCGCGAGTGAAGTCACCCGGCTGGGAAGCGATGATCTTCAGGTTCGGGTTGGCGGCGATCGCCTCACCGAAGCCCTTCTTGCGATCGTTCGCCGGCGCCGCACCCGTGTTGCCCTGCAGCTCGACGATGTTCACCGGGCCCGAGGCGGTCTTCTTCTGCTCGACCAGCCACTCACCGGCGAGCTTGCCCTCCTTGACGAAGTCCGAGCCGAGGAAGGTCTTGTACAGCGACTTGTCGGCCGAGTCCACCGAGCGGTCGGTCAGGATGACCGGGATGTCGGCGTCCTTGGCCTCCTTGAGCACGGTGTCCCACCCGGACTCCACCACCGGCGAGAAGGCGATGACGTCGACCTTCTGCTGGATGTAGTTGCGGATCGCCTTGATCTGGTTTTCCTGCTTCTGCTGAGCGTCGTCGAACTTCAGCTCGATCCCGGCTGCCGTGGCGGCCTCCTTGATCGAGGTGGTGTTCGCGGTACGCCACCCGCTCTCCGCGCCGACCTGGGAGAAGCCCATCGTGATCTTGCCGTCGTCCTTGGTGCCGCCGCCGCCCGTGTCGCTATTGCCGCAGGCCGCCACGCCGCCGACCAGCAGCACGCTGGCGAGGACCGCGGCAGCGCGCCACGGAGCGGACTGCGTTCGCATCTTTCCCATCGAATCTCCTTGGCTGGATGTGGTGGGTAACCGCGCCAACCGCCGAGGTGCGAAAGAGCGGCGTACGCGGGTGGTGCGTGCTGGTGCGTCGTGGTGCAGACCGACGGGTCCCGGTTTATCGGTGCAGGGTCAGGAACCCGCCGGTGCGACTGGTTGTTGGCCGTAGACGTTCTGGTAGCGGTCGTAGAGCGAGTCGATGTCGGCCTGTGCCATCGGGACCGGCTGCCCGAGGGTGTGGGCCAGGTGCGCGGTGCGGGCCACGTCCTCGCACATGACCGCCGCCTTGACCGCCGCGCGGGCGTCGCGGCCGATGGTGAACACGCCGTGGTTGCGCATCAGCACCGCGGGCGAGCGGTGCCCGGCGAGCGTGGCGACGATGCCCTTGCCGATGTCGTCGCCGCCGATCAGCGCGAACGGGCCGATCGGGATCTCCCCACCGAACTCGTCGGCCTGGGCGGTGAGGTGGCACGGGATCGACTCCCCACACGCGGCCCAGGCGGTCGCGTACGAGCTGTGCGTGTGCACGACCCCACCGACCTCGGGCATGGCCCGGTAGACGTAGGCGTGGGCGGCGGTGTCGCTGGACGGAGCGAAGTCGCCCTCGACGAGTACGCCGTCGAGGTCGCACACCACCATCGTGGCCGCGGTGAGGTCGTCGTAGCTCACCCCACTCGGCTTGATCACCATCAGGTCCTGGCCGGGGACCCGCGCGGAGACGTTGCCGGACGTCCAGGCGACCAGGTTGTACCGGGTCAGCTCGGCGTGCAGGCGGGCGACGGTCTCGCGCAGCTCGGCGATCTGTCGGGTCACCTCGGCGTTCACGCCACCACCTCCAGCGGGGCCTCGTGGGTGGTCGCGGCGGTCTCGACCGCCGCGTTGCGGATCGCCCGAAGGCGGAGCATGACGTCGTTGCCGCCACGACCGAAGTGGTCGTGCAGCGCCCGGTACTCGGCGTAGAGGGCGTCGTAGGCGCGGGCCCGCTCGGGGTCCGGACGGTAGACGGCCTCGTGCACCCGACCCATCGCCTGCGACGCCTCGTGGATCGAGGGGAACTCACCGGCGGCGACGGCAGCGTGGATCGCCGAGCCCAGCGCCGGCCCCTGCGCCGAGGCGATGATGTTCAGCGGTCGCCTGGTCACGTCGGCGTAGATCTGCATCAGCAGCGCGTTGTTTGTCAGACCGCCGGCGATCACCAGGTCGTTCACCGGGACTCCGGCGTCGACGAACGCCTCGATGATCATCCGGGTGCCGTACGCGGTGGACTCCAGCAGGGCCCGGTAGATGTCCGCTGGCCGGGTGGCCAGGGTCATGCCGACGATCATCCCGCTGAGGTCGTGGTTGACCAGCAGGGAGCGGTTGCCGTTCCACCAGTCCAACGCGATCAGGCCGTGCGCGCCGACGGGCTGACTCGCGGCCAGCTCGGTGAGGCGTTCGTGCGAGTCGACGCCGGCCGGAGCGGCGTGGTCGACGAACCAGCCGAAGATGTCGCCGACGCCGCTCTGCCCGGCCTCGTAACCCCACGCGCCGGGGCTGATGCCGCCGTCGACCACACCGCACATGCCGGCCACCTCGGCGACCTCCGCGCCGTTGACGACGTGGCAGGTCGAGGTGCCCATGATGGCGACCAGCCGACCGGGCTGCACCGCCTGCGCGGACGCAGCGGTGACGTGCGCGTCGACGTTGCCGACGGCCACCGCGATCCCCTCCGGCAGGCCGGTCCAGGCGGCGGCCTGGGCGGTGAGCGCGCCGGCCCGGGCGCCGAGGGGCAGCAACGGGCCGTCCAGCTTGGCCACGAAGTCGCCGAAGTTGGGGTTGAGCGCGGTCAGGAAGCCCTCGGAGGGGTAGTGACCGTCCTGCAGGATGCCCTTGTAGCCGGCCGTGCAGACGTTGCGGGTCTCGGTGCCGCAGAGTTGCCAGACGATCCAGTCGGCCGCCTCGATGAAGCGCTCGGCCCGGTCGTAGACCTCCGGGTCTTCCTCCAGGATCTGCAGGCCCTTGGCGTACTGCCACTCGGCGGAGATCTTGCCGCCGTACCGGCCGATCCACGGCTCGGCCCGCTCATGGGCCAGCGCGTTGATCCGGTCGGCGTGCGGCTGCGCGGCGTGGTGCTTCCACAGCTTGACCCAGGCGTGCGGTCGGTCGCGCAGCTCGGGCGTCTCGCACAGCGGGGTGCCGTCGGCGAGCGTCGGCAGCACGGTGCAGGCGGTGAAGTCGATGCCGATGCCGACCACCGCCGCCGGGTCCACCCCCGCGGCGGATACCGCCGCCGGGACGGCGTACCGCAGAACGTCGCGGTAGTCCTGCGGGTTCTGCAGGGCCCAGTCCGGGGGCAGGGTTCGACCTCCCGGAAGCGCCGTGCTGATCACGCCATCGCCATACTCGTGCACCGCGGTCCCCAACTCGGCACCATCGCCGACACGGACCACCAGAGCTCGCCCGGACAGGGTGCCGTAGTCGACACCGACGACGTAGCGGTCGTTAGCTCCGTCCACACGGTTCATGTTCACCTCCACCGTTAACGGGGATAGTGTTAACGCTCACATCCAGGCTCGTCAAGACATCTACCCGCAACAGCTCCGTAACGGAACGCGGAAGGCGGACCGACTCGGGAGGGTAGATAGCGGACCGGTGCAAACCCCAAGATTTCTGCCTCAACTGCCGCAGCCATCCGACGAATGGGGCCCACGGCCGGTACGACCGCCGCCCGGAGACCCGTCAACAGGCGACGCGACAGGTCCAGGACGCCGCACATCGCGGCATCGTGGTCCGATAGCGACCACTTGTTCCCCCGGCGATGATGGCAGCGATAACATTCCCGGGGCGCCGCGGTCGCGCGCTCGGATCCACTCGACAGCCATCGACGACCATGCGGGCTCATGGCTGAGCGCTCCGGAGGGCGACCCGCCCGGCGCGAAGCCGGACGGCGGCCCGGTGTTATCGATAACATTCAACGTCTTGGCGCGCCCGTGCCGCCCGGTCGGCCCGCGGCGCCCAAAGACGCGTCGGGCGGACGATCCACTCGCGTTCCTTGAAGTCGCGGGGTCCACGGCGGCGCGATCGGCCGACGTCACGAAGCTGAGTCGATCACGCACTCGCACCGGCAATCCGCCGCCCCTTCACGCACTCGCGCCGCCGAGCCGCCGGATCCCGGGGACGCCACGAGCCGGCGGCCCGACCCCTGTGGGCCAAGCCGCCGGCTCTTCGTTGCGTTGGCGGGACCGAGCGCGCCGGTCGAATCAGGCTGTCCGGTTGCGGTTGTACAGGGCCTTGGCCCACAGGAAGCAGCCCACCGTGATGACGACACACCAGACGACCGCGATGATCCCGTTGGCGCCGATCCCGGTACCGAGGAGCAGGCCGCGAAGGGTCTCCATGACGGGCGTGAAGGGCTGGTAGTCCGCGAACAACCGCACGGCGGTCGGCATCGAGTCGGTGGGGACGAACCCACTGCCGAGGAACGGCAGGAGGATCAGCGGCATGGGCAGGTTGCTGGCCGTCTCGACACTGTCACTGACCAGGCCGAGGGCGACGGACAGCCAGGTCAGCGCAAAGGTGATCATGGCGAGCACGCCGATCGCCGCGAGCCACTCCACAGCGTTGGCGTTGGGCCGGAACCCGACCAGCAGCGCCACGACGGTGACGGCCACGAGGCTGAGCAGGGTCTGCGCCAGGCTGCCCAGTACGTGACCCGTCAGGACCGACGGTCGGAAGATCGACATCGTGCGGAACCGGGCGATGATCCCCTCGGTCATGTCCATCGCGACCGAGATGGCGGTGCCCTGCGCGGCGCTGACCACTGTGATGAGCAGGATGCCGGGGGTGACGTAGTTGGCGTACTGGGAGCGGTCGCCGGACGGGCCGAGGCCGGCGCCGAGCGTGCCGCCAAAGACGTAGACGAAGAGCAGCAGGATGATGATCGGGATGCCGATGAGCAGGAACGTCATCGACGGGTACCGCCGCATGTGCAGCAGGTTGCGCCGCAGCATCGTGCTCGAGTCGCGGACGGCGAGGGAGAGGGTGCTCATCGCGCGGGAGCCCTTTCGTGGTCGGGTCGGCTGGCCCGGGTGTCGGGCTGACCGGTGAGGGTGAGGAAGACGTCGTCAAGGTCGGGGGTGTGCACGGAGAGCCCCGCCACGCTGATCGAGGCGCTGTCGAGCTGGTCGAGCAGGGATCGCAGCGACCCGACCCCGCCGTCACTCGGCACCTGGAGGGTGAGGGCCGCGTCGTCCCGGGTGGCGGCCCCGAACGTCCGGGCCGCCACGTCGAGCCCTTCCTGGTCGGCGAACTGCAGCACGACGTGGCCGCCTGGGATGAGCCGCTTGAGCTCGCGCGGCGTGCCCTCGGCGATGAGCCGGCCGTGGTCGAGGAACGCCACCCGGTCGGCGAGCTGGTCGGCCTCCTCCAGGTACTGCGTGGTGAGCAGGATGGTCACGCCCTCGGCGGCGAGTGCGCGGATGATGTGCCACATGGCCCGGCGGCTGCGCGGGTCGAGGCCAGTGGTCGGCTCGTCGAGGAAGATGACGCGGGGCTCGCCGACCAGGGTCATCGCGAGGTCGAGCCGGCGGCGCATGCCGCCGGAGTACGTGGACACCGGCTTGCCCGCCGCCTCGGTCAGGTCGAACTGGTCGAGCAGGTCGGCGATGCGCCGCCGACCGGCGGCCCTGTCCAGGTGGCACAGGTCGGCCATCAGGGTCAGGTTCTCCCGACCGGTGAGCAGGTTGTCGACGGCGGAGAACTGGCCGGTGACGCCGATCAGGGCGCGTACCGCGTCGGGTTCCCGGGTCAGGTCGTGGCCGAAGACGCGGGCGTTGCCGCCGTCGGCGTCGATCAGGGTGGAGAGAATCTGCACCGTGGTGGTCTTGCCGGCGCCGTTCGGACCGAGCAACGCGAAGATGGTGCCCTCGGTGATCATCAGGTCGATGCCGTCCAGCACGACCTTGTCGCCGTAGGACTTGCGCAGGTCGGTGGCGACGATCGCGGGGTTCATGGAGTTGGTCATGGTCTCCTCATTTGTGGTCGTCGTGCGGGTTGTCAGGCGCGACGGATCGTGATGTCGCCGTAGGAGGTGTTCGCGCGAACCTCGGCCGTCTCGTCGGTCTGCGCCGGGCTGTCGGTCGACTCCAGCGCGTTGTGCACGCGGCCGTGCTTGGAACTGAGGTCGAGCCAGGCGGCGGTCCCGCGACGGATGCCGACCTCGATCGCACCGTAGGAGGTCTGCAGGTCGACCGCCCCCCGGACGACCTCACCCAGCCGGAGGTTCCCGTAGGCGGTGCGGGCCGTCACCGAGGCCGTCGACGCGTCCACTGTGATGTCGCCGTAGGCCGTGTTGATCCGGGCCGCGCCGCCGCTGCGGCCGATCCAGCAGTCGCCGGACGAATTCTTGATCTCGACGGTGCCGTCGACCGCGCCGAGGCGCACCTTGCCGGATGAGACCTTCACCCGGGCGGAGCCCAACACACGCTCGACCGTGACCTCGCCGTGGCTACTGTCGATCTCCAACGGCCCGGTCTCGTCGAGCCGGACGCCGCTGCCGGTCTTGATCAGGCACTCGCCGAGCCGACCCTCGCTGCGGAACGCCGCCCACGACGACTCGGCGTGCAGTCGCGACCCGGTCGGCACCTCGATCAGGACGTCGACCGACGGCCCGGGGCCGAACCCGTAGCGGCGCCAGCTCTTCGGCACCCGGATCAGCAGTTTCCCTGCGGCGTACTCGACCGTGGTCTGTTCGGCGGCGCCCACGTCGGCCTTGCTCGACGGGTCGCGGGGCCGCACGGTCACCACCGTGTCGGTGCGGTCGCTCGCGGCGATCCAGGCATCGCCGATCGGCAGCTCGATCTGGACGGAAATCGGTTCTGGCGTCTCGAAAATAGGCATGGTGGTCTCCCGAACTGTGGTCGGCGGAGGTCGCCGCTGGTCAGCGGCGTGGCGGTGGAAGGGGTACGGAGAGTTAGCGGGCCCAGCCGGTGAAGTGCTGGCCGGAGGTCGGCTCCACCCGGCGTGGTGGATGACGCTGCGTGTCGCCCGCCCCGATGGCACCGGCGACGGCGCGCACCAGCCAGGCGTTGACCGAGAGCCCGGCGCGGCCGGCGGCGTCCTCGACGCTGGCCTTCAGGTGGTCGGGGATCCGCAGGTTGATCCGCGAGGTGCCGCCCTCGTCGCCGTCGGGCGCGGACACCGGCACCGACAGCGGTGGCGGGCCACTGGGCTCACTCGCCACCTCGACCGGCGGGCTGGCCGGCGTCACCACGAAGTCGGGTTCGCGCCCGCGCAACCGGACATGCACCGAGCCCGGTGCGAGGTCGCGGGTGATCTCGTCGGCCGCGTCGGACAGCGCTTCGAGCAGCGTGAGACGGGTGGCCGCCTCCAACTGCGCGAAGAGTCGTTCGGCCAGTGCCCGGGCTTCCGGGTCCACGCCCTCCGCAGCCACGGCGAACTCGTCACGCAGGTTCTCGACGTATGACCTCAGCTCCATGACACCATCATGGCACCACTTTGGCTCAGAGTGCAACAGTCATGGCTCAAGAAGACGCCGCCACCTGGCTCCACTGCGGGTCACCTGACTCTCAGAGGTCGCCGAAAAGCCTCCTGACCAGGTGATTCGCATCCTCCTGGCTCAGCCCGGAGGCGACCAGGAGGTCACTGACGGTCGTCCGGATCTGTGCCACCACCACCGCACCAGAGAAGCCAACGCCGTCCCGATAGGCGTGCCCGGCCGTCCGGACCGCCCGTAGCGCCTGCTCCCGGGCCCGGTTCGGCTCGGCGCCGGCGGCGAACTGCCGCTTGAGAAGGCGGACCGCCTCGGCGAGATCGGCCACCGCCGTCGGCAACGACTCCGGCACCGGCTCGCCGTCCTCGATGAGCGTCACCGATCGTCGGATCAGGGTGCCGCTGTTGCGCATCGCCCGGTCGATCGGCTCCGCCGCCTGCGCGTAGCGGCCCACCGGCCCGTGCCGCTGATGCCAGTACACCGGCGACAGGGTGCTCGCCTCCCGGGCGCCCTGGGTCGCCTCGACGAACGCCTTCAACCGGCCCGCGCTCTGCCGCAGCTCACTGCGGGCGGTACGGGCCCGAGCGGCATCCCGCTCGGTCAACGCCTCGGCGGTGGCGTCAAGCTGGGACGCGAGGAGATCCAACGCCGGCCGCGCGGCCCGGTTGAGCACGCGCAGCGGGTTCAACGGCAGCAACACGGCGGTGACCAGCAGCGCCACTCCTCCCCCGACGAGCGCGTCCACGAACCGGGGGATCTCCAGATCCCGGACGGCCGGGCTGAGCGTGGCGATGAGCACCGCCGTCGCCCCGGCCTGGACCACCACCGCAGCGCTCCCCGCGAGGAAGAGCGCGACGACGATCGCCAGCGTGACGATCAGGGCGAGCTGCCACCACCCGGTGCCGATCACCAGGAGGAGCAGGTCGCCGATCAGCACTCCGACGGTGACACCGATGATCAGTTCGACGGTGCGACGCAACCGCTGACCAACCGACGCGGCGAGCGTCGAGACGGCGGAGATCGGCGCGAAGACCGGCTGCGACACCTGCAGCAGCGAATGCGCCACGAACCAGGACAGCCCCGCGGCCAGGCCGGCCTGCAGGGCCAGGCCGCCGATGGTTCGTACTCGTCGGACCCGGTCGCGCAGCGCGGCCACCAAGCGGTCCCACCACCGGGCGACGGTCGACGGGCCCGCGTCCGCTCCGCGCCGACCGGCAGCGACCATGGCGGCACCTACCCCGCCACGACCGGGTCAATCCTCGCCGGCACGGCCCGGCCGTCCTCAGCGCGAGGCGAGCGCCTTCTCGGCGTACGCCCAGAGCCGGTCGGCCGCGGCCGGGTCCAGCGCGTGGGCGGCGACTCCGCCGGTGGCGTCGGGACCACCGGGAACGACCTCGGCCTCCTGGTTGTCGTCGAAGTACCGGCCGCCGACGCCGTCGAGCAGTGGTGAGCCGGCGAGCAGGACCGTGGTCGACGCTCCCTGGTCGGGCTTCTTGTAGTACTCCGCCTCGATGAGGTTGCCCGCTTCGTCCATCGCGCCCATCGCCCGCATCGTGTCGTCGTCGATGTGGCGCTGGAGGTTGGTGAAGATGTACCCGGGGTTCAGGGCGTTCGCGGTGATCCCGTCTCCCGCCCACTGGCGGGTGATGCCGACCGCGAGCAGAACCTCCGCGGTCTTCGACTGGCCGTAGGCCGACCACGGATCGTACGGCCGCCGCTCGAACTGCGGATCGTCGAAGTCGAACGGCGTGGCAAGGTGCGCCCCGGAGCTGACCATCACGACCCGGGCCGCCTCGGCGGCCCGCAGATTGTCGTGCAGCCCCCGGGCCAGCGCGAAGTGGCCGAGGTGGTTCGTCGCGAGTTGGAGTTCCCAGCCCACGGCGGTCAGCTGGCGGGTCGGGATCGCCATGATTCCGGCGTTGGCCACCAGCACGTCGAGCGGGCCCTGCCAGGCCGCGACGAAGGCGTCGACCGACGCCAGGTCGGAGAGATCGAGGGCGGACGACCGGACGGTGCCCACTGCGGCATCGGTGGCGAACTCCTCGGCGAGCCGGTCAGCCGCCCGAGGATTCCGGGTCGCGATGGTGACGTCGGCGCCGGCCCCGGCCAGCGCGCGCACCGTCTCCACACCGATGCCGGAGGCGCCCCCGGTGACGATCATCCGGCGTCCGGTGAGGTCGACACCGTCGAGGACCTCGGCGGCGGTGGTGCGCGCGTGGAACGGGGTGATGAGGCGTGGGTTCGCTGTCATGAAACCCAGGCTACGAACGCTCGGATCAGACTGCCTATAGCCTGGAGTCCTTCATACTTTCGTGAGCGTCCAGAAGAGGTGGGGATGGATCCGCTGGACGATGTCCTGGCCCTGCTCGGCGCGACGAGCCACGTCTCCGCCGGCCTGGTCGGGGGCGGACGCTGGGCGGTCGGTTTCGAACCACCGACGGGGGCCAAGTTCAACGCCGTCCGTCGGGGCCGATGCTCGCTTCGGGTCGACGGCCACCCCGAGGTGATCAACCTCGGTACGGGCGACTGCTTCCTGCTGACCCGACCGGCGGCCTACACCCTCTTCAGCGACCCTGATGTGCCGGTCCAGCCCGCGTACCCGATCTTCACGGCTGCCACCGACGGTGCGGCGCACGTCGGCGACGGTGACGACGTGTTCCTCATCGGCGGTGCCTTCACCCTGGGCGGACGGGCACGCAGCCTCCTGCTCGACAACCTCCCGCCGGTCATCCACGTGCCCGCCGACACCCCGGAGGCCAGTACCGTCCAGTGGGCCCTCGGCGAGATCGACGCGGAGCTGCGATCCACGCGACTCGGCTCCCACCTCGTCGCCGAGCACCTGGCGCTGGTCCTGTTGATCCGAGTCCTGCGGCTGCACCTGGCCCGCCACGAACAGCCCACCTCGGGGTGGCTGGCCGGTCTCACCGACCCGGTGGTCGCTCCCGCGCTACGAGCGATGCACGCACGACCCGCGCACGCGTGGACGGTGGACGAGGTCGCCCGGGCGGCCACCGTCTCCCGGTCGACGCTGGCGGCCCGATTCAAGAAGGTCGTCGGGGTGGGTCCACTGGAGTACCTGACCGGGTGGCGGATCGAACTCGCGGCCGACCGCATCCGGCGCAGCTCCGACACGGTCGCCACCATCGCCCAGGCCGTCGGATACCGCTCGGAGAGCGCGCTCAGCGTGGCTTTCAAGCGCACCACCGGCCTCTCACCGCGCGCCTACCGCACCGAGCTGGCGAGGGAGGGCCGGAACGACGTACCCGAAGCGGCAGTGACCGCCGGTCCGGCCCTGCCTGGGTGGTAGCGCCCCGGCCGGTCGAGATTGAGCGGGTCCGGTTCGGGTAGAACCCGCTGCCGTCACCCGGTCGGCGGCCCCGGCGCGTGCCGTCGAGGCTGGGTCGCGGGACGGACGGCGAGACGCCTCGGGGGGACGTGGGATGGGCCAGAGCGGTTGAGCGGGGCGGACAGCTCCGGTGGCGTCGTGGAGCTACGGGTGCACGGCGTCTCCGGCGCGAGCGCCGCACAGGTGCTGGGCCTGGGACAGACCGCGCAGGTCGCCGGTGACCGCAGTGGTGGGTTCTACCGGCCGCGCCCCCGGTACTCGGACAGCACCGGCGAACACGGGGTGACGCGTGAGGCGTACCGCTGGGGTGACCTGCCCTCCGGGACTGTGGCCCGCACCCTGGCGGTGGTCTTCCTGCTCCCCTTCATGCTTGTCAACGTCGCGATCTGGATGCGCCCGGCGAACCCGAGTTCCGAGGCGACGGTCAAGTCCCTCTGCCGGCTGCTGGCACTCACGCTCACAGTGCTGTACGTGCTCGCCATCGCCGGCGTCGCCCTGGACCTCGTCGGATGGAAGTGTCTGGCGTCGCCGGACTGCCTGGCCGGACGCAGTTGGTTGTCCTGGTTGGGTGGACGGCCGGTCGGACTGCGGCTGGCGGTGCTCGCGCTGGTCCCGGCCGCCGCGATCGGCCTGATCTGGCGGGTCAGCTGCCGACCGGAGCGGACGTTCGAGGCGTTTCGCGCACCCGATGAGGACATCTCCACATCCCGACTCGGCACCCTCGGTCAGTGGGACGCCGAGCCACTGGTGGGCCGGTTGCGCGCCATCCATGTCGCGGTGGCCTTCGCGACGCTGGACCTCGCCCTGCTCCTGGCTCGCGGCGCGAGTGGCGCTTCGGCGGCCACGATCGCGCTGACCGCGGTCACGGGGGTGATCCTGGCGGGCTGCGTGGGGCTGCTCTGCACGCCGCCCCTGATCGACCGGGCCCCCGACGACCGGCGGCTCGACCGGGTCACCCGCACCCTCCGGACCGCTGCCATCATCCTGACCGTGGTCGTCGTGGCGCACGTGCTGACCAGTTCGCAACCCTGGCCAGAGGAGCGGGAGCTCCCCGGCTACGACTCGACGCTGACTGGTCTGTTCGTGGCCCAGACGACGCTGCTGACCGCGCTGGGCGTGGTGCTGCTCTGGCAGCAGCGCCGGGAGCGCAGCGCCATCCCGCTGTTCGGGCTGGGCGCTCTCGTCGTCGCCGCCACCGGGATCAGCATGGCGGTGGCGTACTCGGCCGAACTGGTCGGCCGGGTGGCGGATTTCCTGGATCGCGACGCCCCAACCGTGGAGGGCGTCGCCGCGGGCCCACCCCGGGCCTTCGTCTGGGCGATCTACGGCTTCTTCCGCGCGGTGCTGATCACCGCGATCGTCGCCGGCCTCGTCATCCTGATCTCCCGTCGCGGTCGACGCCGGGCTGGCGAGGGGATCGTCGCGCGCGACTTCCCGAACCCGCCGGCCGAGGCAGGGCCCCGACTGCGGCAGGTCCGAGACGCGATAGCCCGGGCTCGCTTCACCGAGAAACTGGTGCCGTTGGCAGTGGTCTACGGCTGCCTCGCCGGACTCGGCACGGCCACCACCACGATCGGCCTGCTCGGGCAGTTCCCGGGCGACGTCATCGAGCGGAACATTGGATTGCCGGCGGCGGCGACCACGTTCGCCATCGTGTTCGCCAGCTGGGTGATCGCGGCGATCATCCTCGGCCTGATCATCGGCGGCATCTTCGCGTACCGGACCGAGCCGTACCGCCGGCACATCGGTGTCCTCTGGGACCTCGGCACCTTCTGGCCCCGGGCCGCCCACCCGTTCGCGCCGCCCTGCTACGCCGAGCGGGCCGTGCCGGAACTGGTCCGCCGGATCACCTACCTCGTCGAGCGCGGCGACGCGGTGCTGCTCACCGGGCACAGCCACGGCTCGGTCCTGCTCGCCGCCACTGTGCTCCAACTGCCGCCGCAGGTCGGCGACCGGGTCGCCCTGCTCACCCACGGATCACCGCTGCGCCGCCTCTACGCACGACTCTTCCCCGCCTACGTCGACGATGCGGCACTGCACGAGATCGGCCAGCGGGTGGGTTGGCGCTGGGTGAACCTGTGGCGCGACACCGACCCCATCGGTGGCTGGATCTTCTCGCCACGTCCCGCACCCGCGCCGGCCACCACCGGTGACCCGGCCGCCGCTGTGGATCGTCGACAGCGTGACCCCCGTGACGTGGTGACACCCCCCGGGGACAGCGTCGCCCCAGCCATCCACGGGCACTGGCCGGGCGAGTCCGACGAGCCGTTCATCGAGGCGGTACGGGAGTTGGTGCAGCGCCTCGGTGGGCGGGCCGGCCCGCCCGGGACGCCGAGGTAGCGGGCCGGCTCAGCGTTCCCGGCCCGCCCGGGTACGCCAGGCGTCCAGGGCGGTGCCGGCGAGGCGGGCACCGTCGGCCGGGACGAGCGAGCGTTCGCCCAGCTTGGCGCCGAAGTACCTGGCGTCGGGGTCGGCCACCACCGAACGACGGTCCTGTTGGTCGGTGAGGAGGGAGCGGCCCAGTTCGTCGAGGCGGAACTGCTCCGGGCCGGCGACCTCGACCACGGAGTTCGTCGGCGCGCCGAGCGCGACCTCGGCGACCGCGGCCGCGACGTCGTCCGCGGCCATCGGCTGAATGAGCACCGGCGCGAGGTGCACGGTGTCGCCTTCAGTGGCGGTGTCGATGATGCCCTGGAGGAACTCGAAGAACTGGGTGGCGTGCACCACCGAGTACGGGAGTCCGGACGCGACGATGAGCTTCTCCTGGGCGACCTTCGCGCGCATGTACCCGCTGTCCGGGATCCGGTCGCACCCCACGATGGAGAGCGCCACGTAGTGGTTCACCCCGGCGTCCGACGCGGCGGCGAGAAGCGTCCGGGTCGAGGTCTCGAAGAACTCCAGTACGGCGGCGGCCTCGAACGATGGCGAGTTCGACACGTCGACGACGACCTCGGCATCGGTGAGCGCGCCGGCCACTCCCTCGCCGGTCAGGGTGTTCACGCCGGTCTTCGGCGATGCCGGCACCGCCTCGTGGCCCTGGGCGCCGAGGCGGTCCACGAGCTTGGAGCCGATGAGGCCGCTGCCCCCGATCACGACGATCTTCATGGTCGCACCACGTCCTGTCTGCACTGGGTTGAGTCGTGCTGCCAACCAGTAAGACGGAAAGCGTGCGCGGATGCAGGACAATCGGGAGAACAGTTCGACGGAGATCAGGAGGTCGACGTGGCCACGGTGTCCCACCCGGTGTTCGCTCGGGTCTACGAGCGGCTCAGCGTCGCTATGGACCGTGCCGGCACGGCGGCGTTCCGGCGGGACCTGGTCGCCGGCCTCTCCGGCCGGGTGATCGAGATCGGCGCGGGCAACGGACGGATGTTCGCCCACTACCCGCCGGGGGTGACAGAGGTCCTCGCTGTCGAACCGGAGCGGCGTCTGCGGGCCGCCGCCGAGCGCGCCGCGTCGGCCGCGCCGGTTCCGGTCGCTGTCGTCGACGGTCTGGCCGAGGCGCTGCCCGCCGGGGACGGCGAGTTCGACGCGGCGGTGGTCGCGTTGGTGTTGTGCACAGTGCCCGATCAGGCGAGCGCGTTGGCCGAGATCAGCCGGGTGCTGCGCCCCGGAGGCGAGGTGCGGTTCTTCGAGCACGTGGCCGCCGAGGAGGCCAGCGGTCTGCACCGCGCTCAACGCCTCCTCGACGCCACACTGTGGCCGAAGCTGTTCGCCGGCTGCCACACCAATCGCGACACCGTCGCGGCCATCGCCGCGGCCGGCTTCGAGGTCGAGGAGCTGCGCAGGTTCCGTTTTCCGGTCACCAGCAACAGCCCCTCCTCCCCCTGCGTCCTCGGCCGCGCGGTCAGGCCGGTCCCGACGGTCCGGCAATAGGTCGAGATCGGCTCGACCGCTTCGCCGCGCCCACCCGCCATCCGTGGAAGCGGCGAAACACGAACGCGAAGGTCGATCCAATTCAGATAGTTGCAACCTGGCTATTGTCCCGTTTTGTTCTCATTCGAACACCTGGCGTGATGTGGTGGTCAGCGCGCTTATCGGCGCCATACAGGCCGTATCACGCAGGACGCCACTCGCTGGCCGTCTCCTGCGAGTAGTACCCACGGAGGGTGTTCTGTGACAGCTAAACCCAAGAATTGGCTACGGCGGCGAGTTGTCCTGCCGTCGCTCGCGGCTGGCGCAGCCGCCACTGTGGCAGCCAGCCTGCTGCTCTTCAGCTCGACCGCCGCCAACGCGCAGGAAGCGCCGGTTAACCTGGGGACGGCGGCCGACTTCTCCGTCCTGGCCGGAGCGGAGCCCACCAACACCGGCCCCAGCTTCCTGGCCCAGAGCCTCGGGCGGTTCCCCGGAAACACCTCGTCCGGCTTCGAAACGGCAACCATCGGCGGCGAGATCCACCTCGGCGACGCTGTCGCGCTCCAAGCTCAGAGCGACCTGACCATCGCCTTCAACGACGCCGCCGGCCGGACCCCGTTCACCAACCTCCCGGCCGAGCTGGGGGGCAACACGCTCAACGAAGGGGTCTACCGGATCGGGGCCGCCCAACTGACCGGACCGTTGACGCTCAACGGCCAGGGCGACCCGTCGGCCGTGTTCATCTTCCAGATCGACTCCTCGCTGACGACGGCGTCGAACAGCAGCGTCGTCCTGATCAACGGGGCATCGGCCTGCAACGTGTTCTGGAAGATCGGCAGCTCGGCGACGATCGGCACCGGCACCACCTTCGTGGGCACCATCATGGCCCAGGCCGCGATCACGATGGCCACGGGAGCGACCCTCCAGGGCCGGGCGTTGGCGCGCACCGAGGCCGTCACCCTGCAGACCAACACCATCACCGCACCGATCTGCGCCGGGCCGACGGGCCCGCCCGGACCGACCGGCCCACCCGGGCCCACCGGTCCGCCCGGTAGCCCCGGCGCACCCGGCAGCCCCGGAGCACCCGGCAGCCCCGGAGCACCCGGCAGCCCCGGAGCGCCCGGAAGCCCGGGAGCGCCCGGAAGCCCGGGAGCGCCGGGAGCGCCGGGAGCCCCTGGCGCGCCCGGTAGCCCCGGAGCGCCCGGTAGCCCCGGAGCGCCCGGTAGCCCCGGAGCGCCCGGTCCGTCCGGACCCCCCGGACCTCCCGGTCGACCTGGTGGCGGCGGCAAGCACCCCATCCTGCCTGTCACCGGCAGCGGTGCGATCCCGGCCATGACCGGCGTCGGAAGTGTGATGGTCGTGCTGGGCGCTGTCGCGTTCTTCCTGGCCCGGCGTCGACGCCTGGAGTCCTGATCGGTGGCCCGGCCGGTGTGATCCCGGCCGGGCCAGGTCACGTCGTCGGCCCGCTCCCCACCGGGAGCGGGCCGACGACGCGCTCGCCATGGACGGTCAGTCCACAAGCCCCAACCCGCGCATGGCTTCGTCCTCCCGCTCGTGGGACAGGTAGAGCAGAATCTGGGGCCGGGGGTCGCCGAGGCGTACCACGTAGGTCTGCGCGAACTGCGCGCTGCCGGCCGTGCCCCGGGGCGGCGCGAAGTCCAACGTCCACCTGGTCGGCACGAGGACGTACCCCGGTGCGAGATCGAGAACGTCCAGAACCGCCACCTGCGCTCCGGTCAGACCAAACTGCTCGGTCATCGCCGCGTGGCGTTCGTCGAGAGCGGCCCGGTACCCGGCGTCGTTGGTGACGGCCGCCGCCCCGCCCGGGTCGCCCTCGATGTACGTCTCGGCGTAGCTCGCGGCAACGGTGGCGCTGTCGCCGGTCTCGACGGCCCTCGCGTAGGCGTGCAGGAAGGCGATGATCTCGTCGCGTACCGGTGTCTCCGTCGACTTCATCCTCGGTCCTCTCAGTTCGGCGAGTGTCCGCGTGACCTCACCGGCGGGGCAGCCCGGCCAGCCAGACGTCCAGCTCCGCTGGGGAGCGCAGTAACACCACTGGCGGCGCGGACGGGTCGGCCTGCCAGGCCCGCATCCGCCGTCGGGCCCGGCCGAAGGCGGCGACGTGCCACACCAGAATCGAGTCCGAGGACAGCACACTGCTCAGCGACTCGCGGTTGCCGTTGCAGATCACCTCGCCGGTGGCCACCCGGCGGACGGTACGGCGGAGCAACCGTCCGAACGACAACCATCGTGGATAGTCCAGGCCGACGACCAGATCGGCGCGGGCCATCGGGACGTCCCGCCAGCCGTGGTACGCCCCGTCGATGATCCAGCGGTCCCGTCGGCAGACCTCCTCGATCCGGGCGCGTTGCTGGGCGACCGGCACCTCGACCCAGCCCGGTTGCCAGAGCAGGTCGTCCACCGGATACCAGGGCAGTCCGAGGTGGTCGGCCAACCGCGCCGCGAGGGTGGACTTGCCGGAGCCGTACACCCCGTAGACCAGGATGCGACGCGGTGCGCTCATCGCGGCAGCGTACGTCGTGAAGAAAAATCGGTTGTCGTGCCCGGCGCGCCTCGGCCAGAGTGACGTCCATGACGTACTGACGGACTCCACCCCCTGCTCCGCGCCACCGGTGATGCCTCCCGGGGGCCGTGACGCCGTCCGCTTTCACGTTCGCAGCCAGAGACGAGCCTCCTTGTCCCAGCACCATCTCCCTCGGGAGCCCCTGCCTCCGTCCGCCCCGGCCACCGTCACGGTGTTCGCCTCTCCCGCGAGCTGGATCGAGTCCGATGCGCTCGCACAGTGCCAACAGGTCGCCGCCCTGGACGGCATGCGGCACGTCGCCGCGATGCCGGACCTGCACCCCGGAAAGGGTGCGCCCATCGGCGCGGCCATGGCGTCGACAGTGCTGTACCCGTTCCTGGTGGGCTCCGACATCGGCTGCGGCATCGCCGTGTTTCCGATCACGCTCAAGCGGGCCGTACCGGAACGGCTCGCCGCGCGGTTCCCCGACCTCGACCAGGCGCTCGACCCGGTACGCGACGCCGACGACCCCGCCTGGGCCGCTGTCGACCGTGACGTTCCGGCCGGCCACCTCGACGGTCTCGGGACGGTGGGCCGGGGCAACCACTTCGTGGAGCTGGCCCGCGTCGACACCGTCTTCGACGTACGGCACGCGGGCCGGCTCGGGCTCGACGCGGGCGATCTCGTGCTCATCGTGCACAGCGGTTCCCGTGGTCTGGGCGAGCGGATTCTGCGGGCACACACCGAGGTCCACGGTGCCGGAGCGGCGCCCGACCCCGCCGCCTACCTCGAAATGCACGACGAGGCGGTGCGTTGGGGCTCGCTCAACCGCCGGGTGCTGGCCACCCGGGTGGCGCACGCGTTGGGGGCCGAGCCCACCGCGCCGATCGTCGACCAGTGTCACAACCTGGTCGAGGTCCGAGACGGGGTCTACCTGCACCGCAAGGGCGCGGCGCCGGGCGACGGGCGCGATGTCCTGATCGCCGGCACCCGGGGAACGGCGTCCTACCTGGTGGCCGCGCACGCCGGGCCGGAGGCCAACCATTCGGTGGCCCACGGCGCTGGCCGCAAGATGTCGCGCGCCGACGCCCTGCGGCGGGGCCGGGCCAAGCACACGGTCGAGGAGCTACGCCGTACCCCGGTGGGTTCGCTGGTGGTGTGTGGTGACCGGCAACTGCTCTTCGAGGAGGCACCCACGGCGTACAAGCGCATCGAGCAGGTGATCGCCGACCTGGTCGAACACCGGCTGGCCACACCGGTGGTCAGCACGACGCCGGTGGTCACCTACAAGACGCCCGACCTCGGGTCCGCCGCACGCCCGCAGCGGCGGGGCCACCGCGGCCGGCGAGGCCGCTCATGACCACGTTCCTGCTGTTGTCGGCCGGGCGTGGGCCGCAGGAGTGCGCCTGGGCACTGAGCCAACTGCTGCACCGGCTGCGCGACGAGGGCGTCCGCCGAGGTCTGACGGTCCAGCAGGTCGAGGCGGTCCCCGGTGACCCCGCCGGCACCTACCGGTCGGTGCTGATCCGGATCTCCGGCGTCGACGCCGAGGCGTTCGCGGCCTCGTGGACCGGGACGCTGTGCTGGCAGGCCCCGAGCCCGTACCGGTCGGGCGTCGGTCGGAAGAACTGGTACGTCACCGCCCAGCCGCCCGAGCGTGACGCTCGGCCGACGACCTTCCGCGAGGTGGACGTCGACATCGTCGCCTGCCGCACCGGCGGGCCGGGTGGTCAACACCGGAACAAGGCCAGCACTGCGGTACGCGCGACGCACCGCCCCTCGGGCCTGGTGGTCGTGGTGGACGAGGAGCGGCAGTTCAGCCTCAACCGTCGGATCGCCCTGGACCTGCTGCGCCAACGCATCGAGCGGGGCGACGAGGCGGCGCGGCGGGCCGTCACCACCGCCCGGTGGCGCATCCACGACGGGCTGGTTCGTGGCGATCCGGTGCGGGTGGAACGTCCGACGCCCCGGTGACCGGGAGGCCCAGCGACTCAGACTTCCAGCACCGCGTCCGCGAATGCCTGCGGCGCCTCCTGCGGCAGGTTGTGTCCGACACCGCCCCCGACGGTCCGGTGCTCGTACGGGCCGGCGAACTGTTTGCCGTAGACGCTGGGCTCCAGGTGCGGCGCACCGTTGGCGTCGCCCTCCAGCGAGATGCTCGGCACCGTGATCGTCGGCTTCGCGGCCAGGCGCTCCTCGATCTCCGCGTACTGCGGCTCGCCGTCGGCGAGGGCCAGCCGCCAGCGGTAGTTGTGGATGACGATGTCGACGTGGTCGGGGTTGTCGAACGCCACCGCGCTGCGGTCGAACGTCGCGTCGTCGAACGTCCATCTGGGCGACGCGGTGTGCCAGATCAGCTTGGCGAAGTCGCGCCGGTTCTTGTCGTACCCTTCCCGACCGCGCTCGGTGGCGAAGTAGTACTGGTACCACCACGCGAACTCCGCCTTCGGCGGCAGCGGGACCGTGCCCGACTTCTGCCCGTCGATCAGGTAACCGCTGACCGAGACCAGTCCCCGGCAGCGATCGGGCCACAGCGCGGCGACGACATCGGCGGTCCGCGCGCCCCAGTCGAACCCGGCGAGTTTCGCGGTGTCGATGTTCAGGGCGTCCATCAGGGCGATGAGGTCGAGCCCCATGGCCGCCGGTTCGCCGTTCCGCATGGCGTCGTCGGAGAGGAACCGGGTCGTGCCATAGCCCCGCAGGTACGGGACGACGACCCGGTGACCGGCGGCGGTGAGCAGCGGTACGACGTCGGCGAAGCTGTGGATGTCGTACGGCCACCCGTGCAGGAGGATCACCGCGTCCCCGTCGGGCGGCCCGGCGTCCACGTAGCCGACGTTCAGCACTCCGGCCTCGACCTGTCGCAGGTCGGTGAACCCGCCAGCAGCCCTTGCCATCGACTTCTCCCCGCGTTCGGACCTGCTCGGATGTGCCGATCACGCCCGAATCTAACGACCCACCGGGAGCCTGAGCACCGTTCACACAAGGACCGCTCGACGGATGCCGAACTGGCTAGGATGACCACGTCCTGCGACGTTCCCGGTGGAGGTCGTGGGGTCGTAACCGGATGACCGTAGGGTGATGGCATGGCTGAGCGACCTCTGACCCTGATGGCGGTGCACGCCCACCCCGACGACGAGGCGACGAGCACCGGTGGCGTGCTTGCCCGCTATGCCGCCGAGGGGGTCACCACAGTGCTCGTGACCTGCACCGACGGGCGCTGTGGGGACGGCCCGGGTGGGGTCAAGCCGGGCGAGGAGGGGCACGACCCGGCCGCTGTGGTGGCGATGCGCCAGGCCGAGCTGGAGGCCAGCTGCGCCACGCTGAACGTCACTCACCTGGAGACCCTCGGCTACGCCGACTCCGGGATGATGGGTTGGCCCACCAACGACCTGCCCGGCGCGTTCTGGACGACACCGGTGGCGGAGGCGGCGGCCCGACTCGCCGAGCTGATCCGGCGGTACCAGCCGGATGTGATCGTCACGTACGACGAGAACGGTTTCTACGGCCACCCGGACCACATCCAGGCCCATCGGATCACCATGGCCGCCGTCGAGCAGACGGACGTCCCGGCGAAGGTCTACTGGACCACTGTGCCGCTTACGGCGTTCGCGGAGTTCGGCCGGATCATGAAGGAGCTCGGCGTCGAGTGGGCCGATCCGGACGCGGCGGCGGAGCCGGGCCCGCAGCTCGGCCTGCCCGACGACGAGATCACCACCTGGGTCGACACGAGCAAGTACGGCGCGCAGAAGTTCGACGCGCTGGCCACGCACGCCAGTCAGACCGAGAACATCTTCTTCCTGCAACTGGGCCAGGAGCGGTTCACCGAGCTGATGGGCGTGGAGACCTTCGTACGGGTCCGGGACCGGACGGGCGCGCCGACCCCCGAGGACGACCTCTTCGCCGGTCTGCGCTGATCGCTCTTCCGTAACGCCACCAGGCATCGTCGGCCACCGGGTCGACGATGCCTGCGCTGTGCGCCGCCGTGACCTCACCACGCGAACCGGCCGCCGAAAGTTTCGACCGCCAGCCCTTCAACGCTGGGCAGGTCATGTGATGAATTTCCGGAAGTTTTCAGCGTTGACGCCCAGACATAGATCGGCTTAACGTTTCGAGCAAGTTTCCGGTTTCCGGCCGGAACTACCGGAGTCCCCCATCAGTTTGCGTTTCCCCCGACCACCACCGGACCCTCACCTCCTAGATCGACATCTATCTATTGATCGTCTGGAAGGGAAGGCACATGAAGTTAAGACAGTGGTCGTCCGTCGGCCTGGTCGCCGTCGCGACCATCGCCACGCTGAACACGGTGCCGGCGACCGCGAGTCGACCGTACGACCCCACGACGCAGAGCCTCGGCACCCTCGGCCTGCGCCACGGCCTACACGTCGGCACCGCGGTCGACATGGCTGCCCTCAACGACGCCAGCGACCCGCAGTACCGCAAGCTGGCCTCCTCCGAGTTCGCCTCGGTCACCGCCGAGAACGTGATGAAGTGGGAGAGCCTGGAGCCAACCCGCGGCACCTACAACTGGGCGCCGGCCGACGAGTTCGTCGACTTCGCCAAGCGCAACCGGCAGAGCGTGCGCGGTCACGTGCTGGTCTGGCACAACCAGCTGCCCGCCTGGTTGACCAGCGGCGTCGCCGACGGCTCCATCAGCAAGCAGGAGTTGCGCGAGCTGCTCCGCAACCACATCACCACTGTCGTCAACCGCTACAAGGGCAAGATCTGGCAGTGGGACGTGGTCAACGAGGCGGTCAGCGACCCGTGGGACACCCCGTCGACCCTGCACTACAAGGGCTTCTGGGCGCAGAACCTCGGTCCCGGCTACATCGCCGACGCGTTCCGCTGGGCGCGGGCCGCCGACCCCAAGGCCCTGCTGTTCTACAACGACTACAACATCGAGGCGTTCGGCTCGGGCAACCCGGCGGACGACAAGACCCAGTTCGTGTACGACATGACCAAGAGCCTGCGCGCCCAGGGCGTCCCGATCGACGGCGTCGGCTCCCAGGGGCACCTGGGCACCCAGTACGGCAACTTCGACACCCTCCAGGTGACCGCCGCGCTGAAGAAGTTCAGCGGGCTCGGCGTCGCGACAGCGTTCACCGAGGTCGACGTCCGCAGCCAGCTGACCGAGGGCGTCCAGGCGGGCAACGCGGAGGAGATCAACCCTCGGCTCCAGGCGTCGGCCGCGAACTTCAGCGTGCTGATGAAGGCGTGCCTCGCCGTGCGGAGCTGCCTGTCGTACACCGTCTGGGGCTTCAGTGACAACCATTCGTGGGTGCCGGGCTGGTTCGACGACCCGCCGGAGGGCCTGGCCACCATCTACGACGAGAACTACCAGCCCAAGCGGGCGTACCAGGAGTTGAAGTCCGACCTGATCTTCGCAGGGCCGCCGTACGTCCTGCCGCGCATCGCACCCAGACCCCGCCGCTGACGCCCAGGGCCGTGTGGAGCTTCCCGAAGCTCCACACGGCCCGTGTGCCACCACGGATGTCGACGTTCGACTCACGTTCGGTGGTTCCGCTGTCGCCATCCGGACGCCATCGGAGGGCTGGTGCCGGATCTGCCGGTTTATTGATGGTGTTGGTGTCACTATGGCAGGCGTGGGAACTGCGAAAACTGCCATGCCTGCGATCTCGCCGCTCACCGGCGATCCCATCAAGCGGGCCGATGCCGAACGGCTAGCGGGGGTGCTGAAGGCCTTCGCCGATCCGGCGCGACTC
Organism: Micromonospora hortensis; assembly: GCF_022230935.1. Lineage (NCBI taxonomy): Bacteria > Bacillati > Actinomycetota > Actinomycetes > Micromonosporales > Micromonosporaceae > Micromonospora > Micromonospora hortensis. Next base: position 249,224 of record NZ_JAKKFE010000033.1, read on the forward strand.
CGGTTGCTCAGCCTGATCCAGTCCGCGCCGGAAGGTGAGGCGTCAGTGAGTGACCTCACCGCGGCGCTCAACCTCTCCCAGCCGACGGTGAGTCATCACCTTCGGATCCTCACCGAGGCCGGCCTCCTCGAACGCGACAAGCGCGGGGTCTGGGCGTACTACCGCCTGGTGCCCTCCGCGATCGCGCAGATCGCCGACCTGTTGACGCCGCCCAGGAAGCGGGCGACGAAGAGGGCCCGCTGACCGGGCCGGAGGGCGGCTCGTCACATCCGCTCCACTGTGCGGATGCCCAGCAGGCGCAGCCCCTGCCGCAGGGTCCGGGCGGTCAACTCGGCCAGCAGCAGCCGACTCTCCCGCAGCTCATCCGTGGCACGTAACACCGGGCAGCGCTCGTAGAACGCGTTGAACGCTGTCGCGAGTCGGTGCAGGTAACCGGCGAGCTGATGGAACTCGAAACTCTGCTCCAGCTCGCCGACCACCGCCGCGAAGCCGAGCAGCTCGACCGCGAGCGCCCGCTCCGCCGGCTGCGCGACGACGATGGGGACGTCCGGCCGCACGGCGGTCCCGGCCCGCCGCAGCACGGACCGGATCCGGGCGTACGCGTACTGGAGGTAGGGCGCGGTGTTGCCGTCCAGCGCCAGCATCCGCTCCCAGTCCAGGACGTAGTCCTTGGTCCGGTCGACGGACAGGTCGGCGTACTTGATGGCGCCGATGCCCACCGCGCGGCCGATCTCCTCGGCGGTCCCGGCGTCCAGATCCGGGTTCCTGCTCCGGGCCAGGTCGGTGGCGCGGGCGACCGCCTCCTCCAACAGCCCGACCAGCTTCACCGACTCACCGGCCCGGCTGCGCAGCATCCGCCCGTCGGCGCCGAGGATGGACCCGAAGCCGAGGTGCTCGGCCCGTGCCGGCGGGCAGAGCCAGCCGGCCGCCTCGGCGACGGCGAACACCATCGCGAAGTGCTGCCGCTGCGGTAGGCCGACGACGTACAGCAGCCGGGTGGCGCCCAACTCGCCGACGCGCTGCCGCAGCGCGGCCAGGTCGGTGGCCGGGTAGCCGTACCCACCGTCGCTCTTGCGCACGATCAGCGGCAGCGGCTCGCCGTCGCGGCCGGTGAACCCGGGCGGAAAGACGCACTCGGCCCCGCCGCTGGGCAGCAGCAGCCCCAACCGGTCCAGGTCGTCGACGACGCCCGCGAGCAGATTGTTGTAGGCGCTCTCGCCCCGAAAGTCGGCAGCGGACAACGTCACGTCGAGCAGGTCGTACACGGTCAGGAAGTACCGCTCTGACTGCGTCACCAGCAGCCGCCACAACCGGCGGGTCCGCTCGTCACCGCCCTGCAACGCGACCACCCGCAGCCGCGACCGTTCCTGGAACGCCTCGTCGGCGTCGAACGCCACCCGGGCCGCCCGGTAGAAGGTATCCAGGTCCCCCATCGACAGGTTCTGCGCGGCTTCGGCCTCACCGAGGTCGATCAGGTGTTCGATCAGCATGCCGAACGGTGTCCCCCAGTCACCCAGGTGGTTGACCCGCACCACCCGGTGTCCGAGCCACTCCAGTAGCCGGACCGCAGCATCACCGATGACCGTGGAGCGGAGGTGCCCGACGTGCATCTCCTTGGCCACGTTGGGCGCCGAGTAGTCGACCACCACTGTCTGCGGCGTCGCGGTCGGCGGCACGCCGAGCCGGGCGTCACCGGCCAGCCCGGCGACCAGGTCGGCCAGGGCCTGGTCGGTAACCGTCAGGTTGAGGAAGCCCGGCCCGGAGACCTCCGCCGACACGCCGACGTCATCGAGCACCGCGTGCGCCAGCACCGCGGCGGCGATGTCGCGCGGCGGGCGGCCGAGCCGCCGGGCCAGCGCCAGCGCCGCGTCGGACTGGAAGTCCGCGCGCGGGGACCGCCGCACGAGCGGGTCGACCGGGCCGCCGGCCACCGCCGCGAACGCCGGTGCCAGCCGGTCGGACAACAACTTTTCAAGATCCATGAGTACGCCGATCTCGCTCGGACCCACGCTGCCACGTGAGCCGTTGACGGGGAGATACGGGCGGACCGAGGACGACCAGCGAACAACCGGCGGCTCGATCCGCCGGTCGCAGGAAACAGGTCAGCGCGGGCGGGCGACGGATCGCCGGCGTCGCCCCGCACCGACCTGGACGTCACACGACAGTCCGGTGCACTGAGCGATCACGCTGGTCATGCGGGGCAGCCTAGCGGCCCGGCCGAGGCGACGACACCCCAATTCCGCGGTCCCGCCGATGCCCGAGGGGCCCCTTGTCGTTTCGGTCGACTCGGGGCAGGGAACGTCCTCGGGACAAACGAGGGGTGATGATGAGCCGATACACACCACTGTCGATGGCCCGTACGCGACGCGCGCTAGCGCTGCTCGGCACCGTCGCACTGACCGCTGCCTGCACCGCCACCGAGGATTCGCCCGGTTCGGCCCCGGCGGCCACCGCACCGGTCACCGCGTCGGCGTCAGCGCCCCCGACAGACCCGCCATCGCCGAGCGCGAGCACCCGGGTAACCATCCCGACCTCGGCCTTCGTCGAGCTGCCCGCCGAGCTGCGCAAGTCTCCGCGACGGACGACACCCGTCGAGGAGGCCCTGCCGAAGCTCTGCGGCAACGAGTTCGGCACCGGCGGCCGGCAGGTCACCGCGAGCGCTGCCATGACAGTCACCTACCAGAAGGCCGGCGAGCCCTCCAGCAACGTGCCGCAGGGGATGATCCACCAGACCATCTTCACCTTCGACGGCGACGGCGCCGCGGGTTACCTGAGCCGGCTCCGCACCGCCCTACAGGCGTGCCCCTCGTACGACCAGTCCGGAAGCCGCGTCACCGTCAAGAGCAAGGCGCTGCCCGGGGTCGGCGACGAGGCGTTGCTGCTGACCCGGACGTGGCCCGAGACGAGCCTGAACGGCGAACGCACCGGCGGCACCGCGTCCAGCCAGATCGCTGTGGCCCGCGTCGACAGCGCGGTGACCGTCTTCGACGACCAGGGGTGGGAGGGCACCAGCGGCAACCCCGCCATCCTGGACCGGGTCGTCCGCGACGGCGTAGGCACCATCGACGCCTGGCAGCGGTAGCCCCGAGGCCGCCGCCACAACGGCTTCCACCGACCGGTCCTGTTCTTCGTCGGATCATGGACACCTGGACCCGAGCCGCGCTCGCGCCCGGAGACTAGAGGATCTCGGTCCACAGTGACGTCGACGACCTGGATGTGGCGGCTGATGAAGGTTTCTCCCCCGGGCAGTGGCGAGCACCGCGACGGTCCACCGCACGCCGGCGAGCTGTTCACCGACCGGGAGAGCGAGTCCCAGGCGTTCAAGTCGACACTGACCCGTTTTCGCCAGCTGCTCGACAGCGACGACGAGGTCGGGGTCGCCCGCCACAACGTACTGACCTTCTACGGCCTGGGCGGCATCGGCAAGACCGCTCTCTCGGAACGGTTGGAGGCCTGGGTCCGTCACGATCTCCCGCTCGTCAACGGCTGGGGTCCACCTCCGGCCACCACCGTCGACGCGACGGCCCGCATCGACCTGCATGGCTCTGCCGGTCGAATGGACCTTCCGGCCGCACTGCTCGCGTTGAGGGCCGGTGCGGCCGGCATCCGCCGCCGCTGGCCGGTCTTCGACCTGGCGTTCACCGCCTACTGGTCGGCCCTCCGTCCCGGTGAGCCGCTGCCACGCTTCCGGGGGCGGGACGAGCTGGAGAACTCCGTGGCGGAGACGGCGGGCGAGGTGCTCAAAGACCTCGGCTCGCTGGCGGACCTCGCCGGTGGCACGGCCGCCTCGCTCGGAGTGCGTGGTGTCCGGAAGGTCGTCGGCGTACTTCGGCGCCGACGTGATCTGCGGCTCGCCGTCGACGGGTTCCCGGGCTTCGAGGATTTCCTGCTCCGCTGCGCCGACGAGCCGAGCCCCACCGAGCCTCGACCGGCCCTGGCCTGCGAACTCGCCGCGGCTCTGTCGTGGGAGCTGGCCCAGATCGTTCCGTCGCCCCTGGTGGCGGTGTTCGTCGACACGACCGAGCGGCTCGCCCTGGACCCGCGACGGGTCTCGGAGGGGCACCTCAACCGGCTGATCCACTGCATGCCGAACGTGTTGTTCGTGCTGACCGGGCGCGATCTGCTGGACTGGTACGACGAGAGCCGCGTCGACCTTCCGCACCGCGGTGCCTGGACCTGGCCGGGGCTCGTGCCGGGAGCCTCGGACAATCCCCGGCAGCATCTCGTGGGCAACCTCTCCCCCTCGGACACCCGGGCGCTGATCCTGCGCGGACGTACCCGACTCGACCTGCCGATGAGCGACGACGTCGTCGAGCACCTCGTCCGATCGTCGGCGGGGCTGCCGCAGTATCTGGAACTGGCCCGGCAGGTCGCCATCTCGATCAAGGATGCCGGGGTTGGACGCCAGGTGAAGGCCCAGGACGTCACGGGCTCCCTCGGTTCGCTGGTGATGCGCATCCTCGACGACGTTCCGGCCGACGAGCAACGGGCCATCCGGGCCGCGTGCCTGTTCCGGGTCTTCGACACGCACCTGATGGCGGCCGCGGCGGACGTCGACCACGGGTGCGCCGAGCGGGCCGTTCGGCGTCCGATGATCGACCACCACCACGGCGACCGCTTCCCGTACCGGATTCACGACGCCGTCCGGGAGGCGATCCGCCGGTCCGACCACCAGATCTCCGGCGGCTGGGCCGAGCGCGACTGGGAACTGGCCGCCGGCCGGGCCGCAGCGGCGGTCCGACGTCTGCATGACGACGCCAAGGATCGTGAAGACAATCGCGAGGTCCTGGACCTGATCGGTGTCGCGGTCGTGCTGGTGTGCGAGCAGGGCACGACGCTGGAGCCAGCTCCGAGCGAGAACTACGCGGACTGGTTGTCACGCGCGATCGTGTTCAGTCCTTCGGTGCAGGGCCTACGGTCCCGGGTGCCGGCCGCGAGCCGCACCGGGTACGGCCGCCTGGTCCTGAACTTCATCGCGGCCAAGTCCATCGAGACGCCCGTGGACGAGCGGCTCAGTCTGCTCCGCGAGATCTTCGACTCCGATCACCCGCTCTGGACGCCCGCGGGCCGGCATCTGGGCTACACCCTGCGGCTGCACCAGCGTTGGGACGAGGCGCTCGCCGTCTTCGACGAGCTGGTCGCACGTAAGCCCACGCCACTGCACCTCGGGCAGCGTCCACAGGTGCTGAGCCTGGCGCGACGTTTCACAGATGCCGACCAGGCCGCACAGGGGCTCCCGGTGCGGAGCCTCATCACGAGGGTGGCGGAGTACGCCCATGGCCGGCCGGAGCGCTACTTCGCCGAGGTCCCCGACAAGATGGCGAAGCTGCGCGACGCCGGTCGCCAGCGGGAGTACCTGGAAGAGGTCGGCACACTGCTGATGCGGCGGGCGTTCTTCCGCGGCGATGTGAGCGCCGACGAGATGCTCGACTTCGCCGAGCAGGCCGACCTGTCCGGGCACCTGGTAGCGACCCGCTCGGCGTTGCTGACCACTGTCCTGCTGGGACACTCTGCCCCGACGGACATCGCGCCGACCATCGACCGGCTACGAATCCTGGACGAGGCGTCGATGGGCGACATCGGGTACCGCTACGGACTTGCCGAATCCTGTACCGCACTGATCGTCGGCGACCGCGACCGCCTGGAGCGACTACGAGACGAGCTCAGCCGGCTGACGTCGCGAACCCGTTCGATGATCCCGGTCGAGTGCTTCCTGGAGTCGGTCGGCCTTCCACTGCCCGCTCAACCAACCCAGTGGCTCGAGCCCGCCGAGGTCGTCACCCGCCGCTGGGCCGATCACTTCGCGGCGTACGCCGCACGTCACAGGTAACGCCAACCCGTCATCATCCGTCGCTACGGGAGGTTCGCCATGTCGGACGGTCAGGGAACGAAGGCGCCGTGGCTTCCGCCGCGGTGGTTCATCCGGCTGGCCTGGTCGGTGCACCGGGGCCTGTACCGGGTCACCGGCAGCAAAGTTGGGCTGTGGCGACCGCGCGAGCACCGGTGGGGCACGCTGCGGCTGACCACGACCGGTCGCCGCACCGGTCAGCAGCGCAGTGTCATCATCGCGTACTTCGAGGATGGCCCGAACCTGGCCGGGGTGGCGATGAACGGGTGGGGCGAAGGCGCCCCGGCCTGGTGGCTCAACCTCCAGGCCCACCCGGACGCGTCAGTCGAGCTGGCCGACGGGCGGCGGCTGGTGCGCGGTCGGGCCGCCACCGACGACGAGCGGTCACGACTGTGGCCACGCTGGCGCGAGGCCGACAAGAACTTCGACGCCCACGCGGCGCGGCGATCGTCGGAAACCACAGTGGTGATCCTGGAGCCCAGATCAGAGGGTGAATTCCCATCGTCGGGTCAACGGCCGAACGCGAGGTAGAGACCCAGGCCGAAGCTCACGACCAGGACGATCGCGCCGACGACGGCGCGGCTAGCTCGCGCGCCGAGGCCGCCAGTGCGAGTCCTCAACGGGAGGTCGGGTTGTGCCGGTGGCCCTCGGCCAGGTTCGCGTCGTAGCCGGCGGCCTGGAGGGCGAACAGTTCGGCGTACCGGCCGCCGGTGGCGACGAGGTCGGCGTGTGTGCCGGCCTCGACGAGCCGGCCGTGGTGCAGGACGAAGATCCGGTCGGCGTGCCGGACGTTGGCGAGCCGGTGCGTGATGAGGATCGTGGTGGCACGACCTCTGCGGTCCCGGATCGTCTGGAACAGCGCGTCCTCGGCGCGGGGGTCGAGCGCGGAGGACGGCTCATCCATGATCAGCAGTTCGGCGTCGCGCAGGAACCCGCGAGCCGCGGTGATGCGCTGCCACTGCCCACCGGAGAGGTCCTGGCCCCGCGCGAAGGTCCGGTCGAGCAGCGTCTCGTACCCGTGTGGAAGTTCGTTGATCATGTCGTGGGCGACGGCGCGGCCGGCGGCGGCCTCGATGCGGTCCTGCCGGGCGTCGCTGTCGACGTCGCCGATGGCGATGTTCGTGGCCGCCGTGAACGGCCACTTGTGGTATTCCTGCGTCACCACGGCGATCCGGGCGCGCAGCCCGTCGACGTTCCAGTCCGACAACGGCCGACCGTTCCACTCGATACTGCCCTCGGTGGCAGCGCGAAGGCCGGCGATCATCGCGGCGAGGGTCGTCTTACCCGAACCGTTCTCCCCGACGAACGCGACAGTCTGCCCGGCGGTGATCGTCAACGTGACGCCGTCGACGGCGGGGTCGTCCCGATCGGGGTAGCGCAGGCTCACCTCGTTGACTGTCAACTCCCGCAGCCGGTCAGGATCGGCGGCGGCAGCGGGTCCGGTGCTGGTCGGTAGGTAGGCGTCGGCGCGGGCCATGAAACCGGTGTAGTCGCCGAAGTGCTGCCCCTGGGTGTAGACGTGGTCGACCTGGAAGGTGGCGATGGACAGCGACCGCTGCGCGGACTGCACAGCGATGACGCAGGTCGCCGCGGCGGCGAGCGGGATCTGCCCGTCGAGGAGCAGCAATCCGAGCAGGGCGTAGACGGTGCCGGTCGCGAGGCCGCCGACGATGGCTCCGACAGTGGTGGTCGTGGTGACTCGCCGGGCGAGGGCGAGTTGGATGTCGGTCTCCACCTGCATCACCCGGTCGTACTGGTCGAGCAGGAACCGGCGCAGCCCGTAGGAGCGCAACTCCGGGGCCGAGGCCCGTTCGGCCATCAGCTTGTGCAGCAACCACAGTCGACGTCGGCGCACCGACCCGGCGTTGTACGTCTGGTAACGCAGGTGACCGGCCCGCAGCGACGCCCACGCGTTGGGCACAGTGGCGACCAGCAGCGCCAGCAGCAGCAGCGGATGGATGACGATGACGGCGGCCACCACGGCGAGCAGCCCGGCCAGCCCGGCGAGCAGGTTCATCGACGCCTGCACCAGCGCGATCGTCGACTCGGTGCCGCGCGAGGCGCGTTCCATGTCGTCGGCGAACGCGTCGGCGTCGAACGCCTCCAACCGGACCGCTGTGGACACCTCGAACAGGCCCCGCTCCACCTCACGGCTCACCCGGGGTGTCAAGCCGTTCTGCGCGTACCCGGTGGCGATGCCCATCCCCGCGCGGAGCGCGACAGTCGCCGCCAGCACGGCCAGCGCGGGCAGGGCCGCCCGCACCTTGTCCGCTGTCGGTCCACCGGCGAACAGTTCCACCAACACCCGCTGGGTGGCCAGCAGGCCGAAGGCGGCCATCACCCCGGCGCCGACAGTGGCCGCGGCCACCACTCCGGTACGGAACCGGTCCGCGCGCCAACTGATGCCGAGGGCTGTCCGGACGAGCCTGGGCAGTTCAGCGAAGACGGCGAAGAGGCCGGCCTCCGCCCGTGCCCGCACCCCCGTCTCCCACCACATCTCCCGCAGCTCCGGCAGCACCGACTCCGTACGTCCAGCGTGAGGCGTGCCGGGATTGGTGCGGTGAGCCTCTGCGGTGGCGGTCTCGCTCATGGACGTACCTCCGGGCGGCGCAGCCGTCGCCATTCCCTGCCGGGCTGGCGGGGCGGCGGGTGGCGGCTTTCTGGAGGATTGGACCACCCGAAGATAGCTCTCGGCAATCGCCCGAACACTCGCCGTTATCGATGCGAGGTCGCCGGGAAGGCGTCCCGGTGCGTCACTGTGTGCGCGGAGCGTCGAGGCGCGCTTTCAGCGCCGTGGCGATCTCGCCCGCCGCGACGATCTGCTCCGGCGTGAGGGCGTCGACGAAGAGCTCCCGGATGGCGCGCAGGTGCGGAAAGGTGGCTCCCCGGAACGCGTCGGCGCCGGCCGTCGTGAGCAGCACCTGCGCCCCGCGGGGAACAGTGGCGCACTCCTGGCGGCGGATGAGGCCACGCCGCTCCATCCGCCCGAGGTGGTGGGAGAGCCGGCTCCGCTCCCACCCGATGTGCGAGGCGAGTTCGGACGACCGCATCGCCTCGCCCTGCGCCTCACTGAGGGCGAGGAGCACTGCGTAGTCCCCGGTCGAGAGCGAGGAGTCGCCCTGTAGGCGGGACTCGAGCCGGGAGCCGAGCGCTGCCGTCGTCTCGATGAAGTCCCGCCAGATTCGCAGCTCGTCGGCGGTCGGGAGTTGGCGTCCGCCCCGCCGGCCGGGTGTGGCCTCCGTCATCTCACTCTCCTGGGAATTGACGTGTCAATCTCGAAGTTAGCATCATTGACACGTCAACCGGTAGGTCCCGCTCTCCGTGGATCGCCGGCGGATTGCACCGAGGAGGAGACGATGGCAGCTGCAGACTTCGAGCTGGGGCTCAACTCGTTCGGGGAGGTGGCCACCGACGGCGACCGGGTCCTGAGCGACGCCGAGACGGTACGGCTGCTCGTGGACGAGGCACGGCTCGCCGAGTCGGTGGGACTCGACGTGTTCAGCGTCGGTGAGCACTACCGCGAGGGCCACAACGACTCGGCGACACCAGTGCTGCTGGCCGCGGTCGCGACGGCGACCGAGAAAATTCGCCTCGGCACCTCGGTCACAGTGCTCAGCACGAACGACCCGGTACGGCTCTACCACGAGTTCTCCACCCTCGACGCCGTCTCCGACGGCCGCGCCCAGATCGTCCTCGGACGCGCGTCCGCTACCGAGTCGTTCCCGCTGTTCGGTTACGACCTGGCCGACTACGAGCGGTTGTTCGAGGAGAAGCTGGACCTCTTCCTGCGGCTTCAGCAGGACGAACCGGTCACCTGGTCCGGGACGGTACGAAGCCCACTGACGGCGCAGCGGCTGCACCCACTGATGCAGCCGGGCGGCATCCCGACCTGGATCGGTGTCGGGGGAAGCCCGAACTCGGTCATCCGCGCCGCCCGGCACGGACTTCCGCTCATGCTCGCGATCATCGGCGGGCGCCCCCAGCGCTTCGCCGGCCACGTCGACCTGTACACCAGGGCGCTCGAACAATTCGGGCATACCCTGCAGCCAATCGGGCAGCACTCACTCGGCCTTGTCGCGGACACCGACGAGGAGGCGGTGGAGACGTGGTGGCGATACTGGCAGCCGGTCGTGGCGGCCCTGGCCGCCGAACGCGGCTTCTACAAACCGGACCGCGCGCGCTACGAGGCCGAAATCGACCACGGAGCACTCTTCGTCGGTTCACCCGAAACGGTGGCGCAGAAGATCGCCACTGTCGCTCGCGACCTGCGGCTGAGCCGCTTCGACCTGAAGTACGACATCATGCACCTGCCCCGCGAGGCACGCGCGCGCACCATCCAACTGCTCGGCAGTGAGGTCGCGCCGCGGGTCCGGGAGCTGCTGGCTAAGGAGCCCAACCATGTCTGATCTGCTGTTCGGCCTGGACACGTTCGGCGACGTACCGGAGGACGACAACGGCAAGCTCGTCTCCCACGCGGCGGCGATCCGGCAGGTCGTCGACGAGGCCGTGCTCGCCGACCAACTCGGGGTCGACGTCATCGCCCTGGGCGAGCACCACCGACCGGAGTACTCGGTCTCCACACCGGAGACGGTGCTGGCCGGAATCGCCACCCGCACCTCGCGGATCCGGTTGGCCTCCGGCGTGACAGTGCTGAGTTCCGACGACCCGGTACGGGTGTTCCAGCGCTTCGCCACAGTGGACGCGCTGTCGAACGGCCGGGCCGAGGTCATCCTCGGTCGCGGCTCGTTCACCGAGTCGTTCCCGCTGTTCGGCTACGACCTGCGCGACTACGACACCCTGTTCGAGGAGAAGATCGAACTGTTCGTCAAGTTGCTGGACGAGAAGCCGGTCACCTGGAGCGGCACCCTGCGTGCCCCGCTGGAGAACGCCGACGTGTTCCCGAAGACCGAATCGGGTCACCTGGACACCTGGGTCGGTGTGGGTGGCTCGCCGCAGTCGGTCGTCCGCACCGCCCAGTACGGGCTGCCACTCATGCTCGCCATCATCGGTGGCGCACCCGAGCGCTTCGCGCCCTACATCGACCTGTACCGGCGGGCCGCCGACCAGCTCGGTACGACCGCGCACCCCGTCGGCATGCACTCGCCGGGCTTCATCGCCGACACCGACGAGCAGGCCAAGGAGATCTACTGGCCGCACTATCGGATCATGCGAGACCGGATCGGCAAACTGCGGGGCTGGCCACCGATCCGCCGCCAGGAGTTCGACTCCGAGGTGGAGAACGGCTCCCTCTACATCGGTTCACCGGAGACGGTGGCCCGCCGGATGGCCCGTGCGATCCGCAGCCTCGGCGTCGGCCGGTTCGACCTCATCTACTCGGCCGGAGCGCAACCGGCCAGCGCCCGGATGCGCGCCGTGGAACTCTACGGCTCGAAGGTGATCCCCATGGTCCGCGAACTGCTGGCCTGATCAGCACTTTCCCAGCGAGAGGACGACATGAACGACAACGACCGGAGCCAGCCGGCGACCCTCGGCATCCTCGGGGCCGGCAAGGTGGGCACGGTGCTCGCCCGGCTCGCCGTCGCCGCCGGCTACCGGGTACGGGTGGCCGGCTCCGGCGACCCGGCGAAGATCGCCCTCACCGTCGAGGTCCTCGCCCCGGGGGCCGAGGCCACGACGGCTGTCGACGCGGCGGCCGACGCCGACGTCGTCATCCTCGCCCTGCCCCTGGGCAAGTACCGCAGCGTTCCCGCCGAGGCGTTGCGCGGCAAGCTCGTGGTCGACGCCATGAACTACTGGTGGGAGATCGACGGCATTCGCGACGACCTCACCAACCCGCGTACCTCGTCGAGCGAGACCGTCCAGGCGTTCCTGTCCGGCTCACGCGTCGTGAAGGCGTTCAACCACATGGGCTATCACGACCTGGAGGACGAGGCCCGGCCGGCGGGGGCGACAGGCCGCAAGGCCATCGCGGTCGCCGGCGACGACGACGCCGACCTCACCGAGGTCGCGGCCCTGGTGGACGCGCTCGGCTTCGATCCGGTCGTCGCCGGCCCGCTGGCCGAGGGGGTACGCCTCGAACCGGGCAGCGAGTTGTTCGGCGCCAACGTGAGCGCCGACGAGGTACGCGCCATGCTCGACCGCTTCGGAGAGTCGGAGCGGGGACGGATCATCACCGCTGCCCGCACGGCGTCGTAGCCGTCACCTGGGGCCGCTCAGCTCAGAGATGATCGGGTCGCGGGGAGTCTCCGAACCCGCCCGCCGACCCGATCATCGTCATCGTGCCCCGGAGCTAGTTGTTGTTACGCCACCAGGGCGACCATCCGGAGCAGCCCCAGGCGCCACAGGCCCGGAACCGCACCCGACTGCCTTGATCTCGGTAGCGGTGAGTCGTGCCGTCCTCGTAGAAGTCGTAGTTGCACACTCCCCAGGCACCCTCGCCTTCGAGGTTCTGGCAGTCGCCACTGCGGTAGTTGTGCCAGGTTCCGCCGTAGTAGAGCTGGTTCTGCCATTCCCCGATGGCCGCGTACGGCGTGTCGCGGTCGTAGACCCAGATCTGGTCACCGTAGGCCCGGAAGCAGGCTTGGGCTGGCGACGACGAGCTGGAGGAAGGGCCCGGCGCGTCGACGCAGTCCACGACGTCGGGCGGCCAGCCGGCCGGCGTCGCGATGGTAGCCGCGGCCGGCGCGCCGGCGAGTAGGACGAAGAGGGCCGCCAGGGCCACGATGAAAGCTGGTCGCGTTGCTCTCTTGACTGACATGAGGCGAACCCATCATCGCCACTCGAGCCCCACAAGCCATCAGGGTGTACGGAACAGTGCGGATTCGTTCCGAACGCTGGAAGACCGCTGTCGAACGACGGGCAACAGTTCCCGCGGTTCAGCCGTTGCCGAACGCCGCCCGCGGTTCGAGGTGCTGGCCCACGGCGTACTCCCGGTCGAAGTCGGTCGGGCCGAGCGCCTCGGTCGCCGCGGCGCCCATCCGGGCGAGGTCCGCGGCGTCGTCCGGGTCCGGCACCTGGCCGAGCGCCGCGAACGCGGCATCGGCGACACCGATCATCCGCGCCGCGCGGGCGTGGTCCCCCTCGGCAGTCGCGAGCGCGGCGCCAGCAACGCAGACGTACGGCACGAAGTCCGCCCAGCCGTTGCGGAACACCCGCTCGCGGTTCTCGGCGAACAGCGTCCGGGCCACCTCCACGTTGCCCAGCCCCAACTCGCAGAACGCCAGGTTGTGATATTCGGAGTTGACCGTCTTGGGCTGGCCGAGCGCCTCGTTGAGCGCGATGCTCTCGCGGTACAGGTCCCGAGCGCGGAGCAGGTCACCGGACATCCTCGCGACGCCGGCCAGCACGTGCCGCGGTCGTTCCTCCAGGGCCCGGTCGCCGGAGCGCAGCGCCACCGCGAGGGCCTCCCGGGCCCGTGCCTCTCCGCCCGGCAGGTCACCGCCGCGAATGGCGACCCGGGCGAGGCTGTACCGGGCCTCCACCTCGCCCGCCGGATCGCCGGCCGCCTGGGCCCGCTCGATCTCGGCCTCGCTCATCCGCACCACGGCGTCGGTCTCGCCTCGGCGAAACGCCGAGCGCACGCTCTCACTGAAGGTCATGACCCTCTCCCCCGTCACTGACTCCGCCCGGTCGACATCGTCCGTCACCGCGCGTGGAACATGGTCCAGGTCTCCACGAGCGTGAAGCCCATCGACTCGTAGAGCGGCCGACCCATCACGCTGGTGTGCAGGTAGGCGGCGTCCGCGCCGGCCGCGATGCCGTCCCGCAGAACCGTTTCGGTGATCACCCGGCCCAGGCCACGACCCCGGGCGGACGGAACGACGGCGATGTTGAACACGCCGATCACCCCGGCGGTCCGCATTCCGAGCCCGGTGCCGACGGGCCGGCCCGACTCCTCGGCCAGGTAGCCGGTGATGGGGTCGGCGTCGAGCACCGCACCACCCATCAGCGATCCGAAGAGGCCCTCGGGAACCTCGAAGCTCCGGGTGAGGGCGTCGGTGTAGAGATCGTTCTCGGCGGCGCCGACCTGACGAACCAAGGAACGCTCTGCCGAGCCGGCGCGGAAGGTGAGGTCGTCCGCCGCGCAAGCCAGCACTGGCAGCTCGGCGCGTTCGAGCAGGCCGTGCCGGGCGGCGAGCTCAGCGACCTGATCGTCCGCCTCGCCCCTCACGATGATCGACCACTGCGCGGCCTGCCCGCCGACCTCGGTCGCCATCTCGTCGAGGGCCGCGAGGTCGGGCTCCGTGGACCTGTCGTAGGCGGCGTTGAGCGTCGCGACGCCGGCCTGCGTCACCCCCGCGCGGGCGGTGCCCCGCTCGGCGTACCCACCCTTCGGGGTCATCCTGCACAGGGTCTCGAAGGCGTCGAAGTACGCCGCCGCCATCCGATCGGCGGTGATGTTCATTTCGGGACTCCCTAGACCGGTCGTTCTGCTTCGGTCGTCAACCTAGCCACCGATCACGCTGACCAGCAAATCACGGGCGCGAGGACCGCCACCTGCTGTCCGGCTTCGAACCGATCAGGAATCGAGAAGCCCGCCAGAGGCGAGCGGCCTAGCCTTTCCCCAGGTGAACGGCAGCACGCCGACCTGGACGACGAGAGGGAGCCCGAGAATGTCCGCGAAGACCACCACCGTGTCCGACGGCTTCAGCCCCGAGGAGCGGGCCGCGATGAAGGAGCGCGCCGACGAGCTGCGCGCCGAGGGCAAGAAGGGCGCCAAGAAGGCGGACGGGCTGCAAGCGGTCCTCGACCGGATCGCGCAGATGGAGCCGGAGGACCGAGCGCTCGCCGAGCGCGTGCACGTGACGGTGACCGCTGCCGCCCCGGGCCTGATGCCGAAGACCTGGTACGGGATGCCCGCCTACGCGAAGGAGGACGGCAAGATCGTCGTCTTCTTCCAGGACTCCGGCAAGTTCAACTACCGGTACTCGACTCTGGGCTTCCAGGACCCGGCCAACCTCGACGACGGGGATCTCTGGCCGGTGGCGTACGCGTTGCAGCAGTGGAGCCCGGCCGTGGAGAAGAAGATCACCGAGCTGGTGCGGAGGGCGGTCTCCTGACCGACGCCCGCCCCCTCGTCGGCGCGCTCACGGTGCGATGATCGAGGGCCGGAGCCGATGGAGACAGGTGGTGCGGACGATGCGGTTTGAGCCTCCGGTGGTACGACGAGTCGCCCGATGACCGGCCGGGCCGGTGAGGTGTTCGACACCGGTCGGACGGTGTCCGACATCGAGTCGTTGCTCGCCACGGACCTGCCCACTGGCGGCGTACCGGTCAGCGAGGGGGACCCGGCCACCGGTGAGTGGACGGGCACCCGAGGCGAGGGCTTTCAGATCGTTCCGCTCTGGGAGAGCGACGCCCTGACGGGTGTGTACGGTGCCGAGTGGAACCAGGCCGAGGATGCCGCCGAGGCGAACCTGGCCCTCGTCGTAGCGGAGTTGGACCAGAGGTGGGGCGCGCACCGCACGGTCTCCATGCGGGTGCCGCTGTTTCGGGATCAGGCCGGTGAACCCATGCCGGCGCTGTTCCAGTCGCTCTGCGACCTGGACTGCTACGGCGACCTGACCGTCTGGGGGCCGACGGTGGCCGACGGCCGGTGGGTGGCGGTCTCGGTCAACCAGTGTGACGGCGACGCTCCCATGATCATGACGGCGGTCGTCAGTCAGCTATCGATCATCGAACTGTCGGACTGACCTGCCCGGTGACCCCCGGGTGCGGGCCGTCATCGACGTTGCCCACGGCTCCTAGGGTTCGGGCATGTCGATCACAGACCAGGCCCTGGCCATCGAGGCGGCGGAAGCGGGAGCCGCAGTCGTCCGCTCCCGGTACGGCTCAACTCTGACGCGCGTCATGAAGACCGCCGGCGACTTCGCCACCGCCGCCGACGTCGAGGCCGAGCAGGCCATCCTCGACGTCCTGCGCGCGGCGCGTCCGCAGGACGCCGTGGTGGCCGAGGAGAGCGGGCGCACGGGTGCCGGCGACAACGGGCGCACCTGGCTGGTCGACCCACTGTGCGGAACGTTGAACTTCGCCGCGCGGACCATGCTGGCCTCGGTCAACGTCGCCCTGCGGGTCGGGTCGGACGTCACAGTGGCGGCCTCGGCGGACCCGTTCGCCGCCGAGGTGTTCTGGACCGACGGCACCGCCGCGTACGTCCGGGGCGCGAGGACGGACGAGCGACTCGTCCCGTCGGCCGAGTCGACGCTTGTCGACCTGAACCTCGACCCGCCCTTCCCCAACCGGGACGTCTTCCTGGCCGCCCGCATGCTCACCGACGAGGGCTTTCTCGCACAGTTTCGGCCCCGGGTGGTCTCCACCAGCCTGGCCGTGGCCTGGGTCGCCGCCGGTCGCCGCGCCGCCTATGTGACGGACCGTCACGACCTGCGGAACAGCGTCCACTTCGCGGCCGGAATCGCGCTCTGTCAGGCGGCTGGCTGCGTGCTCACCGGGCTCGACGGCCAGCCGCTGCACGCCGGTGGGGACGGCCTCGTCGTGGCCGCGGACGAGCGGACGCACGCCGCTCTGCTGACGCTCATCCGGAAACAGCGCTCGCGATAGACCCGACCTTGACATGAAGTGCGGTTGAAGTTCTAGCGTCCCTAGATGATCACGTCCGGGCGACAGTGCCCGGCCGTACGTCAGACGAGCACCACCGTCGAAGGGATTCTGATGTTCCTGTCCCGCCTTCTCCGCCCGCGTACCGTCGCGAGCGCGCACTGCGACCTCCCCTGTGGCGTCTACGACCCGGCGCAGGCCCGCATCGAGGCCGAGTCGGTCAAGGCGATCTCCGAGAAGTACCAGGCCAGCGACGACCCGGAGTTTCGCACCCGCGCGTTGCTCATCAAGGAGCAGCGCGCCGAGTTGGTGAAGCACCACCTCTGGGTGTTGTGGACCGACTACTTCAAGCAGCCGCACTTCGAGAAGTACCCCCAGCTGCACGGCCTCTTCAACGAGGCGACGAAGCTGGCAGGTGCCGGCGGCGCGAAGGGCGCCGCGGACCCGGCGGTCGCCGAGCAGCTCCTCGGCAAGATCGAGGAGATCTCGAAGATCTTCTGGGAGACCAAGCAGAGCTGATCAGCCGGCACCGGGTGGCACCCGCCACCCGGTTCGGCGTACCGCGTTCGGGAGGAACCGCATGACGTCGCGCACCGACCTCGTCGAAGATTTGATGGGCCGTTTTCCACACGTGCCGCGGGAGGCGGTCCTCAAGGAGGACCTGCTGCGGGGCGGCCTCGCCTTCGACGACGCGGCACTGACCGACAACGAGCACGGCGACATCAAGCCGAAGTCGTACTTCATCTTCTCCTTCGACCATCGGACGCTGCCGGAGTTGGGGACGGCGGCGCTGCGCCGGCCACCGGAGGAGATCGTGCTCACCGGGGGCCCGTACGACCTGCGTCGTACCGTCGTCTCGGTCCGCACCAACCCCGGCTCGCCGTATCGCGTCGGCACCGACAACGACGGTCGACTGCGCCTCTTCCTGGACGGACGGCCGATCGCCGATGTCGGGCTGCCCCCCATGCCGGCGTACTACCGCCACACGCTCGCCAACGGCAAATCGGTGATGGAGGTCGCCCCGACGATCCAGTGGGGCTACCTCATCTACCTCACCGCGTTCCGGGTCTGCCAGTACTTCGGCGCCAAGGAGGAGTGCCAGTACTGCGACATCAACCACAACTGGCGGCAGCACAAGCAGGCCGGCCGGCCCTACACCGGGGTCAAGCCGGTCGACGAGGTCCTCGAGGCTCTGGAGATCATCAACCGGCACGACGTCGATCGCGCGTCGCAGGCGTACACGCTGACCGGTGGCAGCATCACCTCGCAGGTCAACGGGCTGGCCGAGGCCGACTTCTACGGCCAGTACGCGCAGGCGATCGAGGAGCGGTTTCCGGGTCGGTGGATCGGCAAGGTCGTGGCCCAGGCGCTGCCCCGAGCCGATGTGCAGCGGTTCCACGACTACGGGATCCGCATCTACCACCCCAACTACGAGGTGTGGGACAAGCGGCTGTTCGAGTTGTACTGCCCGGGCAAGGAGCGGTACGTCGGTCGGGAGGAGTGGCACCGCCGCATCCTCGACTCGGCCGAGGTGTTCGGCCCGCGCAACGTGATCCCGAACTTCGTGGCGGGCGTGGAGATGGCCGCCCCGCACGGCTTCACCAGCGTCGACGAGGCAATCGCCTCCACCACCGAGGGGCTCGACTACTTCATGTCCCGGGGGATCACGCCCCGGTTCACCACCTGGTGCCCGGAGCCCACCACCCCACTGGGCCGGACGAACCCGCAGGGCGCGCCGCTCGAATACCACGTCCGTCTGTTGGAGGCCTACCGGGCGACAATGGACGCCCATGGTCTGTCCAGCCCGCCCGGGTACGGCCCCGCTGGGCCGGGGCGAGCGGTCTTCTCGGTCAGTTCCTTCATGGACACCCTGCCGTCCACGGATTCCTGACGGACGCGCTCGGCTGGCCTCCCCATGTCGATCCGCCGAGGAGCGGTATACCTCAGAGGTATAAATATGCCTCTGAGGTATACCGCTCAGAACCGCATCCGCCCCGACGAAGGTTCCGACGGCGATCGGCCGAGCGACACTCGCCTAGCTGGCGTACGTCTCGAATTCACCGATCCGTGGCGTACCGCTGGAGCTGTTGATCTTGAAGTTGAGCTTGCTCGTCGCGGTTGCCGAGAAGGTGATCGAACCGGCCCCGCTGCCGGCGGCCAGGACCGCCCCGTTGTCGTTGTTGATCAACTGCCAGGACCCGATGGAGCCCTGGGTGCCGGACGGTTCCCGGATCACCACCCGGGACACCTGGGTCGCGGAGCCCCACTTGATCGAGATCGTGCCGGTCGCTCCGGCCGGTGACCAGTAGGTGCTCAGGTTGCCGTCGCGCACGTTGCCGTAGCTGGTTCCGCTGGCCTTGCTGGAGCCGTCGGCGCCGGCGCCGAGGCTGAGGTTGGTCCCGCCGGTGGGCGGGGGCGTCGTGGGCGGAGGCGTGGTGGGCGGGGGCGTGGTCGGCGGCGGGGTGGTGGGCGGCGGGGTCTGCGGCGAGCAACTGCCGTTGGACACCTTCAGGCCCGTGTTGGCGCCGACCGTCTGACGGACGATGTCCGGCACGCAGCTCGCCCCGTCGAGGCTGTACGAGTACGGGATGCTGACCGTGGTGGTGGAGGTCGGGTTGGGGCCGGCGGGGTAGTTCTCGCTGCCGGCGCTGGACCAGGTCACGTTGTCGAAGACGTTGCCGGCGACCTGCCAGTAGCCGCGCTCGTTGGTGTAGAAGGTCCCCAGGACGTCCTTGGAGTTGCGGAAGTAGTTGTTCTCCACCTTGGCCCTGGCTCCGGCCCGGGAGTTGATTCCGGACTCGTGCAGGCTCACGTAGTGGTTGTTGTAGATGTGGGCGACCCCACCGCGCAGCAGCGGCGTCCGGGAGTCGATGTTCTCGTAGAGGTTGTGGTGGTACGTGATGAAGCCGTTCGACAGGTCGCTCTCGCTGGACCCGACGAGGCCGCCGCGACCGGAGTTGCGCAGGATGCTGTAGGACAGCGTCACGTACTGGGTGTTGTCCTTCATGTCGAAGAGGCCGTCGTACCCCTCGGACTCCCCGCCCGACGCCTCCAGGGTGACGTGATCGACCCAGACGTTGCGGACCGTGCTCTCCATGCCGATGGCGTCCCCACCGTTGGAGGTGGGCGAGCCCGACTTCTTGACGTTCCGGATGGTCACGTTCTGGATGATGATGTTGCTGGAGTCGCGGATGTGGATGCCGAGCTGGTCGAAGACGGCGCTACCGACCCCGATGATGGTGACGTTGCTGATCTGCTTGAGCTCGATCACGCCCGCGGCGGTGTTGCAGCTCGACCCCGACACCTTGCTGGTGTTGCCGTGATTGATGGTCCCGGTCACCTCGATGGTGATCGGAGTGCTGCTGCTGGTCCGACCGCACAGCGCGGCATGGATCGCAGTGCCCGTGGTGGCCCGTACCGTCTGCCCGCCCGCGCCGCCGGTGGTCCCGCCGTTCTGGGTGGCGTAGCCGGTGGCGCTGCCGACCGCCGCCGATGCCTGCGGGGTCGGTAGGACCACCCCGACCGCGATCGCCACCGCCGCCGCAGCCGCCGCGGCCAACACCGCCTGACGTCGCAGCACGACTGGTCGTCTCATGTCGCCTCACCTTCGCATTCGTCTCGTTCCAGGCTTCGCCCCGACGGACATCGCGACCACACCTACCGACGGACGTCATTCAGAAATTGGCGACAGTCAATCGCGAAGAGTTCATCGAGGTCTCTCGTGCCCTGGTGGAAGCAGGGTTGTGTCGTGCGAGCGGAGTGCGCCCGGTGCCATCGCTCGCCCGACCATCAAATGGAACATCGATGTAACGCAATCGTAGGAAAGCGGTTTCCCTGAAGGCAATAGCTGACGCTTGCAGGTTTGTTGCAGTGCTCGGTATTGACACGACCAGGCCCGCCATCGATGCTCTGCTAAATCAGTTTAGCGACCGGCTCGCTCCGACCCGTCCCACTCCCGGTCCCCGAACGGGATCGCTGGCTGAGAGCTCCACCCCCGAGAAAGGACACGCATGAGACTGCGAAGAGGACTGATCCCGCTCGCCGCCACCCTCGTTCTGGCCGGCGCCTCCGGCACGGCGTACGGCAGCGCGAGCGACAGCCGGGGCGCCACCGACGGAATCCGCAGCATCACCCCGATCACCACCGTCTACACCTACGGCCAGAAGGTCTCGGCGGTGGCGATCGAGTACGGGGCCACTGTCAACCCGCGCACCCTCGACACCGCGACGTTCTCGGTGACGGACACCATCTACAACTTCCGCTTCAACCCCATCGAGGACCTGCCGAAGCTCGCCGACCGGACCGTCACCCACACGTACACCAACGGAACACCGGGCACCCGTGCCGACCACCGGTCGGCGCCGGGCCGGTACGTCATCGTCGAACTCGACCCCGCCGACACCGGCGGTTCGACGGTCATCGTCTCCAAGTGCCCGACGTTCCTCTGCACGGTGAAGGTCAACCCCGAGCTGCCGACCCGGGTCGTGCAACGCAAGGACGTGCACGGCCAGACCGGCCGCGGGGCCGGCAAGGGGCCGGTGCTCGCCCGGGCCACCCCGCGCGACTCCCGTCCCGTCACGGAGAAGCCGGTCAACCAACTGGTCGACGAGTTCACCTACGGCTCGTTCCTGAGTGGCGGAATGGTGCTGCCGTACCACTACCACCTGCCGAAGAACTACCAGCCGGGCCGCACGTACCCACTGATGGTCGTCCTGCCCGGTCACGGCATGGGCTGGGACGGTGACAACCTCGGCGTCCAACTCGCCGCCGACATCCCGGCGACCGCGTGGCTCCAACCGCGCTGGACCGGCACCGCCGAGGACGTCATCGTCCTGGCGCCCCAGCACCAGCGGGTCGGTGGGGTCGCCGAGGCGGACCTGCTGGTCAAGCTGCTCGACCAGTTCGCCGGCCAGTTCGCGGTGGACACCCGTCGGGTGTACGCGACCACCGTGTCGTACGGCTCGCAGCTGCTCTGGGAGGCGTTCGCCAAACGTCCCGACCTGTTCGCCGGCGGGCTGGTGACCGGTGGGTTCCCGGTCAACGCCACCCAGGCGACCGCCATCGCGGCGGCCGAGGTGCCGGTGTGGATCACTCACGGCGAGCACGACCACCTGCTCAACGTCTCGGGCGCGCGCAACTCCACGGCGGTGCTGCGGCAGGCGTACGCGGCCCGGGGCAAGACGCCGGAGCAGACCGCCGACCTGGTGCGCTACACCGAGTACGCCGACGCTGCCTTCTCGGTGCCGGACTACCACGCGGCGTTCGGACCGACCTACGAGGACGCCAGCATCCTGCGGTGGCTGCTCAACCAGTCCAAGCCCTGAGGCTGGGGCCGGGCGACGCCCTCACCGTGATCCGGTAGCGCGACTCCCTCGCGCCGACCGGTCACCGGCGGGCGTCGCCCGCGTCGGACTCGCCAGCAGTGGCCGCACCCCCGACGAGCACCGACTCCTGACCCTCCTGCCGGCCCTCCTGCCTGGCGCGGGCCAGCAGCCCGGCCAGCCGACGCCGCCGGTGCCGGGCCGCCGCCCGCAGCCCCAGGAGCAGGCCGGCGAGCAGACCCAACAGTGCGAGCTGCGCCCACGGCACGACCCAGGTGGTGACGGTCGCGGAGGCCGGTCGGAGGTCGGCCCCGGCCTGGCCGTCGCCGAGCAGCGTCGGCGACGTGCTGACTGTCGTGCGGAGGCGCCCCAGGGCCCAGACGCCGCCGGCCCGGGTCTCCACCGTCCGAGCGCCGCCGGGCAGCAACTCCTCGACCTCGCTGGTGGCGTCGTGGCTGTTCCGGCCCAGGAGGTCGGACATCGCCACCCGACTCGTTCCGCTGACCCAGACGTTGCCGTCGTTCTCGACTGTGTAGCGGACCCGCACCGTGCCGCCGGCGAAGGGGTTCCACGACGGGGAGTACGTCGCGCCGAGGCCCCGGACGGCCAAAGCCGCCCGCGCGGTGCCGTTCACCCGCAGCATCACCCGGAAGCCGACGCGGCTCTCGACGTTGACAGTGCCGCCGGTGCTGGTGACGGTCGCGGCGATGCCGGCCGGGTGGTCGCCCGGTGTGGCGTCCTCGGGCACCGTGATCGTGAACGGCACCACCCGTGTCTCGTTGGGGCCGACGGTGACCTTCTCCTGCACGTCGATCCAGGTGCCGCCGTCGACCGAGGGACGGTCGGACGACAGCATGTTGAAGCGGCCCTTGTCGGTGAGGTAGCCGTCGGCGGCCTTCAGGGAGAAGGCGACGGCGGTGCGGCTGAAGTTCCGTACCGCCAGGTGTTCGGTCACCGCCTGCCCCGGGTCGAGGCTGGCGTTGATCCATCGGCGTTGGTCCGGCCCGGTCGCGGTAGCCGGCTGGACCGTCCAGGTCAGGGCCTTCGGGTCCGGTTCCGCCGCCGCCGCGCTCGGCGCGGCCACAACCGCGAGGGACGCGGCGGCGAGGACGACGAGCGCGCGGCGCAGCGGGGTGACGGTCATGAAACGGCCTTTCGGCACGGGGCTGGGCGGGGGCCTGATCCGGGCCCCCGCCCAGGCCACTACTCGAACAGTGAGAGCGTGAGGGTGGAGCTGTACTCGCCGGCGGCGACCTCCGCGGGGGTCCGCAGGTACAGGTCGGCGTTCACCGAGTACGAGTCGCTGGCGACGGCCTCGGAGTCGAAGGCCGAGACCAACAGCTCCTGGTCGACGAGGCCGACATTGTTGCCCGGCTGGGTCGCCTCGTCCAGGCTGGTCACCACCTCCTCGCCCTCGGTGACCAGGCCGGTCTCCCCGCCGTCGAGCAGGCGCGGCTTCCAGCCGAAGTGGTCGGCGGTGATCGGTGCCTGGCCGGCGGCGCCCGCGAAGTCGGAGGAGCTGCCGAGCACCGCCCAGTTGGCGCCGTCGGGGACCTCGTCGGCGACGCGGGTGTCGGTGACCGTCACCGTCGGCAGTGTGCCGACGAACTGGCGAACCAGCAGGGTCGAGCCGTCCTCGGACAGCGCGACGGCGTCGCCGGCGATCGACAGGGCGAGCACGCCCGGTTCCCTGATCTCGTCGATGTCGACGGTGACCCGCACGCTGGCGTCGTCACCGGGCTCGGCCAGTGCGGGCGACGGCAGCACCGCCGCCCCGGTCAGCACGGCGCCGACGACGCCGGCCGCGAGTGTCTGCCGCCGTTTGTATGTGTTCATGTGATCTCCGTTCTCCGCCATCAGGGGTTATCCGCCGCAGGTGCCGGCGGGGTGTTGCACGGTGCGGACGGTCGTCACGTCCTGTCCGCCGATCGCCCCAGTCACCCGGACCGTCGCCGAACCCGCCGGCACCGACACGGCACGGGTGTTGAAGGACTGGTAGGCGTTCGCGCCCGACGCGACGGCAGTGAACGACCGCTCGCCGTACGGCGTCTCGAGGGTGATGCCCACCGGCGCGTCGTGGTCGTTGCGCGCCTGCACCGCCACGTACGCGTTGCCGCCCACGCACCGCGCAGACGCGGTGAGCGTGACGGGCAGGTCGAGGCTGGCCGCCGCGAAGGCCCAGTTGTCGATCTCGAAGAGGTCGACACCGGCCGGGCCGGTGTAGGTGAAGTAGACGTCGTGCACGCCACTGACGCCGTCAAGCTCGGCGGTCACCTCGGCCCACTGTCCGACCGGGCTGTCCACTGTGGCCGTGCCGACGACGGGACCGTTGACGTCGTCCAGCCGTACCTGGATCTGCCCGCCGGCGGCCAGCGCACGCACCCGCGCCGTCAGGCTCTGCGCGCCGTTGTCGCCGAAGTTCACCGAGGACAGCGCCGACCAGTCCCCATTGTCGATGTCGCGGACCACGAGGTTGGGTGCCGCGCCACCGAACTGGGCGGAGCCGCCGTCGACCTTCGTGGTCGCGACGCCCTTGCTCCAGCCGAAGGTCTCGGCCTCGAAGACGCGGTACGGGTCGAAGTGGCGGACCTGGTCCACGCCGGCGTAGGTGCCGACGACCTGCTGGATGGTGCCGTCCGGGTTGAAGGCCAGTTCCTGGATGTGCGGGCTGCGATATCCCTGGGTGGTGTTGCCGTTGATGCGCTTGTTCAGCGTCGGGGCGTGGTACGTGAAGTAGTACTTGCCCCCGAACTCGAAGACCGACTGGTGGTTGTTGCCACCGGTGCCGGCCCCGAAGAACTGCGACTGGTTCGGGAAGAGCACACCGGCGTAGGTCTCCTTCGGCCACGACATCGGCCCGTCGGAGATCATGTAGCCGATCTGGCCACCCCCGGGGTAACCGGGGAGCGGCTGCTGGCTGCCACCGAAGTCGTTCCCGCCGAAGTGCGAGGAGTACGAGAAGTAGTACTTGCCCTGGCGCTTGAAGACGTGGCCCGCCTCGAAGGCGACCGGGGCGTCGACCACAGCGGCCGTCCCCTCGGTCGAGACCATGTCATCGCCGAGTTCGATCGACCGGATGTTCTTCGGGTTGTTGAAGCGCTCGGCCGGCGGCATGCTCGTCGACGCGGGACCACCACCGAAGTAGAGGTACGGCTGGCCGTCGTCGTCGACGAACGGGGCCGGGTCGAACTTCCACGCGACGGCCTCGGCGCCGGGGGTACGGCCGTCGATCAGCGTGCTGGTGCGCTCGCTGGTCCACGGGCCGAGCGGCGACGCACCCGTGATCACGTTGCTGGAGCCACCGCCGTTGGCGTAGTAGAGGAAGAACTTCTCCACTCCGTTCACCACCTTCTTGGTGATGCCCGGAGCCCACGAGTTGGCGGTGAACGGGGCCACCCCGTTCGGGCCGGCGACCTGGATCTCACCGTGGTCCGTCCAGTTCACGAGGTCCTCCGAGGAGATCACCGTGATCTGGTTGATGTCGCCGTAGTTGATCCCCGGTGAGACGCCAGTGGTCGGGTTCGGCGCGTAGCCCTGGGTGTCGTTGGTCATGTACATGTAGACCCGGCCGTCGTGCACGAGGCCGAAACCGTCAGCCCCGAACTTGTGCCCGATCAACGGGTTGTGTTCCCCGGGCAGCTTGCCGACGACCTCGATGGTCTTCGACGCGGGCGCGGGCGGCGCGGCGCCGACCACTGACACGTCGTCGAGCTTGAAGTCCATCAGGTGCAGAGCCGGGTCGGTGGACGGCGCGCTCGTCCAGGGGGTCTCGAAGAACAGGCGCGCCGTCGACACGCTCTGCGTCGTCGGGATCGTGAACGTTCCGTTGAACTGTGCCCACTGGCCCTTCGTCGCCGTCACGCTGACGAGGTTGGTGTAGGTGCCACCGCCGTAGTGCATCGTGGCGAAGAACTGCTTCGTCGCCGGTCCGCTCTCGTTCTCGTACTTGATGCGGGCCGTCAGGGTGTAGGCCTGCCCGGCCTGCACCTTGCCGCTGAGGTCCTGCATCGGGCCGGACCCGGTGGTCGTCCGGCTGGTGACGAGCGCCGCGTTCGCGCCGGAGTGGGCGTCCAACGTGGCCGACAACTGGGCGCCGTCGGAGGCGTTTCCGTTGTTGACGAACCAGTTGGTCAGCCCGTCCTCGAACCCGCCGTTGACGACGAGGTTCGTGTCGGCGGCCTGGACCGGCGACGCCGGGGCGACGAACCCCGTGGCCAGCATCAGGCCGACCGTCGCGAGCGCTGCGACCCGTCCTCGGGTCGCCCGTCGCATTCGTTGTTCCACGAGACATCCTCCTTCATCTCTGACGTGCGGTCATCGGTGTACGGGGGATCGGTGGGTGCGCTTTCCGTGGGTGGTCCGGGCATCAGGGGTCGACTGCCGCCGCCGGTCCGAGAGTGGGCGGCGGCGCGGGGCAGGTCGGGTGTACCGCGCCGCCCGGCCGGTGGCCGGTGGTGCTGGTCGGTGGGCCGAGGGCTCGTGGTGGGGTTATCCGCCGCAGGCGTTGGCGGGGTGCCCGACGGCGTGGACGGTGGTCACGTCCCGGCCGGCGACCGCCCCGGTGGCCCGGACATTCGCCGAGCCGGCCGGCACCGACGACACGCGGGTGTTGAACGACTGGTAGACGTTCGAGCCCGGCGCCACGGCGGTGAACGACCGGTTTCCGTACGGGCTCTCGACGGTGATGTCGACCGGCTCGTCCGAGTCGTTGCGCGCCTGCACCGCCAGGTACGTCTTGCCGCTCAGGCAGCGCACCTGGGCGGTGGCCGTCACGGGCAGCGCCGCCAGCACTCCGAGTCGGGCCAGTTGGTAGCTGAGTGCCCGCTCCGGCGCGTCGATCTGGTTCTGGGTGCCGAACTGGCCGGCCCGTGCCGACGTCGCCGCCGCGAGCGCGGACTGCGTCGCGGCCCACGCGTCGGCCGGGTAGTGGCGCGGATCGAGAGTCTGCGCGTGGGCGATGGCCGCGTCGAGGGCTGTGGTGTCCAGTGGCCGGGCCTGCGCGGTCAACACGTCGCTGAGCAGGTAGTCGTCGAAGTCGACGTGGCCGCCGGTCTCCTGGGTCGCGTAGGTGAACAGGCCCACCCGGTGACCCATGAAGTGGGCGAGGCTACCGTCGAGCGCCTGCGGGCCCACGCGGTTGCCCAGCCGGGTCCACTGGACGCCGTCCAGGCTGTAGTAGAACGTCGTCCACAGCTGGCCGACCGGCGCGGAGAAGTCGAGGTCCGCCTTCACGTGCACCTCGGTCGCGTCGCCCAGCGACACCGTCGTGCCGGCGATGAAGTTCTCCAACGTCGACTGGTCGAGGTCGACAGCGAACGGCTGCGACCGGTTCACGACGCCGAGGGTGTTGACGTCACCGACGCGCTTGACCGCCACGTACGAGAATCCGCGGTTGTAGGCGGCCAGGCCCGCGACGTCGCCGTTCTTCATCCCGGAGACGTCCATTCGGGTCTGGACCGACTGCCGTGGCCCGAACGTCCGCTGCGAGAGCGTGTTGCGTGCCTCCTCGAACCACGCCAGCTCGGCCCGGTTGGACAGCTTCGTGTAGACGTACTGGCCGGTGACCACACTGCCGGCCGTCAACCGCAGCCAGCCGTCGCGGTCGGTGAGTGACCAGTACCGGTTGTCCGGGGCGTGGTTCCACTCCCAGGCCAGGTCCAGCCGTGAGCCGTTGGGGGCGATCTCCGCCGGGTCGAGCGGCGCGGGGACGGTCCACTGCTCGTCCTGGTACGCCTTGTGCGGCGCGTCGTTGGCGAAGTCGTCCGAGGCGACGATGCTCTTCTGCCGCTCGAACAACTCCTCGGCCGGGCTGAGCCGGATCGGCTTGTCGAACAGGCCGTTGACCGGTACGACCCCGTTGGTGCCGAAGGTCGGCCACCCGTTCTGCCAGGTGGCGGGGATGAGTGCCGGGATCCGGCCGATCGGGAACGTGTCCCGGAAGAACATGCCGTGCCAGTCCGTCCCGCCGCCCGCGCGGCTGATCGGCACCAGGCTGCCCTGCGCGAAGCCGTTGGAGTTGAGTACGCCGCGCGCCTCGTAGGTGTTGACCCCGCCGGCCGAGGTGTAGCGCCCGAGCAGGTCCTTCGACCGGAACATGACCACCTGGCGCCCCTGACCGGAAGGCCAGGTGATGATGACGGCGTAGTACCAGCCGTCGATGTGGTAGACCTGCGCGCCCTCGAACAGCCCACCGATGAACGGCTGACCGGCGTAGTTGTTGGCGGTGAAGATGTTCGGGTAGTCCTGCGCGATGGCCGTCAGGTCGGCGTTGAGGCGGACGGCGCTGGTGCCGCCGGAGCCGTAGAAGATGTACGGCGTGCCGTCGACGTCGAAGAAGAGCGACGGGTCGTGCAGGCCACGGCCGAGGGCGGTGCGCTGCCACGGGCCGTTCTCGATGTCGTCGGTGCGGTAGAGGTACGCCCCGCTGAGGTTGTTGGTGTTGAAGACGGCGTAGAACGTGCCGTCGTGGTAGCGCAGCGACGAGGCCCACTGGCCCTGGCCGTACGAGTTCTGGCCGTTGCGCAGTGAGAAGGAGTCGCCGATGCTCGCCCGGTCGAAGACGTAGTTGACGATCTCCCAGTTGACGAGGTCGTACGACTTCATGATCGGCGCACCCGGGCTCAGGTGCATTGTCGTGCTGATCATGTAGTAGACGTCGCGGCCCTCGTCGTTCTCGGCGGCTGGCACCCGCTCGACGCTGATGTCCGGCACGTCGGCGTTGAGCAGCGGCACCGAGTAGGTGCCGGCGCCGGTGTCGGTCGAGGTGTACGACGATCGGGGCGACCATCCGTCGGCGGCGTGCGCGGCGGCGGGGGTGGCCACCAGGCCCGCGCCGACGAGAACGGCCGCCGATGCGAGCGCACACAGTGAACGAAGGCGATTCGTGAGCACTGTGGACACCCGTCGGGCCAACGTGGTCGTGGCACGACGAGCGGCGGCGTTCAGGCTGTTCACAGCGGATGCGCGGGCGATGTTCAGGACACGCGAGCGGACCGACACGACCAAGGCGAGCTCCAAACGCGAGAGCGGCGTGAAGGCCATCGTGTTATCGCTAACAACCCCTGTCAAGACTATCGATGAAACGCGCCCGAAGTATCCCCGTAACACCGCCGGCATTCCACAGTGGACAGCCATACCGCAGCTCCGACCCCGGTGATCATGAAGTTATTGCCATGACACGCCGTCATTGACGGTAATAACTTCATGATCACCGGGGAGCGCGGCGGCTCGAGCGCCTCAGTCGTTCAGGCAGGCGCGGACGGCGGCCGTTAGGCGGTTGGCGCGCTCGTCGCCCAACCCGCGCATCTGGTTGACCACGTAGCCGAAGCCCACCTGATGCTCGGCGTCGGCGAAGGCCAGGTTCCCGCCCGCGCCGTCGTGGCCGAAGCTGCGCTCACCCAGCAGGGGCCGGGCCGGTGGCGAGTGCAGCAGGAAGCCGGTGCCCCAGCGCTGCCCGGTGTCCGGCGGCCCGTGCCGCTGCGGGCCACGCGAACGAACCACTACCGCGTCGTCCACCGACGCCGCCGTCAGCAGCGGTGCACACTGGATCTCCGACACACAGGCGGCGTAGAGGCGCGCGAGGCTCTCGGCGGTGCTCACCGCGCCCGCGCCGGGAACACCGGCGGCCCGAATGGCGTCGTCGTTGAAGCTGACCAGGCCGTCGGCGTCGGCGGGGAAGGCGAAAGCACCCCCCATGGTGATGCCCCGTTCGGCCACCGGGTCCACGAACGGGTCAGGGTCCGGGGGCGGTGCCAGGCCCCAGGCGACGGTGTCGCTCTCGGAGGCCGGGAGCCCCAGCCAGGTGTGCAGCCCGAGCGGGCCCGCGACGGTGTCGGCGAAGAACGCGCCGGGTAGTTGGCCGGTGATGCGGTGGATCACCTCACCGACCAGCCAGCCGTAGGTCATCGAGTGGTACCCGTGCGCCGTGCCCGGTTTCCACAGCGGGGCCTGCTCCTCGATCGCCGTGACGACCGGATCCCACGCCAACACCTCGTCGAGGGTCAGCGGTCGGTCCACCGCGGGCAGACCTGCCTGGTGTGTGAGCAGCCAACGCACCGGGATGTCCGCCTTGCCGTGCTGTCCGAACTCCGGCCAGTAGCGCGTCACGGGAGCGTCGAGGTCGAGCCGACCCTGTTGGACCAGCAGGTAGGCGCAGATCGCCAGGATCCCCTTGGTGCAGGAGAAGACGACGACCGGCGTGTGCGCGTCCCACTGCCGCCCGGTACGGGTGTCGGCCACCCCGCCGTACAGGTCGACGACCTTGCTGCCCCGCAGGTAGACGGTGACCGCGGCGCCGACCTCTCCCCGGGAGGTGAAGTTGTCGCGGAAGACGTCGGCGACGCGCCCGAAGCGATCGTCGACGTCGCCGTGGATCTGCGGCTGTGTGACCACTGCCTACCCCTTCACTGACCCTTGGATCAGGGCCTTGATGAACTGTCGCTGGAAGATCAGGAACACGATGAGGGTCGGAGTGAGGATCAGCAGCGACCCGGCGCACAGCAGCACCAGGTCGGTGCCCCACTGGCCCTGGAACGCTCCGAGCGCCCCGGCCATCGTGCGTTTGGTGGCGTCGTCCACGAGGACGATGGCGAGCAGGAACTGGTTCCACGTCCAGAGGAACATCAGGATCGTCAGCGAGGCGATCGCCGGGCGGGCGAGCGGCACCTGGACCCGCCAGAACAACTGCCACGTGCTGCTGCCGTCCACCCGGGCCGCCTCGGACAACTCGACCGGCACGTTGGTGAAGTGGGCCCGCATCCAGAACACCGCGAACGGCATGTACAGCCCGATCAGCGGCAGGATGATGGCCCAGCGGGTGTTGAGCAGGCCGAGGTCCTGCATCTGGTAGTAGAGCGGCGTGACCACTGCCTC
Organism: Micromonospora hortensis; assembly: GCF_022230935.1. Classification (NCBI taxonomy): domain Bacteria; kingdom Bacillati; phylum Actinomycetota; class Actinomycetes; order Micromonosporales; family Micromonosporaceae; genus Micromonospora; species Micromonospora hortensis. Next base: position 279,779 of record NZ_JAKKFE010000033.1, read on the forward strand.
GAACGGCAGGGTCAGACCCAGCAGGAAGAGACCGAAGACGAGTCGGCCACCGGGCACCCGCAGCTGACCGAGCCCGAAGCCGGCCATGGTCGCGATGAGCACCGACACCGGTACGACGCCGGCCACGATGAGCAGGCTGGAGCGGAGCAGGGCGCCCATGTTCGCGGCGGTGAAGGCGTCGGCGAAGTTTCCCCACTGCGGGTCGGACGGCCACTCGAGCCCGCTGGGCACCGTGCCCCGGGGCTGCAACGCCGCCGAGAGCATGCTCACGAACGGCAGCAGGGTGACGACGATCAGGGCGATCAGAAAGACCCGGCCGGTCAGTTGTTCGCGTCGGCTCAGGTTCACGGCTTCTCCCCTCGGCTCAGGCGCTGGATGGGCAGCACGCACGCCAGCACCAGCAGCATGAGGACGACAGCGAGCGCCGAGGCGAGCCCCACCTGCCGCTGCGAGAAGGCCAGCCGGTAGATCTCCAGGCCCGGCACTGTGGTCTGGAGGCCGGGGCCGCCGCTGGTGGAGATGTAGACGATGTCGAAGCTCGCCAGCGCGGCGATGATCGTCACGGTGAGGCAGACCCCAATTTCCTGGCGCAGGCTGGGCAGGGTCACGGCGAGGAACTCGCGGACCGGACCGGCACCGTCGAGGCGGGCGGCCTCGTACAGCGCCGGATCGATCTTGCTCATGCCGGTGACCAGCAGAATCGTGCAGAGGCCGAGCAGGACCCAGGCCCCGATGACGCCGACGGCGGGCAGCGCCGTGTCGAAGTCGCCGAGCCAGGCGCGGGCGACGCCACCTAGCCCGACCGCGCGCAGCGCCTGGTTGACCAGACCGTTCGACGAGAGCAGCCAGCTCCACGCGATGCCCGCCGCCACCAGGGGGATGACCTGCGGCAGGAACAGGATGGTCCGGACGACGGTGCCGAACGCGCCGGTCGTGATCCGGCGGACCATGCTCGCCACCAACAGTCCCAGCGCGACGGGGATGAAGCTGAAGAAGACGATCAGCACCATCGCGTTGCCGATGATTTTCAGCAGGTCGCTGTCGGTGAAGACGGTGAGGTAGTTGTCCAGGCCCACCCAGCGGGCCGCCCCGATGCCGTTCCAGTCGTAGAGCGAGTACTGGAGGGTCAGGACGAGCGGGCGCAGGACGAACACCGCGTACATCACCAGGGCGGGCAGGACGTACAACCAGCCGGTCCCGGCCGCGCGGGCCCACCGGAATCGGTGGGCCCGCGTCGGGGTGGGGCGGGCGCGACGATCGTCGCGCCCGGTTGGTGCGCTGCCGAGGGCAGACGTCATCGGGACAGTTCCTTCTGATACTCGGCCTGGACCGCCTTCACGTACCCCTCGGGCGTCTGCTGACCGGCGATCAGCTTCTGCATCTCCGGCGTGATCGCGGCGGCGAAGATGCCGCCGGTCGCGTTCGCGGTGAAGTCCACAGCGCCGTTCTCCGCACCGAGCTGCTGCGACGCCTTCAGGGTCTCGGCCAGCACCGTGTTCGGGGTGGCGCTCGGCACCGGCAGGTCACTCGGGCCGCCGGGGCTGGAGCCGCCGACTGTCACCGAGATCTCGCGGGCCTTGGCGTTGGTGTGCACCCAGTTCAGGAAGTACGCGGCGGCGTCCGGGTTCTTGGCCTTGGCGGAGACGCCGAAGGTGTTGGGGGCGGACATCGCCACGTGCTTTCCACCGGCGGACTCGGTGGGGAAGAGGAAGAAGCCCACGTTGCCGGGCATCGACTTGTCGAGGTTGGCCGACTCCCAGTCGCCGTTGAACATGAACAGGCCGTTGCCCTTCTGGAACTCCCCCACCATGCCCGCGTAGTCGAGGGCGTTGGCGTCCTTGGTGAAGTAGCCGGCCTGGGCCCACTTCTGGATGGTCTGGGTGGCCTTCAGGGCGGCCGGGGTGTCGAACGTGGCCCCCGGCTTCTGGAAGATCCAGTCGGCGACCTGGGTCGGGTCGCCGAACTGGTTCTGCAGCGCCTGGTGCGGGAAGTTGATGCCAGCGGTGTTCTTGTTGAACTGCATGATCGGCTGGACCCCGCCGGTCTTCGCCTTGGCCAGCAGCTCCTCGAACTCGGCGACCGTCGCCGGCGGCTGGGTCATGCCGATCTGGCTGGCCAGCTTCTTGTTGTAGAAGACGCCGGTGACGCTGTAGCCGAGCCCCATCCCGTACAGCGATCCGGTGCCCCGGGTGTTCTCGCCGACGCGCAGCTGCATGAGCTGCGAGGCGGGGAACTTGTCCCAGCCGTACGCGGTGAAGTACGGGTCGAGGTTCTTGAGCAGGTCGTCCTTGACCAGGTCGACCATGGTCGGGAGCCGGATGATGTCCGGCGAGTTGTCCGAGGCCATCACCCGCGGCGCGTTCTCCACGATCACAGTGAACTGGTCCTCGCGGATGTTGAACGTGACGTTCGAGTGCTGCTTGGAGAACTCGTCGGCCAACGCCTTGGCCAGCGGAAAGCCGGTCTCCGCGTACATGTCGAGGGTGATCGGGTCGGCGCCCAGCTCCGTCTTCACGGCGGCATCGGACTTCTGGGTCGACGACCGGTCCTCGCCCGGCGCGCTGCAGGCCGTCGCGGTCATCCCGACCGCCAGCAGCGACGCGAGGAGCACTGTTCTCCGTCGCGGAAATTTTGTCAGCAATTCTGCCATTTCATGACTCCTTGACATCTCCACGCGTCCCGCGACCCACGGCCGCGCGACGGCTCCACCGGGACCACCGCGACCGGGTGGCCGCCACGACACGTACGCCGTGACCTGTCGCCCGGGCGCAGCACCCGTACCGTCAGCAGATAAAGAACCCGGCACGGCCACCGAAGGCGCCTCTGGAAGCACCAGAAGTGGTCGCTAAACTGATTTAGCAGAGCATGCGCGCGGCGCGGGGAGCTGTCAAGGACAACTTGGCAACGGCGCGGAAACGTCGGGTTCACACCACGCCGACGCGACCGGTCCTCGATCCCGGGCGGCGACGCATCATGATGGGCGGGAGCGGCGCCTGTGGCACCGCGCCTGATTCGGAGGACTGATGGGCCGCAACAGAGCAACACTCGCCGACGTCGCGCGGAAAGCCGGGCTGTCCAAGACCGCCGCGTCGATGGTGCTCAACGGCAGGGAGGGCACCCGACTCTCGGCCGAGGCGCACCAGCGGGTGTTCGCCGCCGCCGAGGAGCTCGGCTACCGACCCAACCTCGCCGCGCGCAGCCTGCGCACCCGCAAGACGGCCACCATCGCGTTCGTCTCCGACATCGTGGCCACCACCCGGTTCGCCGGCGACCTCATCCGCGGCGCCCTCGACGCGGCCCGTGAACGGGACCACGTCCTGCTCATCACCGAGACGCAGGGCGACGCCACCTTCGAGCAGTACGCCATCGAGGCCGTCCTGGATCGGCAGGTCGACGGGGTGATCTACGCGGCGATGGCGACCCGACGGCTGATGGTGCCCGCGGCCATCCTCGGCGGCCCGGTGGTGCTGCTCAACGCCACCAGCCCCGACGGCCTGCCCAGCGTGGTCCCCGACGACGAGGGCGCCGGGCGCTCCGTCGCCACGGCCCTGCTGGAGCTTGGCCACCGCGACGCGATCGCGCTCATCGGCCGCAACCGACTCAAGGAGGACGACCCGGAGGTCTCGCTCGCCGCCCGCGCCCGCCTGCACGGCATCCGGCAGACGCTGGACGAGGCGAAGGTCGGCCTCCTGGCCGAGTGTTTCTGCACCGAGTGGTTGCCCGAGCACGGGTACGCCGCCATGCGCAGCCTGCTGAGCAAGCCGAAGCGACCCAGCGCGATCATCTGCATGAACGACCGGCTGGCCTTCGGCGCCTACCAGGCACTGGGCGAGGCGGGGCTGACCGTCCCGGAGGACATCTCGGTCATCTCGTTCGACGACGACCCGATCGCCGCCTGGTTGCGTCCGAGCCTGGCCACCACGGCGCTGCCACACGAGCAGATGGGGCGGCGAGCGGTCGAACTGCTCCTGGACGGGGGCGCCACCGAACCCTCGCTCGTTCCGATGCCCCTGCGCCGACGCCGGTCCCTCGCGCCTCCGGCCGGCTGACCACAGGCCCTCCGATCCGTGCCGCCGGGTTGGCACTGGCCGGCGCTAAAACGGTTTAGTGCTAGGTTTCCGACCATGCTTCGTCTACCCGACCACTGGGTGTGGGACAGCTGGTACGCGCGGGACGACAACGGCCTCTGGCACGTGTTCTTCCTGCGCGCGTCCCGCGCCCTGCACGACCCGCACCGCCGCCACCGCCGGGCCACCATCGGCCACGCCGTCTCGGCGGACCTGCGCTCGTGGCGCCTGGTCGCCGACGCCGTGGTGCCCGCCGACGCGCCCAGCTGGGACGACCTGGCGACCTGGACGGGCTGCACCGTCCGCGGGCATGACGGACGGTGGTACCTGTTCTACACCGGCGTCGGTCGTGCGGAGGACGGGCTCGTCCAACGCATCGGACTGGCCGTCTCCGACGACCTCATGACCTGGCACCGGCACGGCACCGAACCGATCGTCGAGGCGGACCCCGCCTGGTACGAGCTGCTGGACAAGGAGCTGTGGTACGAGCAGGCGTGGCGTGACCCGTGGGTGTTTCCCGACCCCGACGGCGAGGGTTGGCACATGCTCATCACCGCCCGCGCCAACACCGGTCCGGCGGACACCCGTGGCGTCGTCGGCCACGCCACCTCCACCGACCTCGTCACCTGGACCGTCGCGCCGCCGTTGTCGACTCCGGCCGGCTTCGGTCACCTGGAGGTGCCCCAGGTCGCGGTCGTCGACGGGCAGCCGCTGCTGCTCTTCTCCGCCGAGGCCACCGGCAGCGCTCGGCGCGACGACCACCGGATCTGGGTGGTGACCGGCGAGACCACCCTCGGGCCGTGGGACATCGCCTCCGCCCAGCCGTTCGCCCACCCGCACCTGTACGCGCCCCGGCTGGTCCCCGGCCCCGCCCACGACTGGTCCCTCATCGGCTTCCTCGACCACGTCGACGAGACGTTCGTCGGGGAACTCACCGATCCCGTCCCGGTCCGCTACCAGGCCGCGACCGGGCTGACAGTGGACCCGGCGAGGGCGAACGTGGCGCGGTAGAGCGAACAGGTCCGGGCCGAGGCGTCTCGCCCCGGCCCGGACCTGTCGATGTCCAGCTGATGGATCAGCTACGCAGCTGCCACTGCTGGTTCGTACCGCCGGAGCAGGACCAGAGGATCAGCTTCGTGCCGTTCGCCGTAGCGGCGCCGTTGGCGTCCAGGCAGAGACCCGACTGCACTCCCGTGATCGTGCCGTTGGCGTTGACGTTCCACTGCTGGTTGGCGCCGCCGTTGCAGTCCCAGATCACCACAGTGGTGCCGTTGCTGGTGCCCTGGCCAGAGGCGTCCAGGCACTTGGTGCCGTACACCATGAGCTGCCGGCTGGCGGTGTGGGTCCACCGCTGGTTGGTGGCCGCACTGATGCAGTCCCAGATCTGAGCCTGCGTGCCGTTGGTGGTGCTGGAATTGCCGATCTCGGCGCACCGGCCCGACTGGGCACCCACGATCTGCACGTTCGTCGGGTTGGTGCCGCCACCGCTCTGCACGCCAGCCGAGTTGATGACGGTCTGCGCGCCCGACGGCCAACTGCCGTTGCTGACCGTGACGTTGCCGTTGACCACGTTGCCGCGGTCGCCGTTGGTCACGTTCGTGGAGTTGTTCGTCGACCAGTTGTTGGTGACGGTGAAGTTGCCCATGTTCTCCGCGTACCAGTAGTTGGCGGTGGCCCAGGTACCGGTGGAGGAGAACACGTTGTTACGGGCGGTGTAGTAGCGGGAGCCCTCGTCGAAGTAGAGCCCGAACCAGCCGTTGGTCCGCAGGCAGTAGTTCTGGTTGATGGTCCCGCCCGGGTTCGCCGACAGCGTGTAGATGCACCCGCCGTCGGTCATCTGCTGCATCACGTCGTGCACGTAGTTGCCGATGACCTGGTTGTTGGCCGCGGTGGTCGCCGTGGTGTAGCGCGGCTGGTAGTTGTACAGACCCCGGTTCGCGTAGTGCTGGCTGCCGCCGGCGTCGTTGGCGCCCCAGCCGTAGCCGACCGACAGGCCGGTGTACGGCATGTTGTAGACCTCGTTGTACGAGACCGTCGCCGTGTTCACGTAGGTGGTCAGGATCGAGACCACGCCCCGGTACTCCAGGCCGAGATCGTGCACCCGGTTGTTGCTGATGGTGATGTTGCGGTTGACCATCCGCTGGTCAGCGGGGTGGTGGGCGTCGGCGCGTACGCCACCGACCACGACGCCACCGGCGGAGTTGCGGGCGATCTCGGAACGGGTGACGGTGATGTTGCTGGCGCCCAGGCCGACACCGCTGGCGTGGGCGTTGGCGTCGTTGCCGATGCCGATCGCGGTCTGCCCGAGGTTGACGAACTGGGAGTCGCTGAACGTGATGGTGTTGGCCGCGGAGACCTGCACGGCGGCGGGCATCTGGTTCCAGTTCGGCCGGGTGGCCTCGAACTGGGGGCAGCCGGCCTGGCAGGAGGTCAGCGCGTCGGACGGCCGGGACCAGGTGCCGGTGATGTGGGCGCCGGTCTGCTGGTCGGCGAAGCCGTTGCTGCTGCTCGGGCCGAGCCAGCTGGTGCCGGTGAAGGTGATGCCGCTGAACGAGATGTGGTGCGCAGGCGTGTCGAGAGTGCCACCCACGTTGACCAGGGACTGCAACTGCGGCAACTCGACGCTGACCGAGCTCATGTTCTGCCCGGCGAGGGGGATGTAGTTGAGCTGACCGTTGCTGGGGTTGAGGTACCACTCCCCCGCCGAGTCCAGGAACTCGTACGCGTTGGTCAGGTAGAAGGGGCCGGCCCGGTGCGGGCTGGAGAGGGTGTCGAACCCGAAGGTGTTGTTGTTCCAGGCGGGCTGCTGCATCGTCAGGAAGTTGCCGCTGATGCTCTGCACCGGCGAGTACCGGTCGGTGAACGAGCCGACGCTCTCCACCTCGACCCGGTTCTGGTTGCCGAGGTTGTTGAGGTAGTTGAGCGCGCTGTTGGTGAACCGCATGCCCGACGTGGTGAAGGTGAAGTTGGAGCGGGTCATAGCGGTGCGCGCCCGCGTGGCGACGGCCCCGTTGACGTAGAGCTGTCGGGAGTCGAGCCCGGCGCCGACGTTGGCCCGCCAGATGTTCTTCGCGGAGTCGACGAGCGACCAGCCGGTGACGGCCCGGGCGCCGGTGATCGTCGGACGCGCCCCGGTGGCGGCCCGCCAGATCACCTGATAGCCGTTGTTGCCCGAGTCGGCCGCGGTGAACCGCATCGGCGACGAGAGCCGGTAGGTGCCGTTCGCCAACTCCACCACGATGTCACCGGACATCGTGCTGTTGATCGCTCGCACCGCGGTCTGGGCGGCGCTCAGCGAACACGGTTGGCTGGCGGAACAGGTGGTGCCGGTGCCGGAGGGTGACGCGTAGAGGGTGGTGGTGGCCGCGAGGGCCGGGGACGCCGAGGCGGTTACCGCGACCACTGCGGTCACCGCTGTCGCGGCGGCGCCGGCCAGCAGTCGGCGCAGCGCCGGAAGGGACGAGGACACGGGACGGTGCTCCTGACGTGAGAACGGGGTGGGGGTGGCGGAACGGCCTCGACCAGCGCGGGGGTGGCGGGTCGGGGCGGTCATCCGAGGATCTCCCGGAGATAGCGCAGGCCGTCCGTGGCGAGACGGTCCTGCGAGGGGGCCAACGGACGCCAGATCGCCGCAGCGGTGGCGATCGCATCGTTCTCCGCGGTGAACGACTCGATGCAGATCGCGCCCTGATAGCCGGTGTCCCGCAGGACGGCGAAGAAGCGGGGCCAGTCGAAGTGGTCAGCACCAGGAGCGCCCCGGTTGGTGCCGCTGACCTGGACGTGCTTGATGTGTCGGCCGGCGACCGCGAGGGCCGCGTAGGGGTCGGCCTCCTCGATGTTCATGTGATAGGTATCGATCATGATGCCGACGTTCGACGGAAGCCCGTCGATCAACTCGATCGTCTGCTCGATCGTGTTGACGACGCTCGTCTCGTAGCGGTTCAACGCCTCGACACCGATGCTCACACCCACCTCGCCGGCCTGGTCGGCAACCGGCGCCAGGGCCCGCCGGAAGTCTGCGTAGCAGGCCGCCCGAGCCGCCGGCGACATCCGCCAGGTGCGGCCGACCGAGGCGTACGCGGGACCGCCGACGCATCCAGCGCCGACGGCCGCCGCGCTTGCCACGCAACCCATGAGGTACGCCACCGTCGACTCGACGACCGCTGGTGGGGCGTCGACCAGTTCCCGCCCCGGCGAGGTGACCGCGCAGACGCCGGCGGCGACGAGGCCGTGCGCCGCCAACAGGTCCCGGGTACGGATCGGGTCCCAGTCGCCGGGCTGCTCGATCGGCAACTCGACAGCGTCGAAACCGAACGCGGCGATCCGCGGGATCAGCTCGGCCAGGGCCTTGTCGTCGACCGGCGAGGCCCAGACCCAGGGGTTGACGCCGATGGCGTACATCGGACCCTACTTCCAGCGCTGCGGGTAACCGGGCAGGTCGGTGCAGCCGCACATCGCGTAGTGCAGCGGCGGCATGCCCGCGTCGAGATACTGGTCCAGGTTGTCCTGGGTGACCGTCGGCTGCGGCAGCTTCCACGGGTTGGACACCTGCTGGCCGTCGAGGATCCGCAGCGCGGCGATGACCGGCGTACGCCACTGGTAGGTCGGGTAGGTCGGCGCGATGGCGGTGAGCTTCTTGTCCTTCCAGATCTTCAGGAAGTCGAGCTGGTCCTCACCGTTCATCGGCGGAACCGGCTTGCCCGCGTCCTGGAACGCCTCGACCGCCGCGACGGCCACCGCTCCGGCGTCCATCCAGACCCCGTCGATCGTGCCGTACCGCTGGATGTAGTCGTCGACGATCTTCTTGGTCTTGGCCGGATCGCCATCGGTGAACTCGACACCGACGACGTCGACCTTCGCCTTGTCGAACGCCACCTTCGCCGCCGACCAGCGGGTCTCCAGGACGTCGACGCCGGGAAGGATCCGCAGGGCGAGGACCTTGCCACCGGGCTTCATCTTCTGGCTGACGAACTCGGCCCCGACGTGCCCGAACCCGTAACCCCCGATGGGGTTGATGAACGTGACCGGGCACTTCGTGTTGACACCACGGTCGAAGACGACGACCGGCAGCCCGGCCTTGCAGGCCGCCTCGACGGCCGGGGTGAGCGTGGCGGTGGTGTTCGGCGAGACGATGAGCGCGTCGCAGCCCTTGCCGAGCAGATCGTTGATGTCCGCGATCTGCTTCTGGTCCTTGCCCTCGGCGTCGACGTGCACGAACTCACTGATGCGGCTCTTCTGCGCCTCGACCTCGGCCTGCATGGTCTTGAACCCGACCTGCCGCCACGGGTTGTTCAGGGCCGCGTTCGAGAAGCAGATCTTGTGCGGGCCGCTCTTCTTGAACTTGGCGGTGTCGACCATCGTCGGGTTGAGCACCTGCTCCCACGGCTTGTCGGCCGGGCCTGTCGGTGCCGCGTCGAGCAGCGCCAGTTCGGCGTCGTAGTCGGCCTGCACGAAGAACTTCGACTGGTCCCCGGTGCCGGACCCAGTGGCGGCGGACGCACTTCCCGACGGGCTAGCGGCCGGCTCGTCGGTGGCACAGGCGGCGAGGGACAGCAGGGTGACGGCGGCAAGAGCCGCCATGGAACGTCGCACTATGGTTTCCCCTTTATCTCGAAGAAGAACGCGTTGCCGAGACCGCCACGGCGAGCAGGATGATCCCGCCCTGGACGGTCGACCTGAGGGCGCCGGAGACGCCGTAGAAATTCATGAGGGCGAACAGCAGTTCGAGGGTCAGCGCGCCGAGCATCGCCCCGACGACGGCGCCGCGCCCCCCACCGAGCGCCACCCCACCGAGGACGACAGCGGTGATCGCACCGAACTCCAGACCAGCGCCGGCCTGGAACGACACGCCGCTGTAGCCGCCCAGCAGGATGGCCGCCACCGCCGCCGCGAGCCCGCTGAGGATGAAGGCGAAGGTCCGGGTACGCCACACGCGTACGCCGCTGAGCTCGGCGGTGCGCGGGTTGTCGCCGACGGCGACCAGCGTCCGGCCGAAGTCGGACCGCATCAGCAGCACGGCCGCCACCGCCAGGACCACCAGGACCAGCAGCGCGTACGGCACGCGGCCCAGCACCGGCACGTCCTCGAAGGCCCGCCGGCCGAACCGCCGGAACTCCTCGGAGAGCCCACCCTTCGGGGCGCCGTCGGACCACAGGTAGACCGCGCCGACGAGGATCAGGAACATGCCGAGGGTGGTGATGAACGACGGCACCCGCAGCCGTGTCGTGATCAGGCCGTTGACCAGCCCGACCAGTGCGCCGAAGGCGAGCAGGAGCAGCACCACCGGCCAGGTACGCGCCGGGTCGCTGTCGATCAGCCGGGCGGCGACCACCACCTGAGCGGTGACCAGGGAACCGACCGAGAGGTCGAACTCGCCGGACACGATCACGAAGTACTGGCCGGCGGCGAGCAGGATGATCGGCGCCGAACGACCGAGGAAGGACATCAGCGACTGCGGGGCCAGGAAGTCGGGCTGCCGGATGCCGACGAGCACCAACAGCACCGCGAGGATCGCGAGGATCGGCAGGACACCACCGGGACGCACCCGCGGCAGACGCAACGGCAGGGAACGGGGCTGGACGGTCTGCATGGCTAGGCCGCCTTTCGCATGGCCCGGCGGGCGTAGACGGCGACCGCGGCGATGATGATGACGCCCCGGATCACCTGCTTGAAGAAGGCGTCGACCTCGAGCTGGTTGAAGATGGCGTCGATGCTGGCCAGCAGCAGGACCCCGCCGACGGTGCCGATGACGCCGCCGCGCCCACCGGCGAGGGCGGTACCGCCGATCACCACCGCGGCGATCGACTCCAGGTCGTAGAGGCCCTCGGTGCCGACGCGCGGAGCGCCCGAGCCGAGCCGACTGGCAAGGTAGATGCCGGCGAGCCCCGCGCACATCGAGCACAGCATGTGGGCGGTGATGAGGACCCGGTCGTTGCGGACGCCCGAGAGCCTTGCCACCTCCGGATCCCCGCCGACGGCGACCAGGTGGTGGCCGAAGCGGGTCCGCGAGAGCGCGAACCAGGCCGCCGCGGTGACCGCTATCAGCAGCAGGAACGACACCGGCACCGGACCGACGCGCTGATAACCGAGCGCCTGCACCAGTGAGGGTGCTGTGGTGCCGGCGGGGCCGTCGTAGCCGTTGTCGAGGTAACCCTTGAGCAGCAGCCCGACGCCGAGGGTCGCGATGAACGCGTTGACCCGGAACCTGGTGACGAGGAGCCCGTTGAGCAGCCCGACGCCGGCGCTGACGACCAGCACCAGGCCGATCGCCGGCAGCACCGCGCCGTCGCTGCCGTTCATCGTCTCGGCCGCGACGAGAGTGCTGAGGCTGATCACGAACGCCACCGAGAGGTCCAGCGAGCCCCCCAGGATGACCAGGGTCTGACCCACCGCGACCAGCCCGAGGCCGGCGGCGACATGCAGCAGACTCACCGTCGTGGACTGGTTGAAGAGCTGACCCCCGTCGAGCAGGACGACCAGCCAGCCGATCGTCAGGGTCAGGGTCAGGGCCACGAACACGCCCGGTACGGAACGCCGGGCGGGCAAAAGCGACAGAGCGCTCACTGGGCCACCTCGGTTCGCGACTGCGGGGCTCGCAGACCCGGCTCACTCCTCGCGCTCACTGGGCCGTCTCCCGAACGGTGCCGACCGCCAACGCGACGACCTCCTCCTCGGTCGCGCCGGCGGGCAGCTCGCCCGCGACGTGGCCGTCCCGCATGACGACGATCCGGTCACTCATCCCCAGCAACTCCGGCAGATCGGACGAGATCATCAGCACGGCCGCGCCATCACGGGCGAGGCGGCGGACGAGGTCGTGAATGGCTGACTTCGCGCCCACGTCGATGCCCCGGGTCGGCTCGTCGAAGAGCAGGATCCGCGGGTTGAGCGCGAGCCATCGGGCCAGCACGACCTTCTGCTGGTTGCCGCCGGACAGAAAGCGGATCTCCTGGTCGTCGCCGGCGCCGCGGATCTCCACGGCGGCCAGCAACTCGCGTACGCGGGCGGTCCTCGCGGCCCGGCCGGACCGGGCGGCGAAGACGGCCCGGCTGGCGAGCAGCGCGTTGTCCAGCACCGACTGCCGGGGGACGATCCCCTCACCCTTGCGGTCCTCGGTGACGTAGGCGATGCCGGCCCGCATGGCGGTGCGGGGTGAGCGCAGTCGGATCGGCCGGTCGTCGAGCGTCACGTCGCCGGTCGTGAACGGCGACACCCCGAAGATCGCGCGGGCCAGCGCCGAGCGTCCGGAGCCCTGAAGGCCACCGATGCCGAGCACCTCGCCGGCGCGCAACTGGAGGTTGACGTCTCGCAGCTTCCGGTTTCCGGCGTCGCGAAGGTTGAGCCGCACCGGGCCCCGGTCCTGCGGGACGGCCCGGTCAGGGTAGTAGCTGGACAGTTCCCGGCCGACCATGTGCCGCACCAACGCGTCGGCGGTGGTGTCAGCGGTGTCCACTGTGGTGACCCGCCGGCCGTCCTTGAGCACTGTGATCCGACTGGACAGGTCGAAGACCTCGGCGAGCCGGTGCGAGACGTACAGCAGCCCGATGCCCCGCTCCTGGAGTCGACGCACCAGCCCGTAGAGCAACTCGACCTCGTGGTCGGCCAGCGCGGCGGTCGGCTCGTCCATGATGAGCAACCGCGCGTCCAGGGCGAGCGCCTTGGCGATCTCGACGACCTGCTGCTGCGCGACACCCAACTGCCCCACCCGGGCGTCGGCCGGCAACGTGGTCTCGCCGATCGAGGCGAGCAGCCGCGTGGTGCGGTCGAGCATCCCCCGACGATCGACGAGCCCGCGTCGAACCGGCTCGTGCCCCAGGTAGACGTTCTCCGCGACGGTGCGCTCCGGGAGCAGGTTGAACTCCTGGTGGATGATGCCGATGCCGGCCCGCTGCGCGTCGCGCGGACCACGGAAGGTGCGCGTCGCACCGGCGAACTCGACAGTGCCCCCGTCCGGGGCGTACCCGCCCGAGACGATCTTCATGAGGGTCGACTTCCCGGCACCGTTCTCACCGACCACGGCGTGCACCTCGCCCGGCGCGACATCGAGGTCGACACCGTCGAGAACACGGACTCCGAGGAATGACTTGCCGATGCCCCGAAGGGTGAGAAGCGGCGTCGGCGGCGGATCTGACATCCCGAAAGCCCTCACAGACAGTAATGATCGACAAGGTTAAATGCCACACTACGGCGGCTTCGAGGCGCTGAACAACAAACTTTCGTGCCAACAGCGAGGGCTTACGTTCTTGCGGTGCAAACATTTCCTTGACACCGGCGAAACATCACACGTATGAAGATAGATGTTTGGATGCGGCTCCGCAATCCTCGATCAAGCCCGACCGCCAGGCCGGGCTGCGATCGGCGGGCGGTGCCGCAACGAGGGGGCCGAGCGCGACCGCCGTCCACCGGGCAGGACGTCGGACGTTACTTCGTGCATTGACAGTCTTCGATCTCTAGCTCATCCTGACCTCGTGGACCACGGGACAAGAACCACAGCCACCATCACGCTGTGTGACGTCCCGCAGGTCTGACTGCCGTTGCGGCGAACGGCATGAGGACAGACCAGCGCGCCCGTGTCCCTCGCGTGTCCAGGTCAACCTGACGCGTCGTAGGACCCGTGTCCGCAATCCCAACGCCCGCCCAACTAGGAGACGGCATGCGTCGTAACACATTGCTCATCTCAGTGATCGCCGGTCTGTTACTGGCGCTCGGACTCGCTCCACCCGCGTCGGCCGCCCCGGCCTTCCGCGCCCTGGTGTTCAGCAAGACCACCGGCTACCGGCACGACTCGATCCCCGCCGCGATCTCCATGGTCCAGCAGCAGGCCGCCGCGAACAACTTCGAGGTGGTGGCGACCGAGGACTCGAGCGTCTTCACCGCCGCCAACCTGGCGACCTTCGACGTGATCGTGATGCTCCAGACCTCCGGCATGGTCTGGACCTCGGCCGCCCAACGCCAGGCGGTGGAGGGCTACCTCGCCAGCGGCAAGGGCATCGTGGCCGTCCACAACGCCACCGACATGGGCATCGAGTCCGAGTACCCGTGGTGGGACAACACCATCAACGGCGGCGCCCACATGCCCGAGCACTCCCCCGGCGTGCTGCAGGGCACCGCCATCGTCGCCGACAAGAAGCACCCGTCGACGGCCAGCCTGCCGGATCGGTGGACCCGCAGCGAGGAGTGGTACAACTTCGACGCCAACCCGCGCGGCAAGGTGCACGTCCTGGTGACCGCCGACGAGCGCACCTACAACCCGGGATCCCGGGCGATGGGCCCGGACCACCCGATCTCCTGGTGTCGGGACACCGGCGGCGGGCGGGTGTGGGCCACCGCGATGGGCCACGCGATCGCCTCCTACAGCGAGACGAACTTCCAGAACCACGTCCTCGGTGGCATCAAGTGGGCCGCCGGGAACGCTGCCGGCGACTGCGGCGGCACCGTCTGGGGCAACTTCGAGAAGCGCACCCTGGACGACAACACCGTCGACCCGATGGCGATGGCCGTGGCCCCGGACGGGCGCGTGTTCTACGCCCAGCGCGGCGGGCAGCTGAAAATCTTCAAGCCCTCCACGAACAGCACGGTGACCGCCGGCACGCTGAGCGTCTACACCGGCGGTGAGGACGGCCTCACCGGCATGGCGCTGGACCCCAACTTCGCCACCAACGGGTACGTGTACCTCTACCACTCGCCGGCGAGCAGCTCGACCGACGTCAACCGGGTCTCCCGCTTCACGATGAGCGGCGACACGCTGAACACGTCCAGCGGGGTGACGATCATCGACATCCCGGCGTACCGCGACCGGACGTTCCCGGAGCCCGGACACACCGGCGGTTACATCGAGTTCGGCCCGGACGGAAACCTCTACATCGGCACCGGCGACGACACGCCGCCGAACCTCGACCCCAACTGGCAGGGCTACGCCCCGCTGGACTGGCGCTCGGGCAAGTCGAACCTGGACGCCGCCCGGACCGCCGGCAACACCAACGACCTGCGCGGCAAGCTGCTGCGTATCCGTCCCGGGGCCAGTGGCAGTTACACCATCCCGAGCGGCAACCTCTACCCCCAGGGCACGGCGCAGACCAAGCCGGAAATCTACGCCATGGGCTTCCGCAACCCGTTCCGCTTCTCGATCGACCCCGCCAACGGCTGGGTCTACCTGGCGGACTACGGACCGGACCGCAACCCGCCGACCACCAACCGTGGTCCCGAGGGCCTGGTCGAGCTCAACGTGATCAAGACGCCCGGCAACTACGGCTGGCCGTTCTGCCACGGCAACAACCAGCCCTACGCGCCGTTCAACCCGGACACCGGCGTCGTCGGCTCGAAGTTCAACTGCTCGGCGCCTGTCAACAACTCGCCGAACAACACCGGCCTGACCAGTCTGAAGCCGGTCGTCATGCCGAACATCTGGTACGGCTACCCCACCTCGACGACCTTCCCGGAGCTGGGCTCCGGCGGCTCCGCCCCGATGGGCGGCCCGGTCTACCGGTACGACGCGTCGAACCCGTCCCAGACGAAGTTCCCGCCCTACTACGACGGCGTGCACTTCTTCTACGAGTGGTCGCGCAACTACATCAAGGAGGTGCACTTCGACTCCTCCACGGCGGTGACCCGCACCAACCCGTTCCTGCCCAGCGGTGGGTTCAACAAGCCGATGGACATGGAGTTCGGCAAGGACGGCTCGCTCTACCTGCTGGAGTGGGGCACCAACTTCGGTGGCGGCAACAGCGACTCCGGGCTCTACCGGATCGACTACATCCAGGGCGGCCGGTCACCGATCGTCAAGGCCACCGGCACACCCACCAGCGGCTCCTCGCCGCTGACCGTCCAGTTCAGCAGCGCGGGCACGTCCGACCCGGACGGCAACACGCTGAGCTACCTGTGGACGTTCGGCGACGGCACCACCTCGACGGCGGCCAACCCGTCGAAGACGTACACCTCCAACGGCAACTACACGGCCCAGTTGAAGGTCACCGACAGCACCGGTAAGACCGGCTTCGCCAACGTCCCGATCACCGTCGGCAACAGCGCCCCGGTGGTCACCATCACCACACCGGGCAACGGAGGCATGCTGACCTTCGGCGACAAGGTGTCGTACCAGATCACCGTGACCGATCCGGACGGCGGCACCGTCGACTGCTCGAAGGTCATCCTCAATCCGGCGCTGGGTCACGACGACCACGCTCACGAGACCACGGAGTACCCGGGCTGCTCGGGCACCATCTCCACCGACCTGCTCGGTGGGCATCCGGATGGCGCCAACCTGTTCTACGTGCTGAACGCGCGGTACACCGACAACGGCGGCTCGGGAGGCGGGTCCCCGCTCACCGGCACCGCGCAGGCGATCCTGCAACCGAAGCACAAGCAGTCCGAGTACTTCAGCAGCCAGTCCGGCATCCGGGTCGTCGACCAGGCCGCCGCGGAGAGCACCAAGCGCATCGGTGACATCTCCACCAACGACTGGATCGCGTTCAACCCGATGAACCTGTCGGGCATCTCGACGGTCAGCTACCGGGTGTCGTCGCCTTCCGGCGGCGGTTCGATCGAGCTGCGCGCCGGCTCGCCGACCGGCACCCTGCTGGCCACCACCACGGTGCCCAGTACGGGCGGCTGGGACAACTACCAGTCCACGACTCCGGTGAGCGTCGCCGCGCTCAGCGGGACACAGACGCTCTACATGGTGTTCAAGAACAGCAGCAACTCGTTCGATCTGGACTCGCACACCTTCGGCGGCAACGGCGTCGGCACGCCCGGCACCGGCGGTGGCCTGGCGGGCAAGACCTACACGGTCACGGCGCAGCACAGCAACAAGCTGATGGACGTCAGCGGTGTCTCCACCGCCGACGGCGCCCAGATCACCCAGTGGGCGAACACCGGTGCCAACAACCAGAGGTGGCAGGCCGTCGACGCCGGTAACGGCGCGCTCTACCTGAAGGCGGTGCACAGCGGTAAGTGCGTCGAGGTGGTCGGCAGTTCGACCGCGGCGGGTGCCTTCCTCCAGCAGGCCACCTGCAACAACGGCAACCAGCAGAAGTTCACCGCCACCGCGACGGGAACCTCCGGCGTGTACACGGTGAAGAGTGTGCTGAGCGGCCTCTGCGTGGACGTCAACGGTGCTGCCACCACCGACGGCGCCCGACTGTTGCAGTGGACCTGCCACAGCGCGGCCAACCAGCAGTGGCGGTTCACCGCGGTGTGACCCCGCGGCTGTCGCGGTAACAACTGACGTCCCGGTCGGGACCGGTGTCCGAGTAACGGAGCCGGTCCCGGCCGGGACGTCGTCGTTGGTCAGGCAGGCCGACCGGGCGGCGCGGCGAGCAGCCCGGCCGCGGCCAGGTCATCCCACAGTTCCTCGGGTACGACGATCCCGGACCGTCGCACCGTCTCGACCGCCTGCGCCTCGTTGCGGACGCCGACCACCGTCGACACCACGGCCGGGTGCCGGCGGACGAAGGCGAGGGCCGCCTGCGGCAGGGTCACCCCGTACGTCTCGCAGACAGTGGCGATCCGCCGCGCCCGCTCGATCAGCGCCTCCGGGGCCTGCTGGTAGTTGTAGACGGCGTCGGCCGGCGGCCGGTCCCGCGACAGCAGCCCGGAGTTGTAGACGCCCGCGATGACCACGCCCACCCCCCGGTTCTCGGCGGCCGGCAGCAGGTCGGCCGCCGCGCCCTGTTCGAGCAGGGTGTACCGCCCGGCGCACATCATCACGTCGACGTCGGTCTCCCGGACGAACCGCGCCAGCATCGCCGACTGGTTCATGCCGGCGCCGATGGCACCCACGACGCCCTCGTCGCGCAGGTCGATCAGGGCGGGTACGGCCTCGTGCGCGGCCTGCTCCCAGTGGTCGTCCGGGTCGTGCAGGTAGACGATGTCGATCCGGTCCAGCCCGGTCCGATCGAGGCTGGCCTCGATGGAGCGGAGCACGCCGTCGCGGCTGAAGTCCCACACCCGCCGGTGGGTGGCAGGCACATCGAACCCGTCGGAGTCCCGCAGGTGCGCGTCCTGGGGCGAGGGCACCAGGAGTCGCCCGACCTTCGTCGACACCACGTACTCGTCGCGCGGCCGGTGGCGCAGCGCGGCGCCGAGGCGGCGCTCGGACAGCCCGAGACCGTAGTGCGGCGCGGTGTCGAAGTACCGGACGCCCGCCTCCCACGCGGCGTCGACCGCCGAGGCGAACTCCTCGTCCGTCGTCGTCCGGTACAGGTTGCCCCCCTGCGCCGCGCCGAAGCCCAGCTCGGTGAGCCGTAGCTGCGGGCGGCGCGGCAGCGCGCGCGCCATCATGACGGCCCCAGCCCGTAGACGCGGCGTGCCGTCCCGCCCCAGACCGACGCCCGGCCGGTCCCGTCCTGGCCCTCCAGCAGCGCCGCCAGGGTGTCGACCCACCGCTGGTACGAACTGGCGAGCAGACAGACCGGCCAGTCGGAGCCGAACATCAGTCGATCCGGCCCGAACGCGTCGAGGGCGTCCTCGACGGCCTGCCGGAGGTCGGCCGGCGTCCAGTGCGGGAGCGGCACCTCGGTCACCAGCCCGGAGAGCTTCGCCGTCGTGTTGGGCGAGGCCGCCAACGACCGCAGGTCCCGGCTCCACTCGGCCATCTCCGGACTGCCGAGCGCGGGCTTGCCCAGGTGGTCGAGGACGAAGCTCACCTCGGGCAGGTCGCGCGTGAGACGCGCGGCCATGGGGAGCTGGTGTTGGCGTACCAGCAGGTCGAAGACGAGGCCGGCGGCACCGACCGCCGCGATCCCCCGACGGACGTCGGGACGGTCCAGGTACGCCGGGTCGCTCTCGGACTGCACGAGGTGGCGGATGCCGACGAGGCGTTCCCCACCTCGGGCTGCCCGCAGACCGTCGAGGCGCTCCGCAACATCGTCGGCGGTCAGGTCCACCCAGCCGACGACCCCACTGACGAGTGTGTCGTCGGCCGCAACTTCCAGCAGGTCGACCGTCTCCGTGTCGGAGGCGATGGACTGCACCACCACTGTCGCGGTGACCCCGGCCGCCCGGGCCAGCGGCGCGAGATCGGCGGGTTCGAAGTCGGCGTCGATGGCCGCCATGGTCACCGGGTCGATCCACGGCTGCGGGTGCCGGGCGCGGACCCAGAGGTGGTGGTGCGCGTCGACGATCCCGGCTCGCCCGGGCTCCTGTGCGCCCGTCATCGGCCCAACCAGCCGCCGTCGACGGGCAGCACGACGCCGTTGACGTAGTCCGACGCGCTCGACGCCAGGAACACGGTGGCGCCGCCGAGGTCGTCGGCCCGGCCCCACCGCCCGGCCGGGATCCGGCCGAGGATCGCCTGGTTGCGGTCGGGGTCGTCGCGCAGCGCCTGGGTGTTGTCGGTAGCGATGTAGCCGGGCGCGATGGCGTTGACGTTCACTCCGTGGGCCGCCCACTCGTTCGCCAGCGCCTTGGTGAGGCCGGCCACGCCCGACTTCGACGCGGCGTAACCGGGGACGGTGATGCCGCCCTGGAAACTCAACAGCGACGCTGTGAAAATGATCTTCCCTCGGCCGCGCTCGACCATCGTCCGGCCGATCTCCCGGCTGAGGATGAACTGGCTGCTGAGGTTGACCTCGATCACGTGGTCCCACATCTCGTCCGGGTGCTCCGCCGCCGGGGTCCGGGCGATCGTGCCGCCGTTGTTCACCAGGATGTCGACCGGCCCGAGAGCGGTGATGTCGCGGGCCAACCGGTGCACGGCCGCCCGGTCGCCGAGGTCCGCCCGCAGCGCGGTGAACCGGCGGCCGGTGGCGCGCACCCGGCGTTCAACCTCGCTGCCCTCCGCCTCGAGCTGGGCGGAGACCCCCACGATGTCGGCGCCGGCCAGTGCCAGGGCCTCGGCCATGGCGAGGCCGATACCGCGCCGCGCCCCGGTCACGACGGCGGTCTGGCCGGACAGGTCGAACAACGTCGTCACTTGTTACCCTCCCGCACATCGAGCAGCACCTTCATGACGCCGCCACCCTCCAGCGCCTCGAAGGCCGCGCTGACCGCCTCGACCGGCTCGACCCGGGAGATCAGCTGCTCTGCCGGGATGGCACCCGAGGCGACCAACCGGATCGCCTCCACCATGTCGTCGCGCTGATACAGCCGGGCGCCCAGGAGTTCCAGCTCACGCCAGAAGAACCGGTGCAGGTTGACCTCGCGGGGCTGAGGATGGATCGCCACCATGACCAGCCGCCCACGAGTGGTGAGGACGTCGACCGCCGTGGTGACGCCGGCCGGTGAGCCGGACACCTCGAAGGCGATGTCGGCGCCCGCGCCATCGGTACGGTCGTTGACCAGCGCCACGACGTCGGTCGCTCGCGGGTCGACGGCCTCGATCCCGATGCCCTCCGCCACCTCGCGTCGGAACGGGTCCGGCTCGACGAGGAGCACCCGCGCGCCACGGCCCCGGGCGACGGTGGCGATGAGGACGCCGACCGGCCCGCCACCGACCACTACCACCTGGTCGTCGGCGGTCACGTTGCCCCGGCGGACGTCGTGCACGGCGACCGCCACCGGCTCGACGAGCGCCGCGTGGTCGAGGGGCAGTTCCTCCGGAAGCGGCAGAACCAACTCCACCGGCACCGTCCAGGAGGACTGCATGGCGCCCGGTGAGTCGATGCCCAGGAAGTTCATCGCGTGGCAGACGTGGGAGTTGCCCCGCTGACAGGCGGCGCAGCGTCCGCAGGGCCGGGTCGGCATCACGGTGACGGCCTGACCGATGTTCCAGCCGGTCACGCCCTCGCCGACAGCCGCGATCCGCCCGGACATCTCGTGCCCGATGATCGCTGAGTCACCAACCCGGGCGTCCATGTCCCCGTGGTAGATGTGCAGATCCGTACCGCAGATGCCGGTGTACGCCACCTCGATCCGTACCTGGCCGGGGCCCGGTGGCTCCGGGTCGCGGTTCTCGATTCCGAGGTGTCGCGCTCCCCGGTAGACGACTGCCTTCATCGTTCCTCCGTCTCGACGGTCGGTACGTCGATCGTGCCGACCGGGCATGGTCGTGGGTGCACCGCCGTCGCGATGCACCCACGCCTCACCTGTTCTGGTTGTCAGCTCAGTGCCGTACGGTCGGCGACACCTCGTTGCGGGAGTTCAGCGACACGACGGGCACCTGGCGGGTGGGGATCACCCCGTCGACTCCGGCCAGCAGCCGTCGTCCGGCCCGCTCCGGCCGGACGTTGGGGCTGTCGGCCGTCTGCGCCTGCGGGCGGCGGTTGACCGCCCGGATCCGCTCCTCGTCCACCCGGACCCCAAGCCCTGGCGCGTCGCCGAGGATGAAGGCGCCGTCCTCGACGTGCAGGTCGATGGAGACACCAACGGGTGAGTGCAGGTCCTGCAATTCGCTGGTCAGGTGGTTCGGCACCGAGGTCGCGGCGTGCAGCAGCCCGACCGGGCTGTTGCCGATCGGGCTGACCGGCAGGTCGTGAGCGTGGGCCAGGGCGGCCGCCCGCAGGAAGTGGGTGACCCCCCAGACGGCCGCCATCTGGACGATGTCGACCGCGCCGGCCGCGATCAGCGGACGGTACTGTTCGAGCCCGGTGAGGTTCTCACCGGTGGCGACCGACGCGGACACGCCTCGGCTGACCGCCGCGAGACCCTCGGCGTCCCAGCGCCGGACCGGCTCCTCGATCCAGATGAGATCCAGGGTGCGTTCCAGCTCGCAGACATGCCGGACCGCCTGCTTGCGGGTCCACGCCTCGTTGACGTCGAGCATCAGGCCCGGCCGTCGACCGTGCCCGGCCTCGGTCAGGACCTCCTTGACCAGGCCCAGACGGTGCCGATCGCGCTCGATGTCGAGGCCGCCCTTGAGCTTGGCCGCTCGCAGGCCGTGGCTCGCGTACACCTCGTACTCCGCGACGAGTTCGTCGTCGGTGAGCCCGATGTCCAGCCCGGACGCGTAGGCGGTGACCCGCCGGTCCCGTCCGCCCAGCAGCCGCCACAGCGGCTCGCCGGCGGCCTGCGCCTTGATGTCCCAGAGCGCGGTGTCCAGAGCGCCGATGGTGCCGAACACCGGCCCCGCGTGGCCAGCCTTGAAGGTGTGCCGCAACATGCGGTCGTACAGGGACGTCACGGCCCGGGGGTCTTCACCCTCGATGGCTGGGAAGATCCGCTCGATCTCGACGTGCGGCCCGAGGCCGACTCCCGAGATGCCCTCGTCGGTGTCGACGATGACGATCGAGACCGGGACCACCCCGTCGGCGAACACACCGTTGGCGTCGCCGACTGGTCGGCCCCATTCCTGGACCGTGGAGAGCGTCCGATATCCCGTGATCCGCATGTCAACCCTTCGTGGAACCGGCGGCCACGCCGTCGGCAATTTGGCGCTGGAGGAACAGGTAGACCAACAGGACGGGTATCGCGGCGATCAGCACCCCGGAGGCGAAGGTGGGGATGTTGTCGGAGTACTGCCCGCGCAGCGAGGTCACCCCGATCATGAGCGTCCGGTGATCGGCCGAGGGCATCATCACCAACGCCATGAGGACGTCGTTCCAGCAGAACAGGGCGTTGAGGATCCCGACCGACAGCAGCGCCGGGGTGCCCAGCGGCAGCATGATCCGGCGGTACACGCCGTACACGGTGCTGCCGTCGATCCGCGCGGCGTCGACGATCTCCGGCGGAATGCCCTTGTAGTAACTCGTCATGAGAAAGACCGTGAAGGGCAGGAACTGGGCCACGTAGACCAGGATCAGGCCCGGGTACGTGTCGATGAGCGCGGTGTCGGCCATGATCCGGGCCAGCGGCACCATGATCACCTGGAATGGGATGAAGAGCCCCGCGAGGCAACCCAGGAACAACGCCGACGAGCCGCGGAACCGCAGTTGGCTCAGGGCGAAGCCGGCCATCGACCCGAACAGCAGCAGCAGGAGCACCGACACCGTCACCACGAACAGCGAGTTGATGAAGTAGCGGCCCATGCCGACGCTGTTCCACGCCGTGCTGATGTTCTCGAAGCGCAGGGCGTCGGTCAGGCCGAACCGGTCGAGGATGTAGTCACGCCGGGTCTTCATCGCGACGTTGGCGGTGAACAGCAGGGGGTAGATCGTCGCCAGGGCGAGCAGCGACATGGGGATGGCGACCAACCACCGTCCCAGGCGGAGGCGAGACATCAGTCCTCCTTTCCGGATCGTTCGAGCAGCTTGATCTGCAACAGCCCCACGACGAGCATGATCATGAAGAGGATCGTCGAGGCCGCCGACGCGAGAGCCGGCCGGTTCATCTGGCCCTGCTGCTTCCAGATGTAGAACTCCGGCAGGTACGTCGACCCTTCCGGCCCGCCACTGGTCATGATGTAGAGGAGGCCGAACATCGAGGTCAGCATCCCGATCATCGTGGTCACGAAGACGAACTGGATGGTGCGCGAGAGGGCCGGGATGATCACGTGCCAGACGACCTGGCGCAGCGTCGCCCCGTCCACCCGGGCGGCGTCCAGGAGCGCGGCGTCCAGCGTGGCGAAACCGGCGAGGAACACCACCAGGGCCATCCCGAAGGTGGCCCAGATATGCACGCCCACCACCATGAACATCGCGATGTCCGGGTCACCGAGCCAGTCCACCGGACCGACACCGAACGACCCGAGCACGGCGTTGAGCGGGCCGTCGAAGGCGAGCAACAGGTTGAAGATCGCACCGACGATGACCGGCGACAGCACCGCCGGGAAGAAGTAGACGCTGCGGTAGAAGCGGTGGCCCGGCACCCGAAGGTAGATGAACGTCGCGAGCAGACCGGGGATCGCCACCGCCACCGGCAGCAGAAGCACCAGCAGTCCGACGTTCTTCAGCGCGGTCTGGAACAACGGGTCGGCGAAGAGCTCACGGTAGTTGCCGAAACCGACAGCCGTCCCGTTCTGCTCACCGTCGCCGGTGAAGGAGAAGTTGACGCCCAGCAGCAGCGGGTAGAGCCGCAGCAGCACGATGATCAGGACGGCCGGGAGGACCAGGATGTAGGGGGCGTAGCGCTCGGCCCTCAGGCCACCACGGGTGCGACGGGGTCGTGCGCCACTCCGATGCGCGGCGGGGGTGACCGCCGCCCCGCCGGCCCGTCCGGCCGAAGCCGGACGGACCGACGGTTGCGTGTTTCCCATCGGCACGAGGTCAGCCCGCCTGGTCGGAAGCGGCCAACTGCTTCACCACCTCGTCGACGCTGATCGACCCGCTGAGCAGCTGCTGGGAGAGGCGCCCCATCAGGTCCAGCGTCTTCGAGGAGAGCGCCACGTGCAGAGCGGGCTTGCCACTCTTCAGCTCACCGACGATCGTGCCGACGGCCGGCCCGGCCTGCGACACGTCGATGGTGGTGTCGGCGGCGATCGCGCCGGCGTCGGCGTAGAAGGCCTTCAACGCGTCGGCCGAGCTCAGGGAGCGCACCAGGTCGGCGGCCACCTTCGGGTCCTTCGTCCACTTGGCGACCGCGTAGCCGATGCCACCGTCGTACGGGAGGCTCGGGGTGGTGCCGGCGGTGACGACGGGAGCCTTCATGACGCCGAGCTTCTCCGCGGTCAGGAACTCGTTGAAGTCCTGCCAGTGCCCCACGTCCGACATCAGACCCATGACGTGGGCGGCCTTACCGGACTGGAAGAGCGCGAAGGAGTCGTTGAACATCGCGGTCGAGTTGGCCCCGTCGCTGTTCATCTTCCTGTCGCCGGCCTCCTTCCAGGTCTGGAAGATCCGCTTGACGTTGGGCGAGTTCCAGTCGCGCTTGCCGGCGATCCAGGCGTCGTACTCCGCGGCGGTGAGGGTGGTCGAGCCCAGGCTGGAGAGCCAGAACTGGATGCCGACGCCTTCCTTGTTGCCGAGGGCGAAGCACTTGGAGCCGGCCTTGGCGATGGCGGCGCAGTCGGCGACGAACTTGTCCCACGTGGTGGCCGGGCTCGCCGGGTCGAGGTTCGCCTTCTGATAGATCGCCTTGTTGTAGTAGATCGGGTAGCCCTGCAGCGTCACCGGGACGGCGTAGGTCTTGCCGTCCTTGCCGAACGCCTCCCAGCCGGCCAACCGCTGCCTGTCCTCGGCCACGTAGTCGTCGAGGGGCACCAGCGCGTCCACCCGGTCGCGGATCTGGCCGCCACCGTTGAACAGCATCACGTCCGGGCCCTTACCGGACTGGATCGCCGCACCGAGCAGGGTGTAGTACTGGTCGAAGGGCTGCGCGACGAACTCGACCTCGACGTCGGCGTGCTTCTTCTTGAAGTCGGCCTTGGCCTTCTCCAGATAGGATTTGGCGAATGGCTCGCCGGACTTCCAGTCCCACACGACCAACTTGCCGTCCGAGCTGGTTGACTTGCCCGAATCGCTAGCACTTCCACAACCGGCCAGGGCCAGGCCCACAACGAGGACGGCCGACCATATTGCGCGCTGTCTCATCGATTGTCACCTCTATATGGGGGGTGGCCGGCGGGTGTCCCGCGAGCCAAATGTTGACCGGAAGGTAACTCGTATGACGTGTGACGTCAACAGTCGGCCGTACACTGACCCAGACGTCGTGCCACGGCGAGCCATTCGGAGGGGGACATGACGCCACCGCAGGAGACAGCCCTGAACAGCCCGGCGACCCCGGCGTGGGTGCGTCGGCCGACCAACCTCGCCAGGGCGGTCACCGCCGAACTGGTGGAGCGCATCGTCCGCGGCGTACACCCGTCCGGGTCGTCCCTGCCTCCCGAGCCGATCCTCTGCGAGACCTTCGGCGTGAGCCGGACCGTCGTCCGGGAAGCAGTGAAGATCCTGCAGGAGAAGGGGCTGGTGCAGGTCCGTCAGGGCGCCGGCACCATGGTCACCCCACCGTCACACTGGGACATGCTCGACGAGCTCGTCCTCGCGGCCACCATCGCCGTGGACGACAGCCTCGCCATACTCGACGACCTGGTCGTCACCCGGCGGGTGCTGGAGTCCGACATGGCGAACGTCGCCGCCCGCCTCGCCGACAGCGGGACGGTCGATCGACTGCGGGCCATGGTGGACCGGATGGACGAACTCGTCGACGACCACGTCACCTACCACGACCACGACCGGGCCTTCCACGACACGATCATGCAGGCATCCGGGAACCGGATCGCCCGTGGCGTCGTACGCGCGCTGGAGAGCCAGGTCATCAACACCGCCCGGTACATGGGCCGGACCGAACGGGCGTTGTGCGTGGCGTCCAACCAGGGTCACCGGCGCATCTACGAACGCATCGCGGCCCACGACCCCAACGGCGCCGCCGAGGCGATGTTCACCCACATCACCGAGGCCTGGCTGGTCCGTCGCAGTGGCTCGGGGAGCCCGGTCCGCCTCGAACGCTGACCGTCACGGGCAACGGACGGCGCCCGCCCCCGAGGTACGGGAGCAGGCGCCGCCAGCTGTGGCCAACAAGAGTCACGAGAACTGGGCGAAGAACCTCCAGATCTCACCCTTGGTCCAGGTGGTGATGCCGCTCTCGGCGTAGGTGCCGTCCACCGGGCCGGGCATGTGGCCGTTGTCGTACGCGGCCCACCGCACCGGGTATCCGGCGCGGCAACCCGAGTAGGTGGTCGTGACGTGCGTGCGGCTGCCGGCCGCCGGCTCGCGCGGGCTCTGCGCGGTGCAGCCGTTGTTCCGGACGAACGTGTCGCGCAACGCCCGGCCACCCGAGATGCCCAGGACATTGTCCGAGATGCCGTGCAGCCCGAAGTACGCGATGGGCTGCGTACCGCCACTGCAGCCGCTGATCTGCCCACCGGAGATGACGGCGACGGCGCGGAAGACGTTGGCCCGCGCGCAGGCGACGGCGTAGCTCATGCCGCCGCCCCAGCTGAAGCCGAGCGCGAACCGCTGCCTCGGGTTGACGCAGAGGCTGCTCTCGATCCGGCTGATCATGTCGTCGACGAAGACGATGTCCTCACCGCCGGAGTTGCCCCAGCCGTTGCCGAACCCCTGGGGCGCGACCAGGATCGCGCTGTTGTTCGACTGCTCCTGCTGCCCGTAGTACGACCACGGGGTCCCGCTGGTGCCGCCGGAGGAGATCTCCTGCATGGTGCCGCCGCGCCAGTGGAAGGCGAAGATCAGCCGGTAGGGGTTGCTGTTGTTGTAGTTCGCCGGCACCCGGAGGATGAAGGTCCGGCTCTTGCCGTTGCTCTGGATCGTGTGCGTGCCGCTGGCCAGCGTCGGCGCCTTGCCGCACCCGCTACCACCCGACGGCGGCGGGTTACTGCCGCCCACCTGGACGAGCTGCCACTGCTGGTTGGTGCCGCCCCAGTCGGCGTACTGCACGATGTTCCCACCGTCAGCCGTGGACGCGCCCTGCACCTCGACGGCCTTGTTGCTGTTGCGGTTGATCAACCGAACATAGCCACCGTCCGAGTCGGCCAGCCGGAACTGCTGGTTCGTCCCGTTGAGATCAGCCCACTGCACGATCGCGCCACCGTCGGCGGTGGAGAAACCACTGACGTCGAGCACCTTGCCCGAGTGCCGCGACTTGATCCGGTAGTAGCCACCCCCGGAATCCACGAACTGCCACTGCTGATTGACCCCGTTGTTACGCGTCCACTGGCTGATCCGCGCCCCGTCGTTGGTGGCCGAGGCGTACAGGTCCAACGCCTTACCGCTGTTGCGATTCACCAGCACGTAGGAGGCGTTGGTGTCCACCGTCGCCGCTGACGCGGGCGCCGCGTTGACGGCGACGAGTGTGCTGGCTGCCATGACCGCGGCCGCCGCCGCGGCCAACCCTGACCGCCAGCGAGATCTTTGTCGAGAGGCGGGACGAGCCTCACCGAGGGCTTCCATGGTCCACTCCTTCGATCGGGGTCACCCACGAGCGGGAGCGCCCGCGCGTGCCCTGGCGTGCGTGCCGGCGTCGTGGTGGTGGCGTCAGCACGTCTGGGGTGTTGTGCGGGCAACCCGCGGCCAACGGCGTACGTCGATGGCGATGCCACGATCCGGGCTTCGTGGCAGGCCGCGCCGAACCCCCGCGGTGCGACGTCGTGGCTCCCGAAGGCCGGGTGGCCCGCGGGGTGAAAATTAGCGGGTAAGACGTCATACGTCAAACGATTGGCGTCGATCCGAGCAGATGTCCGGCAGCGGCAACCCGACGGTCGCGGCGGCCCGCCCCGGAGGGAGCGGGCCGCCGCTCGTCACACCTCGCCTGGGCGGGCGCCGGCCGGATCCCGTACGGCCGGCAACTCCCGCTCCCCCGAGTCGATGACGGCGGTCGTCAGCCGATTCGGACCAGTTGCCACTGCTGGTTGTTGCCGCCCCAGTCGGCGTACTGGACGACGTTCCCACCGTCGGCGGTGGACGCGCCCTGCACCTCGACGGCCTTGTTGCTGTTGCGGTTGATCAGGCGTACGTAGCCGTCGGCCGAGTTCGCGAGTCGGAACTGCTGGTTCGTGCCGTTGAGGTCGGCCCACTGCACGATCGCGCCGCCGTCGGCGGTGGAGAAGCCGCTGACGTCGAGCACCTTGCTGGAGTTGCGCGCCTTCAGCCGGTAGTAGCCACCGCCCGAGTCGACGAACTGCCACTGCTGGTTGACGCCGTTGTTGCGCGTCCACTGACTGATCCGCGCCCCGTCGCTGGTCGCCGAGGCGTAGACGTCCATCGCCTTGCCGCTGTTCCGGTTCAGCAACACGTACCAGGCGCTGGTGTCCACCCCGGAGCCCGGCGGAGGCGTGGTGGGCGGCGGGGTCGAGCCGCCGTTGAGGGCGTCCAGGACGGCGGTGTACGCGGCCTTCTTGTTGCCGTTGCAGTCGAACAGCAGTGCGTTGTCGGACCCGCGCCACGAGTCGCAGTCCCGTACGCCCCAGGTGGTGATGCCAGTGCAGCGCGAGACGGCCAGGCAGGCGCGGGTGACGGCGCCGAAGATGTTGGCCTGGTTGCCGCCGGTCATCACGTCCAGCTCGGTGATCTGGACATCCACACCGAGATCGGCGAACCGCTGGAGGTTGGCCTGGTAGTCACCGGCCAGCGAGGTGCCCAGGTGCGACTGGAAGCCCACGCAGTCGATCGGCACGCCACGGGACTTGAAGTCCCGCACCATGTTGTAGATCCCCGTCGACTTCGCGTTGATCCCGTCGGTGTTGTAGTCGTTGTAACACAACTTCGCACCCGGATCCGCCGCCCGCGCCGCCCGGAACGCCGCCTCGATCCAGTCATTACCGGTGCGCTGCAGATTCGAATCCCGACGCCCACCACTACCACCGTCAGCGAACGCCTCGTTCACCACATCCCACGAGTGGATCTTCCCCCGGTAGTACGAGGCGACCTGGGTGACGTGGTTGATCATCGCGCTGCGCAACGCGCTGCCCGACATGCTCTGCGCCCAGCCCGGCTCCTGCTGGTGCCACAACAACGCATGGCCTCGCACGCTCATGCCATTGGCCTGGGCGTGACTGACCAGACGATCACCACCGGTGTACCGGAACTGGCCCTGCTGCGGCTCGGTGGCGTCCCACTTCATCTCGTTCTCGGCCACGACACTGTTGAACTCACGGTTCAAGATCGTCGTGTAGGCGCTGGTGGAAAGCTTGCCGGTCGCGACGGCGGCGCCGAAGTAGCGGCCCTTCTCGGCGGCGGCCGCCTTCAAGGTCGTGCCGGCACCGGATGCGGGAGTCAGCGCCACCGTCATACCGGTGGTGAGGGCGACGGCGATGGTCGCCGCCGCCAGCATCGTTCTCATGGGTTTCATGGCGTTCCTTTTCAGTGGTTGCATCGGTGGTGGTGATGTGCCACTTCACTCGGGGCGACCGATCGGAACGGTCTTCCTGGCCACCCGGCATCAGCACGCGCGGTTGGTCCGAGAGGGCTGTCGCCGGCAACTGCCGGTCCCGAGGTGACGGCCGCATGCCCTTGCGGACGTCGTGATCCGAGGTACGACCCGTGCGGCTCGCCCGGTGAGCCACGGGAACGATCGCCCTCTATATCGAGAGTGAGCGATAACATGCCGTTCGTCAAGACGTAACGGGCCGTTCACGCCGATCTCCCGGAACGCCGCGTTTCGCCCGGTACCAAACGCCCAGAGCAACAGTGCTCAACCGCCGCGCGACCAGCGGAAGAGTCGTACCACCGCACCGCTCGGGCCACGCCGGAGGGCAACCCTGTTATCGCTCACAGTTGTGGCTGCGGCTCCTGGCCGTTCACGAGCAGCCGGTGGCCGAGCCACTCGGAGACGGCTGCGCCGGATCCACGTCGGCGCGCACCCCGGCGAGCAGGTCGGCTGTGGTGTGGGCCGCGATATCGGGCTGCGCGGCGTCGGCGAAGCGCTCGACGACCGCTCGGACGTGTCGCTCGGCGGGTGCGGCGAGGCCGTCGTAGACGGCCGCGAACAACTCCCGCGCCGGACGCCTGAGCCAGTCCCGTGGAAGCAACTCCACTGGCAACTGCGGATCGAGGACGGGAAAACGCCGGAAAGTGTCCATCACCTCGGTACGGGCCCGCACCGCGGCGGCGCCGTCGATCTGCCCGGACAGCACCTCGGACGACAGCGGCGTCCACCGCCGGAGGAACGCGTCGTAGCTCCGACCGATCGCCTCGACGTCCCAGGCCTCGATCGGTGCGCGGTGAATGGCCGAGGCGAGCGCGCTCTGCCGTCCGCGAAACACCGTCACGGCGCCGAGGGTGAGTCGGTCGAGTTCAGCCCGAGCCGCTGACGTCAGCTCCAGCGGCGAGATCCACAGACCGTCGTACAGCGGCGCGTAACCGAGCCACCGAAGTTGCGCCCGCAGGGCCCGGCGCTGCGCACTGCGATCCTGCGGCAGCGAGAAGGCGACGATCGTCCACCGCCCGTCCCAGAGCGCCGTCGAGGTGGTGGAGGCGAGAATCCACTGCCCGCCGGCGGAAAGGTTGGCGGCGGCGGCGCGGCTGAGCCGGTAGGAGCTGCGCCTCCCCAGTCGACTGCCCTCCACCACACCCCGGCGGGCCAGCCGACTGATCGCGGTCCGCGCTCCGGCTGGCGTCACGCCGGTCTCGCCGAGCAGCGCGACGATGGCCGCGGACGGAAGGGCGACCCGGGTCCGCAGCGTGTAGTCAGCCAACAGGGTCACCGCGACACCCTGCGGCGAGTTGCCGACCTGCCGGCGGGGCAGCCGCAGTGGCTGGTCTCCGTCGTCCGGATAGATCTCGTCGATGTCGAAAGGGCTTGCCACAGGCGCTCCGCGCTCCTCGGGGACGGCATGACGACTGTAGACGGACCGCCACCACTCCCCTATAAATCGAGAACCCTCGATTGACACTTACCGGCCCGGAGGGAACACTAACTGACACGCGACGCCATCCGAAGCCGGGCTGGGCGAGCCACAGGTAGCGGGCATCGTGCGATCACCGCGGCAGTCGGGCACACCGCGAGCGGATCGCACTGTCAATCCAGCCT
The DNA here is from genome assembly GCF_022230935.1 of Micromonospora hortensis. NCBI lineage: Bacteria > Bacillati > Actinomycetota > Actinomycetes > Micromonosporales > Micromonosporaceae > Micromonospora > Micromonospora hortensis. The sequence continues at coordinate 311,134 of NZ_JAKKFE010000033.1, forward strand.
GCACAGGCAATCGAAGGAGTCGTCAGTTGAGAATCAGAAGGAAGTTGCTACTCGCCCTGGCCACGGCACTGGCGGCGGCCGGCCTGGTGGCCCCCACTGTCGGGCCCGCGTACGCGGCGTCACTGACCGAGGTGACCAGCTTCGGTGACAACCCGGGCCGGATGCGCATGCACGTCTACGTGCCGGACAACCGGCCGACCCGACCGGCTGTCGTGGTGGCCATGCACGGTTGCGGCGGGTCCGGCCCCGGCTTCTACTCCGGGAGCGAGTTCGCCAGCCTCGCCGACCGCTACGGGTACATCGTGATCTACCCGTCCGCCACCCAGCAGGCCGGGTTCGGCAACTGCTTCGACGTCTGGTCGGACGCCGCCAAGCGACGTGGCGGCGGCAGCGACCCGGTGTCGATCGTCTCGATGGTCCGGTACGTGCAGCAGCAGTACGCGGCCGACCCGGAGCGGGTCTACGCCACCGGCAGCTCGTCCGGCGGCATGATGACCAACCACATGCTCGCCCTCCATCCCGACCTGTTCAAGGCCGGCGCCGCGTTCATGGGCGTGCCGTTCAACTGCTTCGCCAACGCGGCGGACTTCCCGCCCACCAGCAGCCAGTGCACCGGCGGAAACATGAACCGGACGCCGCAGCAGTGGGGTGACGCGGTCCGCCAGGCGTACCCGGGCTACTCCGGGCCCCGCCCGCGCGTGCAGCTGTGGCACGGCACCAACGACACGCTCGTGCCGTACTCGCTGTTGCAGGAGGCGATCGAGCAGTGGACCAACGTGTTCGGGCTGAGCCAGACACCCACCTCCACCGACACGCCCCAGGCCAACTGGAACCGCCGCCGGTACGCCGACAGCGGCGGCACCGTCCAGGTCGAGGCGTACAGCATCCAGGGGGCCGGGCACAGCCTGCCCTCCGGTGGCATGGCCGCGTCGGCCGTCGCGTTCTTCGGACTGACCGATCCCACGACGCCACCGCCGACCACGCCGCCCCCGACCACGCCGCCCCCGACCACGCCGCCGCCGACCACCCCGCCGCCGACTTCCGGCGCCTGCCGGGTGACAGTCGACGTCAACGCCTGGAACACCGGGCTGACCGAGAACATCACCGTCACGAACACCGGCACCAGCGCCGTCAACGGCTGGTCAGTGGTCTTCACACTGCCGGCCGGGCAGACCATCACCTCGGGCTGGAACGCCACCTACTCGCCCAGCTCCGGGCAGGTGACGGCCCGCAACGTCGCCTACAACGGCGGCATCCCCGCCAACGGCTCGGTGAGCTTCGGCTTCCAGGCCACCCACACCGGTAACAACGCCCGACCGTCGTCGTTCACCCTCAACGGCGCGTCCTGCACTGTCGCCTGAGACCGGGTGGACGTCCACCCGCGCGTGCGCCGGTCACCACCTGGTGGTGACCGGCGCACGACTCGTACGGCGTGGCCGGGATCAGCGGTAACCGGCGGTCACCACGCTGGCCTGCACGGCATTCTCGGTCGCGTCGGACGGATAGCCCGCGACCATCGCTCCCTCGTAGAAGGTGCCGGCGCTCAGGTTCGCGCCGCCGTCGGGCTTGCAGCAGTCACCGCCGCTGCCCAGGATGATGGCGCCCTGCTTCTTCATCGGGCTGTAGCCCGGCGGGAGCGAGCCGTCGTACAGCGTGTAGAGGCTGCCGACCTGCGCGTCGCTGCCCTTGATGGCGAACCGGGTCGTGCCGTTGTTCTTCAGCGTCGCGGTGACGAACTTGCTGGTGAACGCGCGCTGGTTCGGGTTCCAGGAGCTGCTGCCGCCCGGGAAGAGACCCCACTCGAGGTCGGCCTGCACCCAGGGCCCGCTGCCGGAGCAGCCGCCGAACCAGCACTGCTTGCCGAAGTTGATGGCGTCCATCGCGCCGGCGGCGTCGGCCTTCCTGGTCGTCTCGCTGTTGCCGTAGTCGAAGCAGCAGCCGCTGTTGACGTGGGTTCCGCTGGTCACCATGTACATGCCCTCGGGTGCCGCGCCGGTCGGCACGCCGGTGAGGTGCCCATCGCGCCAGTAGCTGTTACCGGGGTTGATGTAGAGCGAGTACGCCTTGGCGCCGCCCACGGTGAGCGACTCCGAGGTCGCGATCGCCGGCTTGCTCTGCGGGGAGCCCGGAACGACGCTCGAACCCTGGTACCAGAGGTCGTTGCCGCGCCCGGACTGGTCGAAGACGACAGTGATCACGCAGGCGGTGCCGGAGCAGAACGAGTCCTGCGTCGCCGCGTTGGCGGTGCCGCCGGTGCCCGTGAGCCCGATGTTGCGGGTCGTGTTGTCCGACGAGCGTCGGACCTGGTAGAGGTTTCCGGCGTACGCCTCGTAGAGCGCCCGCGTGGTGCTGTGCGCCGCGATGCACGGGGTGCCGCCGGAGGCGTAGATGTCGCACGGACGCGCGCCGGTCGGCGGGTTGGTCGGCGGCGGGGTGGTGGTCGGCGAGGCCCACTGCTGGTTCGCGCCGCCGTTGCAGGCCCAGAGGATGACTTTGGTGCCGTTCGCGGTGGCGGCGGCGTTGGCGTCGAGGCACAGCCCGGACTGCACGCCGGTGATGGTGCCGTTGCTGTTGACGTTCCACTGTTGGTTGTTCTGGCCGTTGCAGTCCCAGATGATCACCTGGGTGCCGTTGGCGGTGCCGCGGCCGGAGGCGTCCAGACACTTGTTGCCGTACGCCTGGATTTGCTTGGTGGACGTCCAGGTCCAGCTCTGGCCGGCGCTGCCGTTGCAGTCCCAGAGTTGCGTCTGGGTGCCGTTCGTGGTGCCGGAGTTGGGCACTTCGAGGCAGCGGCCGGACGGCGTACCGACGATCGGGGTGCTCTGACCGACGACGATGGCGGCAGCCGAGACGGGTGCCGCGGCGGCGGACAGTGATGTGCCTTGTAGGGCGCCGACGCCGACGAGCACTCCGACCAGCGCGGTCGCCAGGGCGGCCAGACGTCGGGTGCGAGGACGTCTCGGGACGAGATCACGGGCTGTTCCTGGCCCGGTGGGGGACGGGGTTCGCACGAGGTGGCTCCTCGAAGTCGTGGAAGCGCGGTGGGTTTTGTTCGACGGGCCATGGGGGCGGTGGCGATGGCGAATCGATTCGCAGCGAATCGTATGACCTTTAATTAATTTATGTCAATGAATGCGGTGGCGGGGTGGCGCGCTGGCCGTTGGGCGGACGACCGGCACGCCACCTCCCCCCGGGACGCCTACCGCCCCAGGAGCCGCCACGTCTGGTTCAACGGGCTGCCCTGATTGACCGCCCTGCAGGTCCACTGGTGGACCAGCGCGCCGGCCGCCGTGGAGACCGCGTTGACATCGACGCACTTGCCACTGTGCCGGGCGACGAGTTGGTAGTCGTGCGAGTCGTTGCCCGAGTAGGTCACCTTTCGCAGCGTGAACTGCTGGTTGAGGCTGTTCAGGCAGGTCCACTGGTGCACCGCCGCACCGTCGGCGGTGGAGACGCCGCTGACGTCGAGGCACTTGCCGCTCTGCTGGTTGACCACCGTGAAGGTGTTCGCCACTCCGGTTACCGGGCGGAAGTTCCAGAGCTGCTGGTCACCACCGTCGCAGTAGTTCTGCTGTTGGACGTTGCCGTCGGCGGTGCTCAGGCCGGCGTTGTTCAGGCACTGCTGGGAGTGCTGGGCCACCGCCACCGACTGGAAGCCACCGTCCGAGGGAGGCAGCAGCGTGACGGTGTACGTGTCGGTCTGGTTGGTGTACGGCACCGTCACCGTGGCATTGTTGTTCGACACCCCGACCACGCTGTTCGAGACCGTGACCGGCCCCGCCACCGCGCCGCCACCGTTGTGCGGGATGCGTTGGGTGAGGACCCGGACCTGGTTGTTCTGCACGATGCCGCTCGTGGTGTCCAGGCGTTGCAGGTTGACTGTCAGGTTCCCGGTGGTACGGCCACCGCCGATGAGCACCTTCGCCACCCCGGCGGCCTTCGTGGCGTACGCGTCGTACGACTGACTGGGGGTCACCGCGACGATCTCCCCAACCTGGGAGGCGTAGTAGCGGTAGTTCCACCACTCCCCCTTGGGCTGGTGCTGGCCGGCCGAGTTACGGATCAACAGGTTGCCGAGATCGTTGTGCAGGCTGCCGCCGCTGGCCCAGTTCGCCCGCAGGCCGTCGGCCCGGGCCCGCTCCAGGCGCGCGATGTACCAGGCGCCGTCGGCCGGGTTCTGCTCGTCGGGCGCGCCGTACTCGTTGATCTGGTACGGACGCGGATGGGCGATGCCACGCGGGTCGAGGGTGGCGTTGGCGGCAGCGACGTTCGCCACCGGGTCACCGGGCAGCGAGTGCCAGCTGATGATGTCCGGCACCGTGTTCGTCGAGCGGACGAAGTCCAGGTACTGGTTCCAGAAGGCGTGGTTGGTCGACGGCACGCAGGCGCAGCTCGGCCCGACGATGAGCTGGCTGGGGAACTCCGCCCGGATGCGCTGGTAGGTCCGCCGCCACAGTTCGAGGTACTGGGAGATCGGCCGGTTCCAGAAGATGGTGATGTTGGGTTCGTTCCAGATGTCCCACTGCACAGACAGCCCGGACGCCCGGACGTCGTTGATCAGGCGGGTCAGGAAGTTGTCGTAGTCGGTCCAGTTGCCGTTGTCACCGGGGAAGCGGGAGATTCCGGCGCCGTCGGCACCCCAGAGGTCGTGCGGCAGGAGGATGAACTTCCCGCCGAGGGCTGTGGTGCGACGCGCCTGGGCGAGTGTGGAGTTCCAGCGGCGGTCGTAGGTTCCGCCGACCCAGCCGCTGCCCGGGAGCTGCGCGCCGCCGGCGCGCATGTACTGGAACTTGACGTCCCGGTAGAAGTGGTCGGCCGGACCGCTGGCGTTCTCGGTCATGCCGTAGATCCAGCCGGAGGCGCGGTAGGTCGGCGCACCGTTGGTGGTGGCGAAGTTGACGCTGATCGACTCGTCGGCGGCCTGGGCGGGGGACGGGACGACGGTGACGGCGGCAGCGGCGGCGAGCAGGCCGACGACGAGTCGGGCCACGGACACGCGGGCTCGGCCTGACCTGCTGCGGGACGGGGTTTTCACGGGCGGCTCCTTGGTGGGGCGCGGGGGACGCTCTCCGGAGGGCAGCACTTGCGAATCGATTCGCACGGATCGTAGGACCGGGAACTGAACCATGTCAATGAAGTGACGGCGCGGTGACGTCCACGTTGCCCAGCGATCCTCACGGCGCGACCAACTGACCCTTGACCCCCGGGTATGGCCAGACCTATCTTCGGGCGAACCGATTCGTCGAATCGATTCGCAGCATGGTGTGACTGTTCCACGCCGCGACGATCAACCGACACACCCCACCTGACGATCGATGTGAAGTGAGGCACCACATGACCGGACTCAGTCGTCGGCGGCGCCTGGCCGCCGTCGCCGTGATAGCTCTCGCCGCGGTGACGGGCAGCGCCTGCTCGTCGTCCGCCGACGGTGGTGCCGACGGTGGCGCCTACCTCGTCTGGGACCCGTATCCGCAGTTCGCCGACGACTCCGAGTGGGTAGCGCTGCTCAAGAAGTGCGGCACCTCCGCGGGGGTGACTGTCGAGCGCACCGGCTACGACACCACCGACCTGACCAACAAGGCGCTGCTCGCCGCCCAGCAGGGAAACTCACCGGACGTGCTGATCGTGGACAACCCGGTCATCTCCACTCTGGCCGAAGCCGGTGCGCTCACCACCACCGACGACAACAAGCTGGACGTCTCGGCCATGGAGAAGAACCTGCTCGGCGCCGGCCAGAGCGGCGGCAAGACCTACGGGGTGCCGATCGGGGCGAACACCCTCGCCCTCTACTACAACAAGGATGTGCTCACCGCCGCCGGCGTCGATCCCGCCGCCGTCACGGACTGGACCTCGCTGACCGCGGCACTGACCAAGGTCAAGACCAAGGGAAAGAAGGGCATCACCTTCTCCGCGATCGGCACCGAGGAGGGCAGCTTCCAGTTCCTGCCCTGGTTCTGGGGATCGGGCGCCCAACTGACGAGTCTCGACTCGCCGCAGGCGGTGTCCGCGCTGGCGCTCTGGACCGACTGGCTCAAGCAGGGCCACGCCCCGAACTCCGTCATCAACAACACCCAGACCACGAGCTGGCAGGAGTTCGCCACCGGCGACTACGCGTTCGCCGAGAACGGCACCTGGCAACTGGCCAACGCGGAGAAGCTCGGCTTCTCGTACGGCACCATCGCGATCCCGGCCAGCGCGGGCGGCCCGGCCCCGGCGCCCACCGGCGGTGAGTTCGTCTCCATTCCGGTGCAGAAGAAGACCGGCCGGTACGAGACGTCGCAGAAGCTCGTCACCTGCCTGACCAACGCCGACAACCTCCTCACCACCGACACCACGCTCTCCTACGTCGCGCCCGTCGCCGCCGTGCAGGAGCGACAGGCCACCGCGGACCCCAAGCTCAAGGTCTGGGTGGAGGCGGTCCGGGCAGCCAAGGGCCGCACCGGCGACGACCTCGGCACGAAGTACCCGAAGATCTCCGAGGCTCTGTGGACCGCTGTGCAGTCGGCCCTCAGCGGCGGGAAGTCGCCACAGGAGGCACTCGCCGCCGCGCAGACCGCCGCCACGACCAGGTAAGCGATCCGAACCGACACCATGCCCTCCACGACAGAGACCTCCACCGCCGTACGAGACCAGGGTGGGGCGGCGACCGCCGTCCCGCCCGGGCCTCCGCCATCCCGTGCCCGCCGGCCCAGCCGATGGTGGGCGTGGGGCTTCCTGGCACCCGTGACCATCTACCTGGCGGCCTTCTACGCCTACCCGCTCTACCGCAACGTCGAGTTGAGCCTGCGCGAGTACACAGTCCGGTCGTTCGTGCAGGGCGGAGCGCCCTTCGCCGGCCTCGACAACTACCGAACGGTCCTGACCGACCCGGCATTCGGGCCGACACTGACGCACACAGTGGTCTTCACAGCGGCCTCGCTCGTCTTCCAGTTCACCATCGGCATGGCCCTGGCCCTCTTCTTCCACCAGCACTTCCCGCTGTCGCGCACGCTGCGGGCACTGATCCTCGTACCGTGGCTGCTGCCACTGATCGTCTCGGCGTCGACCTGGTCGTGGCTGCTCAACAGCGACTCGGGGCTGGTCAACGCGGCGCTCGGCGTCGTCGGGATCGACCCGGTCAACTGGCTCACCTCACCGGGCTGGTCACTCACCTCGGTGATCATCGCCAACGTCTGGATCGGCATCCCGTTCAACCTGGTGGTGCTCTACAGCGGCCTACAGGCGATCCCGACCGAGATGTACGAGGCGTCCGCGCTCGACGGCGCGACGGGGTGGCAACGGTTCTGGGGAATCACCTTCCCGTTGCTGCGCCCCGTCTCCCTGATCACGCTGCTGCTGGGGCTGATCTACACGCTGAAGGTCTTCGACATCATCTGGATCATGACGAAGGGCGGCCCGACCGGCTCCTCGGCAACACTCGCCACCTGGTCGTACCGGCTCGGCTTCGGCAACCTGCTGCCCGAGTTCGGCCCGGGCGCGGCCATCGGGAACCTGCTCATCGTGCTGGCTCTGGTCGCCGGCCTCGTCTACATCCGGATCGAGCGGAGGCAGCAGCTGCGATGACCACCTCGACGCCTCGCGCCTGGTGGAAGACCGGCGTGGGCCTGGTGCTGACCGGGCTGATGCTCTTCCCCGTCTACTGGATGATCAATGTGTCCTTCACCCGGGACCAGGACATGCGCGCCACTCCCCCGCACCTGTTCCCCACAAACGGCACCCTGGACGGCTACCGGGCGGTGCTCGACCAGCAACTGCCCTACCTCGGCACCAGCTTCCTGGTCGGCCTCGGCACTGTGGTGCTGACCGTGGCGCTGGCCGCCCCCGCCGGTTACGCGCTGGCGAAGCTCCGGCCACCCGGCGGTCCGGCGCTGAGTTTCCTGCTGCTGATCGCGCAGATGATCCCGGGGATCATCATGGCGATGGGCTTCTACGCCATCTACCTCACCCTCGGCGTCCTCAACACGCTGCCCGGCCTGATCCTGGCCGACACGACGCTCGCGGTGCCGTTCGCTGTCCTGATCTTCACGGCGTTCATGTCCGGCATCCCCGACGAACTGCTCCAGGCCGCCGTGGTCGACGGGGCCGGTCGGCTGCGGACCTTCTGGTCGGTCGTGCTGCCGGTCAGCCGCAACTCGATCGTCACTGTGTCGCTCTTCGCGTTCCTGTGGTCCTGGTCGGACTTCATCTTCGCCTCGACCCTGGCCGGCGGCGGCGACCACCAGCCGATCACCCTCGGCATCTACCACTACATCGGCAACAACAACCAGCAGTGGAACGCCATCATGGCCACCGCCGTCGTCGCCTCGATCCCCGCCGCAGTGCTGCTGATCCTGGCCCAGCGGTACGTCTCGATGGGTGTGACCGCCGGCGCCGTCAAGGACTGACCATCCGCGGCGGTCGAGGCTTGACCACCCGCACCACAGAAAGGCACCCGCCACCCATGACCGTCGCCCCGTCCGGTCCGGAGTTCTCCATCCAGGACATCCCGTTCAGCTACCGCGGATCCTGGTTCAACATCTCCCCAGTGGTAGCCGAGAAGACGTACGCCGACGACCTGCATTTGGTCTCCCACCAGACCGGGCTGCACCCCGTACTGCGGTTCACCCCCACCGTCGCCGGCACCACAGTCGTCGCCACGCCCGCCCTGCTGAGCTGGCGCAACGGGGCCGACCGGATCGAAGCCGTCTACGACGGGCCGGACACCCTGCGGGTCCGGGGCCACCGGCTCGGCCTGCGGGTGGCCGCTGCCGCGCACACCCTCACCCCGTTCAGCGGCACCTACCTGTACGCCGACCCGGTCGACGGATCACACGTGTTCACCTCGTACGAGACCGGTCGCCGATACCGGATCACAGTGCTCTCCGGCGCACTGCCGCGGACCGACGGCTCGCAGGCGCTCGGCACCGCCGACCGTTCCCTGGATTTTCCCGGCGACCAGCCCTGGGAGATCGCGATCGAGGAGTACGCCACCGCCCGCCGCCCGTACGCCGGTTCCGTCACCTTCGAGCAGTTGTGCCGCGACCGGTTCGCGGAGTTCACCGCGTTCGTCGACGCGATCGCGCCCTGGCGCGGCCCGGACACCCCGGCCGCCGAACTGGCCGCGTACGTCCTGTGGTCGGCCACTGTCGCCCCGGCGGGCTTCGTCACCCGGCCGGCCGTCCTGATGTCCAAGCACTGGATGGACAAGGTGTGGAGCTGGGACCACTGCTTCAACGCGATCGCCCTGGCTGCCGGCGAGCCGGAGCTGGCCTGGCACCAGTTCCAGTTGCCCTTCGACCACCAGGACGAGGCCGGGGCCCTCCCCGACTCGGTCACCCACTCGGAGGTCCTGCACAACTATGTCAAGCCTCCCATCCACGGCTGGGCCCTCCGGCACCTGCGCCGACGCCTCCCCCAGCCGCCGGACCGGGCGGCCCTGGCGCAGACGTACGACCGGCTCGCCCGCTGGACCGGGTTCTGGCTCGACGCGCGACGCGCCCCCGGCCATGACCTGCCGCACTACCAGCACGGCAACGACAGCGGCTGGGACAACGCCACCACCTTCGACGACAACCGGGTCCTCGAGACGGCTGACCTCGCCGCGTTCCTGGTCTCGCAGCTCCGCTGCCTCGCCGACCTCGCCACCGAACTGGGTGAGCCCGCCACCCGCTGGTCGGAGGAGGCCGACCGGATCCACGGGGCGATGCTGCGCGACCTGTGGGACGGCGAACGCTTCTGCGCCCGGGACCCCCACACCGGGCGCCGGCGACCCAGCCGCAGCCTGCTCGACCTGATGCCCGTCGCGCTCGGGGCCGATCTGCCGGCCCCGGTCGCCGCCGCCCTGGCACGCGGCGTCGAAACCCACCTGACCACGCACGGGCTGGCCACCGAGCCGACCGACTCGGCCCACTACCTCGCCGACGGCTACTGGCGTGGCCCGATCTGGGCGCCCTCCACCGTCCTGGTCGAGGACGGCCTGCGCCGGGCCGGGCAGACCAGGATCGCCGACGACATCAGTCGGCGGTTCCTCGCGCTGTGTGAGAAGTCCGGCTTCGCGGAGAACTTCGACGCCGAGACCGGCACCGGGCTGCGGGACCGCGCCTACACCTGGACCGCCAGCAGCTATCTCATCCTCGCCGCCGCCCAGGAGGAGCGGCGGGTCAGGGGCGGGTAAGCCTGTCGGATCAGCGGCCGCGGACGGGGCCGGTGCTGGAGCGCAACGAGATGGGCGGGCTGTAGAGGCGGTGTCGTGGCACGGCGCCGGGAGCCGCGATGATCTCCAGAAGCAGCGACACCGCCTCGGCGCCCATCTCGACCATCGGCACGTCGGCGGCGGTCAGCGGCGGACGGAAATCCTCCGCCCAGTGCTGCGCGGCGACTCCGGTGACGGAGAAGTCGCGTGGCACTGACAGCCCGGCGCCGGTCAACGCGCGCTGCATTCCGGGCAGCGCGGCCTCGTTGATGGTGGCCACCGCCGTGACCTCCGGGTGCGTCGCCAACAGTTGCTCCATGCACGCCTCGCCGGAGGCGGTGTCGTCGCCGCTGCAGACCTCCACGCCGGTCAACCCCCGCTCCGCCGCCGCCGCCCGAAAGCCGGTCAGGGCACGATGGCTGGGGCCGTACCCGGCGGCCACCAACTCGGCGGACCGGTTCACGAGTGCCACGTGCCGGTGCCCCAGGTCGGCCAGGTGCTGCACGCACCGAGCGATCAGCCCGGCGTAGTCGATGTCGATCCAACTCATCCCGTGCGGCTCGGCGGTCCGGCCGATGGTGACGAACGGCAGCCCGGCCTTGGTCAGTCGGGTCACCCGGTCGTCCGCCAACCGGATCTCCATCAGGACCACGCCGTCCACCCGACGCCCGGTGACGATCCGCTCGAACGACCGGTCATGGTCGCCACCGGAGGGGGACAGCAGCACGTCGAGGTCATGGCGGGCGGCGGCCTCGACGACGCTGGCGACGAAGCCCAGCTGCATGTCGGTCAACCGCTGGCTCGCTGGCGGGATGACCAGCCCGAGGGTGCGGGTGCGCCCCTCCTTGAGAGCACGGGCGCTGGCGTTCGGCCGGTAGTCCAACTCGTCGATGACCGACTGGATCCGTTGCCGGGTCGCCTCCGACACGCTGCGTTTTCCGCTGAGCACGTAGGAAACGGTGCTGCGGGACACCCCCGCCCGGCGAGCGATCTCCCCGATGTTCATCAATCGCCCTCGAATCGATTTTTGCCCCGACACGGGGACGCACCTTGCTCCGCTGACCAGCATATCCGTCCTCAGGCTCATCGATCGATGACCAACGTGTGTCAACTAGCGCTCATAGATGGACGCCCATTAATGTCACAGGTATGACGTGTGACGTCAATTCCATCGCCCCGCCCCCGCCACGCACCCGAAAGGATCCGATGAATGTGAAGAGAAAACTGGGTCGCCTGATGGCCGCCGCCGGGACCCTGTTCGTCCTCGTCGTCGGCGCCGGCGCCTATGTGGTCTCGGACGCGCCGGGCGTCGCGCACGCGGCCGGCACGGGTCCGTGTGACATCTACGCCTCCGGCGGCACGCCGTGCGTGGCCGCGCACAGCACCACCCGCGCGCTGTACGGCGCGTACAACGGCCCGCTCTACCAGATCCGACGATCGTCGGACAACACCACCCGCGACGTCGGCGTGCTCAGCGAGGGCGGCTACGCCAACGCCGCCACCCAGGACACGTTCTGCGCCAACACCAACTGCGTCATCACGATCATCTACGACCAGTCCGGCCGCAACAACCGTCTCACCCAGGCGCCCCCCGGCTACTTCGTCGGCCCCGCTCCCGGCGGATTCGACAACCTCGCCGACGCGAAGGCGGCACCGGTCACCGTCGGCGGCCAGAAGGCGTACGGCGTCTACATCGCCCCCGGCACCGGCTACCGCAACAACAACACCAACGGCGTCGCGACCGGCGACCAGCCCGAGGGCATCTACGCGGTCGTCGACGGCACGCACTACAACCAGTGGTGCTGCTTCGACTACGGCAACGCGCAGACCAACAACCTCGCCGACGAGCGCGCCATCATGGAGACCGTCTACTTCGGCGCCAACAAGCAGTGGGGCTACGGGGCGGGGGCCGGCCCGTGGATCATGGCCGACCTGGAGTGGGGGCTGTTCTCCGGCGTCAACGCGGGCTACAACAACATCGCGTCGATCAACCACCGCTTCGTCACCGCCATGGTCAAGGGCGAGCCGAACCACTGGGCGATCCGGGGCGGCAACGCCCAGTCGGGCAGCCTGACGACCTACTTCGACGGGCCACGCCCCAACGGCTACCACCCGATGAAGAAGGAAGGTGCCATCCTGCTCGGCATCGGCGGTGACAACAGCATCACCGGTCGCGGCACCTTCTTCGAGGGTGTACTGACCTCCGGCTACCCGACGGCGGCCACCGAGAACGCCGTCCAGGCCAACATCAACGCCGCCGCCTACGCGCCGGCCGGCGGCGGCAACCCGCAGCAGAACGTCCAGGTCGTCGGCGCACAGTCCAGCCGCTGCATCGACGTACCGAACGGCAGCACCACCAACGGCACCCAGGTCCAACTCTGGGACTGCGTCGGCAACACCGCGCAGCGCTGGACCTACACCGCCGGCAAACAACTCCAGGTGTACGGCAACAAGTGCCTCGACGCCTCCGGCCAGGGCACCGCCAACGGCACCCAGGCCATCATCTGGGACTGCCACAGCGGCACCAACCAACAGTGGAACCTCAACTCCAACGGCACCATCACCGGCGTCCAGTCCGGGCTCTGCCTCGACGCCAACGCGGCCGCCACCGCCAACGGCACCAAGCTCATCCTCTGGGCCTGCAACGGCGGCACCAACCAGCGGTGGTCCACCCGCAGCTGACCCACCATCCGATTGAGCGGCCGTCGGCGGCACGGCCGTGAGCTACCTGGCGGCCTGCACCGTTCAACTGGCCCGCAGTGTCAATCTGTGAGGAGCGGTATACCTCAGCGGCATAAATATGCCTCTGAGGTATACCGCTCAACACCGCGTCCGCCCGCGACCCGGGCCGGGTAGGTTTCGGGACTGGGCGAAAAGCGGGGGTCGGATGATCAAGGGTTGGCACGGCTGGTTCGGTACGTTCAACGGCGTCGTCCTCATCACTGTGGTCGTCCTGCCGTTGGCCGCCCTTGCGATGTGGGCCCTGGCGCGTCGCCGACGTGCCACCGGCGACGCGTCGGCGTGGCGGACGTCGCTGGCCGACGTCGGCATCGTCTATGGCACGGTCCCCTGGGTCTGGATGATCATGTTGCCGGGTGAGCAGGCCGGCACCGTCTCCGGCCGGGTGACACTGGTGCCGCTGCGCGACCTGCTCACGATCTTCTCCGACGGGGGTCCGGTGACGGCGACGTTCCAGATCGTCGGCAACCTGCTGGTCTTCGCGGCCCTGGGGTTCTTCGCCCCGCTGCGGTTCCCGGCGCTGGCATCGGTGCCGCGGATCCTGGCCCTCGCGGCCGGCTGCTCGGTCCTGGTCGAGACCGCCCAGTACGTCCTGCGGCTGGACCGGGTGTCGTCAGTGGACGACGTCCTGCTCAACGCCGCGGGCGCCGGGCTGGCGGCGCTGGTATCCCGCCGCTGGTGGCGCGACACACCCGACAGGTCCACGGATCGTCGACCTCAGCCGGCCCCGGCAGCGGGACGCTGAGCGTCCCGGTCAACTACCAACAGAGCTGACAGTCGATCAGGTGGACGGCCCTGCCAGCCGCTCCAGCCGCGCCAGACCATCCCAGCCGCGCTCGCGCATCAGACCCAGCAGCCGCTTCACCCGCGGGTCCGCCTCGACGGCCAGCGCGTCCAGAAGGTCGAACGGTAGATCGTCCTGCGCCACCTCACCGAGGTCGATCTCGCCAGAGCGGTATGCCTGATCGGCGAGGCTGGCCAAGATGTCGGCGGCCTCCACCAGACGCGCGTCGTCGCTGGTGTCGCTCTCGAAGACCTCCGACAGGATCCGATAGAGCCGAATGAGTTGCGGGTCGTCGAGCTGCGCGATCTTGCTGGGCATCCATTCGCGGACGCGATCGGGCCAGCGAGCCGACATCAGGATCCAGCTGTCCCGCTCACCCGCCACCACCCGTTCGGAGACGCCAATGTCCCGGAGCCGGTCGAGGTAGGTGGTCACCTCTGGTGCGAGCGCCAGACGATCCCCGGAGGCGAGTTGCGCGATCTGCTTCCGGCTGGTCTCCAGTCGTGCGATCTCGTCGCCCAGGTGCCTGTCGATCTCCTCGACCGCGGACGCGAAGGTCGACGCGTCGGCCTCCAGCATCTGACCGATCTGGGAGAGCGGTACGCCGGCGTTGGCGAGAATCCGGATCCTGATGAGGGACACCACCGCCCCTGCGCTGTACCGCCGGTAGCCCGAGGAGTCCCGCTCGGGCTCCGGCAGCAGGCCGATCTGGTGGTAGTGCCGTACCGCCCGCACCGTGACCCCGGTGTACGCCGCCAGTTGACTGATCGTCAGCATGCCCTGATCCTGCCCTTACCTTGCCCAGCCCTGGCCGACATCGGGTCAGGAGATCTTGCGGCGGTAGGTCAGGGTGGCGAACAGGTAGGCCACCACGAGAATGCCGACGCACCAGGCGAGGGCGGTCCAGATGCCCGATCCGACCGGCTTCTGCGCGAAGAGGTCTCGGATCGCGTTGACGATGGCGGTCACCGGCTGGTGCTCGGCGAAGGCGCGCACCGGGCCGGGCATCGACGCGGTGGGCACGAAGGCCGAGCTGACGAACGGCAGAAAGACCAGGGGGTACGAGAAGGCGCTCGCGCCGTCCACCGACTGGGCGGTGAGGCCCGGGATGATGGCGATCCAGGTCAGCGCCAATGTGAACAGCACCAGGATGCCGGCGACGGCGAGCCACCCCAGCACGTTCGTTCCGGTGCGGAAGCCCATGAGCAGTGCGACGAGGACGACGACGACCAACGAGATCAGGTTGGCGACCAGCGAGGTCAGCACGTGCGCCCAGAGCACCGACGATCGTGCGATCGGCATGGACTGGAATCGTTCGAAGATGCCGCCCTGCATGTCCAGGAAGAGCCGAAAGGCGGTGTACGAGATGCCCGAGGCGATCGTGATGACCAGGATGCCGGGGAGCAGATAGTTCACGTACGAGTCGGAGCCGGTCTCGATCGCGCCGCCGAAGACGTAGACGAACAGCAGCATGAAGGCGATCGGCATGACTGCGGTCGTGATGATGGTGTCCGGGCTGCGGGCGATGTGGCGCAGTGAGCGTCCCAGCAGGACAGTGGTGTCGCCGAGGAAGTGCTTGTTCATCGTTGTTCCTTCTCGGTCTTGGCGCCGACGAGGGTGAGGAAGACGTCCTCGAGGGTCGGCTGCTTCTCGACGTACTCGATCTCAGCGGGTGGCAGGAGCTGCTTGAGCTCGTCGAGGGTGCCGTCCACGATGATTCGTCCCTCGTGGAGGATCGCGATCCGGTCGGCGAGTTGTTCGGCCTCGTCGAGGTACTGGGTGGTGAGCAGCACCGTCGTGCCGCCGCGGGCGAGTTCCTTGATCGCCTGCCACACCTCGATGCGCGCCTCCGGGTCCAGCCCGGTCGTCGGCTCGTCGAGGAAGATGACCGGCGGGTTCCCGATCAGGCTCATCGCGATGTCGAGACGGCGACGCATACCGCCGGAGTACGTCCGCACCCTCCGGGCGCCCGCCTCGGTCAGCGAGAAGCGCCTCAGCAGGTCGTCCGCGATTGCGCCGGGCTCCTTGAGGTGCCGCAGCCGGGCGACCAGGATCAGGTTCTCCCGCCCGGTGAGGATCTCGTCGACCGCCGCGAACTGCCCGGTGAGACTGATCGACTGTCGTACGTCGGCGGCCTGGGTCGCCACGTCGAAGCCGGCGACCCGGGCCGTCCCGCCGTCGGCCCTGAGGAGCGTGGCCAGGATCCTCACCACTGTGGTCTTGCCGGCACCGTTCGAGCCGAGCAGGGCGAAGATGCTGCCCCGCGCGACGTCGATGTCGACGCCGCGCAGCACCTTCAGCTGCTTGAACGACTTCTCCAGGCCATGCACGTGGATCGCGGGCTGCTCGGCCTGAGCTGGCGTCTGCGAATTGCTCATGGCGGCAGCATGGAGGGTTGACGCAGCGTCAGGGTCAAGCCCGAAGCCGCAGGCCTCAGTCGGGCTTCGGCTGGGACCGTAGGCGACGCATCTGGGCGTGGCTGAGGTCGTGCGCTCGGTCCATGTGGCGCGTGATCACCTCCAGCTCCTCGTCGGTGTGCTCGTCGAGGAGTGCCTGCCAGGACTGGCCGAGGTCGTCCCAGACCGCGGTGACCCGGTCGAGGCGATCCGGGACCGGGGCGACCAACACCCGGCGCTCGCCACCGGGGTCCGGCAGGGCCGGGCCCTCATTGACGCCGCGGCAGCCGCCGGCCTCGGTCACCTCGTGTTGACCACCGTCCCGCACGCCGACCGCCGCGTCGACATCGCCCCCGACGAACGCACACCCACCCAACTGGCCGAGATCCTCGCCGACACCATCGGCCGCCCGATCACCCACGCGCAGGTGCCGCTGGCCCAGGTTCGACAGCGGTCCACCGACCTGGCGGCCATGTTCGACTACTTCAGCACCGTGGGCCTGACCGTCGACGTCGCCGCGTTGCACCGGGACTACCCGGAGGTCGGCTGGCACAGCTTCGCCGACTGGGCCCTCGCCCAGGACTGGCCCGCGCTGCTGTCGGAGACGCGTGCGCGACCCTGACTCTTAACTCCGATGTCATCACCCGATCCCACTGGTGACGTGTCGCCGTCCGCCGGAAGGAGTTGGCTGCCAGTCGTCGCACTACGTCTTGACCAGGAGTTGATCCACGTGCCTTCCTCTCGTCGTACCTTCCTCGCCAGCGGCGCCGCCGCCGGCGTCGGCCTTGCCGTCGCGGGCGGCCTGCCGTCCCTGGCGCAGGCCAGCCCGGCCCGGCCGCACCCGCCGGTGAAGCCCGGTAACGTGCCCTTCCCGCCGCTCGTGGACGACCCCAAGGGAATCCTGGCCCTGCCCAAGGGCTTCAGCTACACGGTGGTCACGCGTACCGGTGTCACCCGGCTCGACCGCGGCCAGGGCACCACCCCGTCCGACCATGACGGCATGGCCGTCTACGACGCCGGCCACGGCCGGTACACCCTGATCCAGAACCACGAGATCGACCCGGGCGCCGAGTTCGGCGTGCCGCACGTCAAGGGAACTGTCTACGACGCGGGCGCCGTCGACGCCGGCGGTTGCACCGTGATCAAGACCGACCTCGCCGGCCGCAACCTGGGTGAGTTCGTGGCGCTCTCCGGCACCATCTCCAACTGCGCCGGCGGTCCGACCCAGTGGGGCACCTGGCTCACCTGCGAGGAGACCGAGGACCGGGCCGGCGACACGTGGGAAGAGGGCGGCCGGTCCGGCGTCTACCAGAAGGACCACGGCTACGTCTTCGAGGTGTGGGCCGACGGCAGCGCCGACCCGAAGCCGATCAAGTGCCTGGGCCGCTACTCCCACGAGGCCCTGGCCGTCGACAAGGACCGCACCCGGGTCTACCTCTCCGAGGACGCTGACGGGCCCAACGGCCTCTTCTACCGCTGGACGGCGCCACACGGCGTCAAGCTGGGCCCGGGCGCGCTCACCCGCCTCGCACCGAACGCCGGCGTCCTCGCCGCGATGCAGATCATCATGGATGACGGTTCGGTACTGCCGGACGTCGCCTACCTGACCTCTGCCCAGCTGGGCCGCCCCTTCCCGGTCCGCTGGATCGAGGTACCGGACCGCGACGCGCGCACCACGTCGGTACGCGAGCAGTTCGCCGACGGCCAGGTCACCCGCGGACGCAAGTTCGAGGGCGTGTGGGCCACCGACGAGGGCGTGTACGTGGTCAACTCCTACGCCTGGGACGAGGGTGACCTGCCGGCGGACGCGGCGCCGCACGACGGAATGGTCTGGTTCTACAACTACAAGAACCAGACCATCCAGCTGGTGACGTACTTCCCGCACCAGACCGCCTCCGAGGAGGGTACGGCGGTCAAGTACACCGACCTCACCTTCGACGGCCCGGACAACGTGACAGTCACCCCGTGGGGAAGCCTCGTTCTCGCCGAGGACGGCACGGGAGCCTCGCACGTGCTCAGCACGATCCCGGGCGGGCCCACGTACGCGATCGCCCGCAACCAGCTCAACGACTCGGAGTTCTGCGGGCCGACCTTCAGCGCGGACGGCAAGGTGCTCTTCGTCAACATGCAGGACCCGGGCCTCACCCTGGCCATCACCGGTCCGTGGGAGAAGTACCTGGGCTGACCGAGCCCGACGGTGGGGGCCAGGCGATTTCGCCCGGCCCCCATCAGGCTCGGCCGCGCTCAGGAGACGCGCGGCAGGCGGCACTAGTCGAGGCAGAACTCGTTGCCCTCGACGTCCTGCATGTTGAGGCACGACTCGTTCTCACCGTCGGCGAGCAACAACTGCCCGCGTACCGCGCCGAGCGGGATCAGCCGCGCGCATTCGGCCTCGAGGGCGGCCAGGCGCTCTTCGCCCACGAGCCCGGTGACGACCCGCACGTCGAGGTGCACCCGGTTCTTGACGACCTTGCCCTCGGGCACCCGCTGGAAGTACAGCCGTGGGCCCACCCCCGACGGGTCACTGCACGCGAACCACGAACCCTGCTCGAAACTGACATCGTCCCAGGTGGCGAGCCCCTCCGGGGGCGGCGGCGGGACGTACCCCAACACCTCACACCAGAAACGACCGACGCGCACGGGCTCGGCGCAGTCGAATGTCACTTGGACCTGCTTGACCGACATCCGTTCACCTTATGAGTCGCGCTGCCGCCGCTGTCCTCGCGCCCCAGGTGCTAGGAGGTGACGCGCTGGCGTTGGTAGTGGCGGGCGGCCTTGGCGCGAGCGCCGCAGCCGTCCATCGAGCACCAGCGTCGGGTGCCGTTGCGCGACGTGTCGTAGAAGTGCAGGACGCAGGCGGGGTTACCGCAGCGTCGGATGCGGTGGGGTTCCTGACCTAGCAGATCCAGGTAGTTGATGGCCGCTCGCCAGGAGGGGAGCCAGCCCGGGTCGACGTCAGGCTGCTCATGCGCGGCCCCCGCACGGAGCGTGTAGCGCGAAGCACCACGGGCGAGGATCGCGTTGACCCCCCGTTCGGCGGCGTCGTCGGGCTGTTCGAGGACGCGGCGCAGCGCGGACCGCGTCTCCCGTAACGGGGTCTCCACCGCTGCGGGGTCACCCTCCAGATGGTGTTCGGCGAGCCATCCCCGCAGCCCGTCCGGCTCGTCGAACAGGTCGACCCGGCGGCCCCGCTCGACCCACTGGGTGTTGACCAGGTCCAGTGCGAGGGGTTCGCCCATCAGTGGCCGACGTGTCATGTCACCAACCTTACTACCGTCCGCCGTTTGACAGGTTAGTCGTCGCGACGTATCTTCTTACCGGTAAAAGTCGTAACGATGGTTAGGTGACCCCTGGAAGGGGGCGCTCGTCATGCCACACCGCTACCTGCAGGAACTGACCACCGCGTCGGTGGTCGCCGCGCAACAGCGCTACGGCAGCCGGCCCGCCATCCAGCGCATGACCGCCAACTGGGACACGGATGCGACATTCAGTGACGAAGAGGCGGCTTTCATCACCGAACGCGACAGCTTCTACCTCGGCACCGTCGGCGAGAACGGTTGGCCGTACCTACAGCACCGCGGCGGCCCACCCGGCTTCCTGCACGTCCTCGACCCCGTCGACGGGCACAGCGTCCTCGGCTGGGCCGACCTGCGCGGCAATCGGCAGTACCTGTCGGTCGGCAACCTCGCCACGTCACCGCGGGTCTCGCTGCTGCTCATGGACTACGCCCACCAGCGCCGGCTCAAAATCATCGGCACGGCGCACGTCACCGACGCGCGGGACAGCGGGTTCGAGGAGCTGCTGGCGAGGCTGAGCGCGCCCGGACCAGCGGGCCGGGTCGAACGGTTGATCACCGTCACGGTGCAGGGCTACGACTGGAACTGCCCCCAACACATCACGCCCCGCTTCACCGAGGCGGAACTCTCCGACGCGCTCGCGCCGGTACGCGACGAACTCGCCCGCCTGCGCGCCGAGAACCAGGCCCTGCGCGAGCAGGCGCGTCAACAACCAGGGAGAACACCATGAACAAGCTGACCGTACGCACCGTCGGCGGCCCCACTGCCGTCCTCGACTACGCGGGCCAACGCGTCGTGCTGGATCCGACCTTCGACGATCCGCGGACGTACCAGAACGGGCCGGTCACGGCCACCAAGTTCACCGGCCCGAGCGCAGCGCCCACGGACCTCGACCCGGTCGACGTGGTGCTCGTGTCGCACGAACACCACATCGACAACCTCGACATCTCCGGGCGGGAGTACGCCCGCCGGGCCCGACGGGTGTTCACCACCACGGCGGGGGCGCCGAATCTCGGGCCACTGGCGACCGGCCTGCGGCCCTTCGAGTACGCCGAGGTCGGCGACGTGCGCGTCACAGCGGTTCCGGCGCTGCACGGTTCTCCGGAGATCGGCGTGGTCAACGGCCCGGTGATCGGGTTCGTGTTGGAGGCGGCCGGTTGGCCGACCGTCTATGTCAGCGGCGACAACGCCTCGCTGGATGTGGTGGCGGTCGTCGCGGAGCAGTTTCCGGCGATAGAGATCGCGATCCTCAACCTCGGCGCGGCCCAGATCGCGGCCCGCGGCGAGGCGTTCCTCACCCTGACCGCGGAACTGGCGGCCCGAGCGGCGACAGTGCTCGGCGTCCGGGCGGTCATCCCGGTCCATCAGGACGGCTGGGGGCACTACACCCAGGGCGCCGACGACGTCGTGCGGGCCTTCGAGGCCGCGGGCCTGACGGACGTGCTCGTCGACCTGCGACCCGGCGACTCAGCCACCGTCTGACCACGGCCTGCGGATATCTCACTCCACCTTGGTGAGAAGTGGTTTCCCCTTCTCGACGACGTACGTGGCCAATTCGACAGCAACACCATCGCCGACGTTGCGGGCCTGGTGGTGCACACCGTACGGGACCGTGAGCGCGTCGCCGGGATTGCACACAATGGGTGGCTGCCCCTCCAGCCGATATTCGAGCGTTCCCTGCAGAACACAGATGATTTCCTCGCCGGGGTGGAAATGCTTGAACGGTGGCGAATCCGGGGTGAACTCCACCCGCGTCTGAATGACCTCTCGCCCGGGGATGCTGAGGTCGTGCCGTTGCAGATCGATCCGCCACAGCCCTGGTGCTGACTCCACCGCCGTGGGGCTGATCCCCTCGGGTCGATCCTTGGTGCTCATGACGGCCTCCTGTTAGCCGTCGGGCCGACGGCCATTACTCGGATTGGTGCATCCCCGTCGAGAATAGGGAGTCACAGACGATCGGGGGCGGGGATGCCGACACGGAGGTCCGATTCCGCGAAGCGGGCCTGTGCCGGGCGCGTAATTCGGCTTGTGCTGTTCCCTGAGGACTGCTTCGCTGTTGCCCGTGACCGAGCTTCGTACGCCGCGACTGCGCCTGCACCCCATCGACACCGCAGAGGGGGAACGCATCGTCGGGCAGCGCGCCGGGGCCGGGGACGACTGGGCCGAGGACTTCCCTTTCGACGGCGACGTCCTCGGCGTGCGGGGCTTTCTCGCCGCCACCGCTGCCTACGGCGACCGACGTCCGTTCGGGCACTACCGGATCACCCGCACCGCCGACGGAAAAGCCATCGGAGGAATCGGTTTCAAGGGCCAGCCGGAGGACGGACGCATCGAGGTCGGTTACGGCCTCGCCGCGTCAGCCCGGGGAAACGGCTACGCGGCGGAGGCACTGGCCGCCCTGCTCGACCTCGCGACCGCGCACGGGCTGTCCTGCGTTGTCGCCGAGACCACCGGCGACAACGTCGCCTCCCGGCGGACCCTCGAACGTGCCGGCTTCCGGCACACCGGCACCAACGACGATCTCTACCGGTACGAGGTACTCCTCGGCGCCCCCTCGCGACCGACTCGGACGCGGTAGTCCGATCCGGCGGCGGCCCGCTGCAGCCGAGGTCACCGACGAGGCAGCAGCCCTCGATCGGTCATGTGGGCGCGCAACGTCTCGGCATCCTCGGCGGACATCAGCCAGCGGGGGATCACGGTCGCGGGCATTCGGCCGACGTACACGACCCAGAAATCTCCGGTTTCCCGCACCTGGGCAACCCCGTCCCAGGCGATGCCGCCGGACTCCGAGCCGCTGCGCATCATGATGTTGTCATCGGTGATGTCGTAGGCGCCCTCGACGGCGTAGTTACCGGAGCGGCGTCGGGCGCGCGCCAGCACCCACGGCCGGTACAGCATCGACAGCACGCCGGCCACGACCAGCGCGGTCCACAGCGGCGAACTCCGCTCGCCCCACCCGAACCCTCGCGAGACGACGAGACCGATGACCCCGACTGCCGTCAGGACCGCCCCGATGTAGCCGAATCTGCGGAGCCGGGCGTTGCCGAGCGCAGCGGCCACCCGGCTCGGGTAGGCGGGATCGGCGGGGACGTCAAAACGGATCTGCACGCCAGAACGATAGTGCCTCCACCCGCCCCGGAAGGCGCCTTGCCCCGCCCCACCTGACACGGCGAGGGCATCCGGGTGCGGCAGTCTGATGAGGTGAACGCCGACGACGTCCGAGTGCCCCGGGCCCAGGCGGGGTCGAGCCCGCAGCATCTGCTGACGACAGTGCTCGGCGAGTACCTCGACTCCTCCGACGCCAACCTGCCTTCGACGGCGGTCATCGCGATTCTGCGGGAGTTCGGGATCAGCGAGTCCAGCGCCCGTGCCGCGTTGTCCCGACTGGTCAAGCGTGGTCTCATCGCGACAAGGAGGAAGGGCCGGTCACCGGTCTACCACCTCACGCCGCAGGCGATCGCCAAGCACCGCTCCCGGATGCGGCACTTCCTGAACTTCGGCTCTCACCCAGTGCCCTGGACCGGCGAATGGGTGCTGGCCTCCTTCTCTGTTCCGAACACCGGCCAGGCGTCCCGTCATGCGCTCCGCAGGTCGCTGACCGCACTGGGGTTCGTGGGCCTGTACGACAGCGTGTGGATCCGGCCGGGATCCGACGCCGCGCCGGCGCGGGAGGCGCTGCACGACCTGCTGCACCGCGTCGAGGGTGCCCGATGGTCGGTCCTGCACGTCCGGTTCGACGAGGAGGCAGGGCCACACGGGCCGGCCTCCGCGTACGACCTGACCAGTCTCGCGTCCGCGTACTCGAGCTTCATCGAGCAGTACGCGGAACTGCGGACAGCCGCGCGCAACGGGGAGGTGGACCCGGCCCGGGCGTTGGTGGCTCGGACCTCCGCGATGGATTCCTGGCGGAAGTTCGCCGACATCGACCCGGACCTCCCCCCGCACCTGCTGCCGGGGTCCTGGCCTCGCCGGGAGGCCAGGGAGACCTTCCTGGACATCCACACCACGCTCGGCTCACTCGCTCAGGCGCGTCTGGTCGAGGTGGCGACGCCGCACTGGCCGGATGCCGCCTCGTGGATCACCCACTTCCAGGCGTCGAGGGATCCCTCACGGCCGGAGCCGACCGGCGGAAAGCACTGCAGCGGCCCACTCGCCGGCTGACGACGAAGCGGCCGGTCAGAGCCAGCAAGACATTGACACTTTTCGTTGCGACAGTGATAGTAACTGCATACAGCTCCCATCGGAGCGCCTGCAGGGACCGCGGCCGGGCGGTCGCCGGCGCTGAATAGGCGGGCAGTGGCGGCCGAGGGCACGGCCGCCGCTCAGGCGGCGACGCGCCGACGTCGACCACACCCGTGGCCAGCGCCGAGCACTCTCGTCGGGGCGCGAGTGACACCACCGCCACCGTTGGGAGGGCCACAGTGACTGTTCCTGGAGGACTCAATGAGAAGGCGAGCAAAGATCTACGCGGGGCTGTTGGCCGCCATCGTTCCGGTCACCTCCGTGATCATGGCACTCGGCGGGACACCGGCGTCCGCCGCGATCGGCGGTTCCGGCCCCTACCCCGCCGACTACGAAACCTCGGCCACCCTGGCCAACCACACCATCTTCCGGCCGCAGACCCTCCCGTCCGAACGCCTGCCCATCGTCGTGTGGGGCAACGGCGGCTGCTCGGCCAACGGACTCTCCCAGGGCAACTTCCTCCGCGAGATCGCCTCCCACGGCTTCCTCGCCATCGCCAACGGCGCCCCGAACGGGTCCGGCTCCACCACCTCCCAGATGCTCACCCAGTCCATCGACTGGGCGGTCGCGGAGAACTCCCGGCAGGGCAGCAAGTACTACAACAAGATCGACACGAGCAAGGTCGCTGTGGCGGGTTTCTCCTGCGGAGGCCTGGAGGCGTACGCCGTCTCGAACGACCCGCGCGTCACCACGACCGGCATCTTCAGCAGCGGTCTGCTGAACGACGCCGACGACTACCAGCTCAGGAGACTGACCAAGCCGATCGCCTACTTCGTCGGTGGGCCCAGCGACATCGCCTACCCGAACGCCATTGACGACTGGGGCAAGCTGCCCGCGGGTCTGCCCGCCTTCATGGGCAACCTGAACGTCGGGCATGGCGGCACCTACGACCAGGCCAACGGCGGAGAGTTCGGCCGGGTGGCGACTCTCTACCTCAAGTGGCGCCTGAAGGGCGACACCACCGCCGGCCGCACCTTCGTCGGCGCCGACTGCGGTCTGTGTAGCAGCCAGTGGAGCGTCCAGCAGAAGAACCTGACGCTCGACGACGGCACCCCGCCTCCCACCACCCCGCCTCCCACCACGGCGCCGCCGACCGGTACCACCGGCTGCACCGCTGTCTACTCCGTCCAGGACCAGTGGAACGGCGGATTCGTCGCCAACGTCAGCGTCACCGCGGGAACAACAGCCCTGACCGGCTGGCGGGTCACCCTCACCCTGCCCAGCGGCGCGTCGGTCAGCTCGCTCTGGAACGGGGTCAGCAGCGGCACCAGCGGGACCATCACGGTCGCCAACCAGAGCTACAACGGGCGATTGGCCGCAGGTCAGGCCACCAGTTTCGGCTTCCAGGGCACCGGCAGCGGCAGCGGAACCACAGCGAGTTGCACCGGAAACTGACGCCCCCCGGCAGATCGAGTCGTTCGGTGGGCCGGTGCCCCGGCACCGGCCCACCGAGGCACGGCCGATAGGGAAGACTGGCGCGCATGGCTGATCTGAGCGATGCGAAGGCCGCGCTTCACCACTACCTCCGGGAAAGCCGCGAAAACCTCGTCTGGAAGCTCGACGGGCTCAGCGAACGGGAGGTCAGGCTGCCCCGCACGGCGACCGGCAACAACCTGCTGGGTGCGCTCAAGCATTGCCTCAACGTCGAAGCCGGCTACTTCGGGCCCACCTTCGGTCGCGAATTCCCGACGCCCGACGAGCTGGTCCCCTTGGCGGCGTACGACGAGGACCCGCAGGCGGACTGGTACGCCCGTGAGGACGAGACGAAGGACGGGCTGATCGACCTGTATCGCCGGGTTGGCGCGTTCGTTGACCAGACGATCGACCAGTTGCCCCTCGACGCGCCGGGGCGGGTGCCGTGGTGGCGGCCAGGTCGGCAGGACGTGACGCTACAACGGATCATCATCCACGTGACCTGCGATCTCGCCCGGCACGCAGGTCACGTCGACATCATGCGCGAACAGCACGACGCGGCGATCGGCCTCCGGCGGACCAACACCAACATCCCCGACGACTACGACTGGCCGGCCTACGTCAGCAAGCTGACGAAGCTGGCCGACCAGTTCTGATGATCGGCAAGACTGTCGGCGTGCGAGACGACCTCCCCCAGATCGAAGCGGCTTTCCTGGGCACGCCACTGGCCGGCCTGCCGCTCGGGCACGGCCCGTCGGGCACCATCCTCGTCGCCGACGTCGACCCCGACCGTCTGCACGAGGTCTGGCGGGCCGCCGAGGCGCTGGTGCCGGTCATCGGACGCCGGCCGGTCATGGTCACCGACGACTTCGACGACGCACTGACGATCCGGTCCGAGCCCGAGCAGGGTCCGTCGGAGTCGGAGCTGCGCGCCTTCGTGGACGTGGCGGCATCGTCCGACCCCTGGCTGACCTACCGCCACTACAGCGAGGACCAACAGGTCGACGAGGACGAGATCGAGTTCTACGCGCGTGGTACGACCGGCGTCGACCTGACCGCCCTGATGCCTGATGTGGCGCTGCCGACCTCACTCCCGGTGCTGGAGCGGGCGCTGTACGACCGGCTGCTCGCCGACGCCGACCTGCACGCCCAGGTGCTTGGCAACGTGCGGCTCGTGACGCAGACCGACTACTGGTACACGCCGGACAGCGTCCTGCTCATGCTGCTGCCGACCAGTGACGTCCGCGGCTCGGCGTACTGGGTTGACTTCTACGGTGCGCTCACCGAGGAGGACCGCCAGCGGCTCGCCGAGGTACTGGCCCAGTGGCGGCACCGGTGGGACGCCCGCCTGGTCGCGTCGTGGGACACCATGCTCCAGTTTCAGGTGGGCCGTCGCCCGACGCCGGGTGACGAGGCGTGGGCTGCCGCTGGTCAGCTCAAGGCGCTCGCTCCGGACCTCGAACTGAGCCAATGGGAGGTCGCCGTCGCCCTACCGGCCGGTGACGCGTGGTTCATCCACAATCGGCCCTGACGGACGTGGCTCGGTTACTGGCCTCGCGGTCTGTGTGACCCCTTCCTGACGTAGTTCGAGGACAAAGGGCTGATCATCGCTCCGGACGAACCGAATCTCCAGATCGAGGTCCGGGTGTCGGTAGCTACCGTCCGGCTCCGCCAGCAGGACAACCGGTTGCTGGGTCGAGGCGGCGAAGGTCAGTTGGCCGTCGGTGAGGGCGATGTCGATCGGGTAGTCGTCGCGCAGGACGTAGCGGCCCGTCACGTCGGCAGGCGGCGCGGGGGGTGATCCTCGTGATGGCGTACCGACGGTCCACGGCGGCGCGGACGCTGACCAGCAGCTCCCAGCCATCCTCGGAGTTGGTCATCGCCGCGACGGCGGCGCCGCTGTCGGGCCACACGTAGGAGAAGCAGGTGTAGCCGACGTTCGACCCGGTGTGTCCGAAACGCCGACGCTCGGCGCTTCGTTCGCCAGCCGTCCGGAATCCTCGTGCCGCCGCCGTGGTGGCCATGCGCCACCTGATCCGGTCGCTGGTGCGGAAACTGCTGGTCGAAGCTGCTGTCGGCCATGGCCAGCGGGTCCAGCACCAGAGTTCGCAGGAGGTCCTCGAACGGGGTTCCGGTCGCGTCCACCATGAGCTGCTGGAGCACCGAGTAGTGGCTGCCCGAATAGCGGAAGCGGCTACCCGGCAACACTGTCGGCCGGACCGGTGGAGTGGTCGTCGTGCCGCTGCCTTGCAGGACCTGCAACAGCGACGGGGCGCGATCTGCGGCGTAGCCGCGGTACCAGGTGTCGGACAGGCCGGCAGTGTGCGCCAGCAGCTGTCGATTGTCGACCGCACCTACCGGTGGATCAACTCCCGTCAACCGGTGCGGCTCGTGACGCTACGGGAGACCTCCCGGATCAGATCGAGCGGTTCTTCGGTCCAGTGGGAGGCGAGGACGAGTTCCCGGGCCGGGTCGACCCACAGCAGGTGTCGTCCGCCGTTGCCCCGGGCGCTGCGGCCGGTCGTCGGGGCTCCCGGCCACGGCACCTGCTCATCGTTGAGCCACCACAGATAGCCGTACTCCCGTTTGACCGGGCACGGGGCCCAGGACTGGTCGACCCATTCGGCGCTGAGCAGCCGGGTCCCGGCACGGGTCCCCCGGTCCAGGAAGAGCTGCCCGATCAGGGCCAGGTCCCGGGCCGGGACGATCAGTCCCCCGCCCCAGTGCGCGCCGCCGGAGACCACCTCGACCCGGCGGCCGTCGAGGTCGACGACGCTCGTCCGGTACCCGTGCCACGACCACCGGTCGGAGGCGCCCACCGGGTCCATGATCCGCTCCCGTAGCACCTCCGGCAGCGGCCTGCGAAGCAGCAGCGTCAGCGCGTACGCGAGCAGGTTCATCCGTACGTCGTTGTACGCCCATCCCTGGCCCGGGGGTGTGCCGTGCACCTCGGTCCGCTCGCGGAAGCTCTGCGCGTCGACGGCCGTCGGCTTACCCCACAGCTCGCCCTCCCACTGGCTCGACTGCTGCAACAGATGACGCCAGGTGATCTGCTCGTTGTGCGGCCCCCGGAACTCGGGAACGTCGACGACCTGGTGCACCGGTTGGTCCGGCACCAACAGCCCGTCGTCGAAAGCGAGGCCGGCCACCACCGACACGACCGACTTGGTGACGCTGAACGCCATCTCCGGGACGTCCGGGTCGCCCCAGGCCGCGACCTCCCGATTTCCGACCCGGACAACTCCACTGGCCCCACTGGCAGCAAGCAGCGGACCGACCACCTCGCGGTGACTGGCGTCGGAGACCTGTGCCGCCTGGTAGGTCTCGATGTCGGCGGCGGCCGTCGTCCACCGAGCGCCGAACTCCCGGACGATCCGCTCCAGCCGCTGCTGATCCACCGACACGTCACCCATGCCCAGCAGTGTCCAACACCCCCACCACCGGCGGGGCGAGCCATGACCAGGCACATAGGATCGGGCGACCTCGTACGCCAGACCTGAGGAGCGTCAGGTGACCCTGCTGGAGCGTCTGCACCTGGCCGGCATGAGTGAGGTCGTCTCGGTGCAGCCGGTGACCGGCGGGCTCGCGGCTCTCGCGGGCATCGCCACGCGCCGGGATGCCCCACCGGTGTTCGTCAAGGGCTTCGACGACCCCCCGGCCGACGACGTCTTCGTCGCCGAGGCCGAAGGGCTGGCCGCCCTGGGCGAGTTGGGCGGTGTGGCGACACCCGAGGTGATCCTGGCGGATCGGGACGTCCTGGTGTTGTCGGTGTTGAGCGAGAGGCCGCGCAGCGAGGCCTTCTGGGAGCAGTTCGCACACCTGCTCGCCCGCCTGCACCTGAGCACCACCCATCCCCGTTTCGGCTGGCACCGCGACAACTGGCTGGGCCGTCGCCGCCAGGTCAACACGTGGAACGACGACGGCTTCGCCTTCTTCGCAGAGCACCGGCTGCTGCGTTGGCTCGACGAGCCGCGCGTCGAGGCGGCGCTAGACGCGGAGGACCGGTCGGCGTTGGAACGGCTCTGCGACCGGCTGCCCGACCTGCTGCCGGAGCGTCCGGCGTGTCTGACGCACGGCGACCTGTGGGCACAGAACGTCCTGGCCACCGCGGACGGAGAGCCGGCGCTGATCGACCCGGCCGTGTCGTACGTGTGGGCCGAGGTCGACCTCGCGCACGTGTGGTCCACCTCGCCCCCGCCCGAGGCGCGACGGATGTTCGAGGTCTACGCCGAGCTGACCTCGCTCGACGCCGACTGGGAGGCCCGGATGCCGGTCATCCAGCTACGACAACACCTCGCGGTGCTGGCTCAGTTCGACGACGACTGGGGCGCGGCCGATCAGATCCGCGCCGTCCTGGCCCCGTTCCGAACGCGATCCTGACCACACGCGCGGCGCGAGGGGTCGGGCCCTCCATTACGGTGACCCCCTGGAATGGGGGGTGGGCCATGACACCGGAGGTGTCGCCGCGAAGGGCCAGGGCCGTGCTCGTCACGCTCTCCCTCGCCGCGTTCGCGTTCATCACGACCGAGCTGCTGCCAGTCGGTCTGCTGACCCGCATCGCACCCGATCTGGACCGGTCCCGCTCACAGGTGGGCCTGCTGGTCAGTGGGTACGCAGTCGTGGTGGTGCTGGCGTCAGTGCCGCTGACCCGACTGACTCAGCGGGTCCCCCGGCGGCATCTGCTCGGCGTCACGATGTTCCTGTTCGCCGCCGCGAACGCCGCCGCCGCGCTCGCGCAGACGTACGCCGTGCTGGCCGGCACCCGCCTGGTGACCGCCCTCGCCCAGGCGCTGTTCTGGTCCGTCGCCACGGCGACAGTGATCGGTCCGTTCCCGGTCGCGGTGCGCGGTCGGGCGGTGGCGCTGTTCGCGACCGGGGCGACGCTCGCCCCGGTGCTCGGCGTACCTCTCGGCACCTGGCTCGGGCAGCAAGCCGGCTGGCGCGCGGCGTTCGCGGTGCTGGCCGGTATCGGTGTGGCGATCGCCGCCGCTGTGCTGCTCCTTCTTCCCTCCTATCCCCCGGCCGCCGGCGGCGCCGCCCGGGGCACCGCACCGGACGGGCGGCGCTTCGCCGTCCTGCTGATCGCCACCGCCCTCGGCATCGGCGGCTTCATGACCCTGCAGACCTACGTGACACCGTTCCTGCTC
This sequence comes from Micromonospora hortensis, assembly GCF_022230935.1. Lineage (NCBI taxonomy): Bacteria > Bacillati > Actinomycetota > Actinomycetes > Micromonosporales > Micromonosporaceae > Micromonospora > Micromonospora hortensis. Next base: position 341,322 of record NZ_JAKKFE010000033.1, read on the forward strand.
GACGTCAGCGGCTTCGCCGACGCGGTGCTGGCGCCGCTGCTGTTCGTCTCCGGCGCGGCCGGCGTCGTCGGGACCCTGGTCGCGGCCCGGACTCTGGACACCCGACCGATCGCTTCGCTGCTGACGCCGCTGAGCATCGGCACTGCCTCGCTGCTCGGGTTGTACGCGCTCGGCGCGCTCAAGCCAGGTGTGGTCGCGCTTCTCGCCGGGATCGGCCTCGCGTACGCGGCGTTCGGCTCCGCGGTGCAGAACCGGATGCTGCACCTGGCCCCGGGCAGCACCGACATCGCGTCGGCCGGAGTCAGTATCGCCTTCAACGCCGGCATCGCCGGCGGATCACTGCTCGGCGGCGCCCTCCTGCCCACCTCGGGGGCACGCCCGCTGGCGCTCGCGGGCGGGCTGCTGGCGCTGGCCGCGCTCACGCTGCTCGCCGTGGACGCGCGTCGCGGCCGCGTCGTCGCGCCGGAGCCGACCGTCGCCCCGGCCCGGGTGGTAGGACCGCACTGACGTCCGTGCGGGTGAGCGGCGGGACAGCAGGTATCCGGTGCCCGCGGCGGCGAGCCCGGCAAGGCCGGCCGTCGCGAAACCGCCCGCCGGCACGGAGAGGTCGATCGCCACGCCGACCAGCGGGGCTCCGAGCGCGAAACCGGCGCTCTGCGCCGACGACTGCAGACCCGTCACCTCGCCGCGCACACCGGGCGGCGCCAGGCGGCTCACCGCGTCGGCCACAGTGCCAAGGGTCGGCGCGGTGAGTAGTCCGCTGCCGACGACGGCCACGCACAACCACTGCCACTCGTGGGCCAGGCCGGCGGGGATCGTCACGAGGCCGAGCAGGGCGAGCAGCAGCCAGGTGGGCAGTGGCCGGGTCAACGCGCCGTAGATCAGCCCGCCGATGACCGACGAGACACCGAACACCACGACGACCACGGCGGCCCAGGACACCTGACCTGCCTCCCGCAGGGTGGCGACGATGGCGAGGTCGACGCCGCTGAGCAGCGTCGTCGTCCCGAACGCCATCGTCAGCACGGCGATCATCCTGGCGTCCAGCCACTGCCGGCGTGGGGGTCGTTCCGCAGCGGCGGCGTCCACCTCGTCCTGGGCGCGCATCGGTGGGTTGAGCACGGCGATGCCGACACCGCCGGCCAGGATCGCGGCGCCGACCCCCCACGCCACCACGTCGGGGGACACCGTCGCCGCGCCCAGGATCACCACCGCGGGCCCTACGATGTACGACAGTTCGCCCTGCACCGATTCCAGCGCGAACGCGGCCCGGCGCTGCTGCGCCGTCGTCATCGCGGCGATCGCCTGTCTGCTCACCGCCTGGGCCGGCACCATCAACAGGCCCGCCGCGAAGCTGGCGACCAGCAGGAACCCGTACGGCAGGACGGGCACGCCCAGCCAGAACACGACCTGCGCGGTGGCGGTCACCAGCAGGACGAGGCGCAGGCCCCGCGAGTCGATCATGCGGCCGAGCAGCGGCCCGCCCAGCGCCACTCCAGCCGTCAGGGCCGCCGCGACCCCACCGGCTGCCGCGTAGCTCAGCTCCAGGCCGAGGACGACGACGAGGGTCAGCGCCATCACGTCGGCCGTTATCGCGGTGCGGGCGAGCAACGAGACACCCAGCAGCGGTGCCATCCCTGGCACGGCGAGCACCTGCCGGTAGCTGGTCACCCGGTTGACGCTAGTTCCGCCCGTACGTCATAAGAAGACGCCATTTCGTTGAGGCTGGCATAATGACTGCTTATGGCAAGGGACCTGGAGACCGCCCTGCTGCGGTCGTTCGTCGCCGCCGTGCGGGAGGGCAGCATCAGCCGTGCCGCTACCGCTCTCGGGCAGACCCAGCCCGGTCTCAGCCAGCAGCTACGCAAGCTCGAAGGCGTCGTCGGTCGTCCGCTGCTGCACCGGTCGTCGTCCGGTGTGTCGCCGACAGGGGCGGGCGAAGAACTCCTGCCGTACGCCGAACGCATCCTCTCGCTCTCCGCACAGGCACTCGCCGAAACCGGACGCGCGCTCACCGGCCACTGTGGCGTCGGGTTGCTCGAAGACCTCGCCGCGGCCCACCTTCCGCAGGCCCTCGCCGACCTCGCCCGGCTGCATCCCGGGGCGACGCTGGAGGTGCTCAGCTGCTCCAACGCCGCCATGCGGGAGGCCTACGACGCGGGCCGCGTGCACCTCGTGCTCGACGCGGTACCGGACATTCCCGGGCCGCCGCGCTGGACGGTGCGCGCCCCGCTGGTCTGGGCGACCGGGCAGGGTGTGGACGTGAGCGCCGATCCGCTGCCGGTGGTGCTGTTCTCCAACCCGTGCTCCTGGCGTACGTCGGTGCTGGACGCGCTAGAGCGTGCCGATCGACGTTGGCGGGTGGCCTTCGAGAGCAACAGCCTGGTCGGGGTGCTCGCCGCGGTACGGGCCGGGCTCGGCGTGGCGGCGCTTATGCCCGCGAACCTCGAACCGGTCATGATCTGCCGTGACACGGCTGCCCTGCCCGTCCTGCCGGACGTCGAGTTCGGTCTCGCCCGGCACCCGCGGACCGATGGTGATCCGCTCATCGACGCCGTGGAGACGGTGCTCCGTCGCATCGTCTGAGCACCTGGCCCGGAGCCCCGAGGACGAAGACCCCGTCCTGTTCGCGGACGGTCAGCGTGGTCATCGGCTCGCCCTCTCCGGGCGCGACCGGGGCAGGCCGATGATGAGGATGACGCCGACGCTCAGGTGCAGCAGTGCGAGGGTCACCTTCGCTCCCCCGCCGACGCCACTCGGCGGCCCAATCACGAGTGACAGCAGCAGGACGGCGACCGCTGTCGAGGTCCACCAGACGCGGGAACGGTTGGTACGGCGTTCCAGCACCGCGAGCAGCGCCCAGCCGGCCAGCGCCGCGACTGTGGTGGCCACGATGACCGCGGCCACAGTGACCTGCCGGGTCGAGTTCGCGGACCTGACCGCCAGGTCGACGCCGGCCGCCACGTGCAGGAGCACGTACTCGACAACCGACACCACTATCGCGCCGGCCGCCACAGCGGCCCGTCCCAGGAAAAGGTTGTTCGTCATGGTCTGAGTCTGTGGACCGGGCCGGGCCGGACGCGTCGGTCCAGACGCCGCGGCGGGTACGTCCGCCGGCGCGTCGGCGTACTACCAAAGGAGGTGGTCCGGCCGACCGCGAGCCCAGTAGCGTGCGCCATGTGGATGCGGCGACGTGCGAGGTCGAGCCGCCGCGGACGTGGCGTTCCGTTCCGGTGGTCGTGACGACAGTGGCGATCGGCGTCCTCGTCGCGACCATGTTGTGGTCGGCCACCCGGTCCAGCTCCGCCGGCCTGGTCGGCGTCGACGTCGCGCTGGCGGTGGCCGCCCTGGCCCTCGTCCCGGTGGTCGTCCGCCGCCCGCAGGTCGGTGGCGTGCTGGCCGGCCTGCTCGTCGCGTTGTCTCCGGTGGCCACGCCGGTGGCCAGCTTCGCGGTGCTGTTCGTCGCCCGCAACCGGCCGTTTCGGCAGGCGGCGGCGGTGGCGGCGGTCGGCGTGGCGGGCGAGGCGGCGCAGGCGCTCTGGCGGCCGGTGCCCAGCCTGACGTACGGGTGGCGGCTGGTGCTGATGACGATCGCCTACGCGGCCCTGCTCGGCTGGGGCACCTGGGCGCAGGCCCGCAACGCCCTGCTGGCCGCGCTGCGGGACCGCGCCCGACGGGCCGAGCAGGAGCAGGAGCGGCGGGTCGACGAGGCGCGGGCGGCGGAGCGCAACCGGATCGCGCGGGAGATGCACGACGTGCTGGCCCACCGGCTGTCCCTGCTGGCGGCGGCCGCCGGCGCGATGGAGTACCGGCCGGACGCGCCGCCCGAGCGGCTCAGCGCGGCCGCCGGGGTGATCCGGGCCAGCGCACACCACGCCCTCGACGAGCTGCGCGAGGTCATCACCCTGCTGCGCAGCGACGACACCGAGTCGCCCACCGACACACCACCCGGGCAGACCCTCGCCGACCTGCCGCGCCTGGTGGACGAGGCGCGGGCCGCCGGGCAACAGATCGAGGTCGACGACCCGCTCGGCCCGTCGGTCGAGATCCCCCCGACGGTCGGCCGCACCGCGTACCGGATCGCGCAGGAGGCACTGACCAACGCCCGCAAGCACGCGGCCGGTCAGCCGGTCCGGCTGGTGCTCGGCGGCGCGCCCGGCTCCGGCCTGAGCATCGCGGTGAGCAACCCGACCACGCCCGACAGCGGTGCCACCGGTAGCGCCGGTACCGGCCTGATCGGCCTCGCCGAACGGGCTGCGCTCACCGGCGGTCGGGTCGCCCACCAGGTCGACGCCGCGGGCCGGTTCCACCTCACCGCGTGGCTGCCGTGGCCGACGTGACGGGTCCGATCCGGGTCGTCATCGTCGACGACGATCCCCTCGTACGGGGGATGCTCACGCTGATGCTCGACGGCGCCGACGGGATCGTCGTGGTGGGCGAGGCCGCCGACGGCGCCACGGCGATCACTGCGGTGGACCGGCACCTGCCCGACGTGGTGCTGATGGACATCAGGATGCCCGGCGTCAACGGCATCACCGCCACCGAGCGCCTGCGCCGCCGCCACCGGCCACCCGAGATCATCGTGCTCACCACGTTCGACACCGATGAGCACGTGGTGCGGGCCCTCCGCGCCGGCGCGAGCGGCTTCCTGCTCAAGGACACCCCGCCCGAGCAGATCAGTCGGGCGGTCCGCGCGGTGGCGGCCGGCAACCCGATGCTGTCTCCGGGCGTGACGCGCCGCCTGATGCAGCGGGTCGCGTCGGGGGCCGAGTCCTACGAGCAGGCGCACGAGCGGTTGACAGTGCTCACACCCCGGGAACGCGACGTCGTGCTGGCCATCGCCCAGGGGCGCTCCAACGCCGAGATCGCCAGCGAGCTGCTGATGAGCGTGACGACGGTGAAGGCCCACGTGTCGCACATCCTGACCAAGCTGGATCTCGACAACCGCACCCAGATCGCCCTGCTCGCCCACGACGGTCGGCTCCTCTGACCGGGAACCGGGGTCAGGCCAGCACCGCCGGCAGGACGAGCACTGCGAAACGGATCACCCGCCCGGAGAGGCAGGCGACGGCGAACTCCCAGCGTCGAAGGCCCGCGGTGCCGGCGGCGAGGCTGACGACTGCCAACGGTGGAACCCCCACCGCGGCGGAGGCCAACACCGTCGGTAGGGCGGTGCGGCGGCGGGAGAGCCAGCGTCGGATCGGTTCGGTCCACCGCGCGGCCCGAGCCGACGCGCGCCCTGACTTTCTCCGTTTCGCGACCCTGCGGGCCAGGCGCCCCGACCCGCGACGCGCCGACTCGAACAGCAGCAGCTTGCCGGCGGTCTGCCCGAGCGCCAGGGCGACCACCACGGCGACGAGAGCGTGGCCGCCGCGTTGCCCGGCGACCACGGCGAAGGCCTCGGCGTTGACGATCGGGACGAGCGCCGAAGCGACACCGTAGCCGAGCGCCACCACCGCCTCGGCGAGGCTGCTCATGCCCGGCCGTCCCGTTCGAGCAGCCGGACCACCGCTGCGACCGACCACAGCTTGACCACGACGACGGTGACGGCGACGCCCAGCGCGAGCAGGTACTGCCCGAACGCGATGGCGCCGATGACCCCGGCGGTGTTGGCGACCTTGGCCACTGGCGACCAGTTCAACGCCCACACCCGCCGGTCGACGAGGTGGAAGTAGTTGGGGCTGAGCACCGGCCAGCACAGGAACGCCAGCGACAGCATGGTGTCCAGCACCAGGAACGAGAGCAGGAAGACCACCGCCACGACGGCGACGTCCGGCACGAGGGAGACCAGGCCCACGCAGAGTACGGCGGTGCAGGCGCGGTCGCTCACGATGTCGAAGACGGCCCCGGCCCGGGTCTCCTGTCCGAGCCGGCGGGCGGCCCAGCCGTCGAGCACGTCACCGAGCCAGTAGATACCGTACGATACCGCCATCAATGCCACCGATCCGGAGACGAGGGCCACGATACCGACGGTGACGGCGGCGACCGTGCGAACGGCGGTGATGTAGTTGGGAACCGTACGAAGCGGGCCGACGGTGATGGCGGCGCGGGAGTCGACGAGAGTCACCTCCGCAGAGTCGTCCGGCAGGCGTTTTCGCGGAACGTGCCAGGGTGCCGAAGTGGTTCCGAGGGCGGTACCGGGGTGCCGGCCGATCCGGTACCTGGGTACTGGCCGGCCTTCCGGCTGGTCGCGGAGACTGTGCGGGTGATGACTGGAATCCGCGAACGGTTGCGCGACCCCGAGCGAGTGCGCCGGCTCGCGTACGCTGCGGTTGGTTTGATCATCGCCGCCGTGGTCACCACAGTCGAGGACGGCGTGTCCGTCCCGGCCGGCTGGGCGTGGCTGGTGCTGCCTGTCGGCCTCGGGGCCACGGCGCTGCGCCCCCGCTACCGAACCGCGGTCTTCGCGGTCTGCGCGGGGTTCGTGGCGATCGTGAGCACCGGCGAGTCGGTACAGCTGGGCCTCGCGGCCGCCGGCCTGGTGTTCGTCTCGGTCTGCGAGGATCCGGCCCGACACCCGTGGCTGGGGTGGGTGGGTGGCCTGATCGGCGCGGCCGGCGCCCTCACCACCGCGCTGTTGAACGAGCGCGGGGTGTACGAGCAGCCGTTCTTCTTCGTGACGGCCGGCTATCTGCTGGCGATCCTGATGCGGTCGTGGTCACGCGGCCGTGCCCTGACCCGGGAGACGGACGACCTGCGCGGCCAGGCCGCCTGGCTCGAACAGCGCACCAATCTGGCCCGTGAGCTGCATGACGTGGTCGGCCACCACGTCACCGCGATGGTGGTGCAGGCCGAGGCGGGGCAGCTCAGTGACGACCCGGGCGCGGCGCTGCGGGCGATCGCGGGCAGTGGCCGCACCGCACTGAGTGAGCTGGACACGCTCGTCGTGCACCTGCGCGATCCGGACGCGTCGATCGCGGTGAGCGCCCCGCCGCGCCTGTCCGACATCGACGAGCTGCTCGCCCAGCCGCTGCGCCAGCAGGGCGTGACGGTGCGGGTCCAACTGGACCCGGAGCCGGGCCTGGACGAGATCGGTGTGTTGACCGCCTACCGCATCGCCCAGGAGGCCCTCACCAACATCGCCCGCCACGCGAAGGCCAGGGAGGCCTGGGTCGAGTTGGTCCGCGTCGGCGACCACGCCCGCCTGCGGATCAGCGACGACGGCGTCGGGCCGCCCCGGGCACCCACGAGCGGCTCGGGCCTGCTCGGCATCGGGGAGCGCGTCGCCGCGCGCGGCGGGAGCTGGGAGCTGAGCCAGCGCCCCGGCGGCGGCACCGTGGTGCAGGCCGACCTGCCGGTGGCGACCAGATGATCCGCGTCGCTATCGCCGACGACCAGGAGCTGGTCCGGGACGGCTTCAGCCTGATCCTGCGGTCCCAACCCGACATCCAGGTAGCAGCCGAGGCCGCCGACGGCCGGCAGTTCCTCGACGCCGTACGTCGCGACTCCCGCATCGACGTCGCCCTCGTCGACATCCGCATGCCGGTGCTCGACGGCCTGCAAGCCACCCGCGAGCTGGCCACGATTCCCCACGCCCCCGCTGTCATCGTCGTCACCACCTTCGACGACGACGCCTACGTCCTGGACGCCATCGCCGCCGGAGCACGAGGGTTCCTGCTCAAACGGTCCAGCGCCCGCGACCTGATCGCCGCTGTGCGCACCGTCGCTGCCGGCGAGGCGGTCCTCTCCGCCGAGGTCACCGGCGCCGTGCTCGACCGAGTCCGCGCGACCGGGCCTGCCTCCCGCGTGGAGTTGGCGGCCTACCAGCTCACCGCTCGGGAGACCGACGTGCTCGCCCTGATCGGCGCCGGGCTCAACAACAACGAGATCGCCGAGCGCCTCTACCTGTCCATGAGCACCGTCAAGACCCACGTGACAAACGTGCTGGCCAAGACCGGCAGCCGCGACCGCGTACGGGCCGCCATTCTGGCGATCCAGGCCGGCCTGACGCCGTGAGTCAGGGATCGGTGCGCACCAGCCGACGCTGCGGGCTGGCCTGCCAACCCCCGAACAGCCCCTTCGCCACAAAGGCGATGAAGAGGGCCGACGCGATGGTCAGCACCACTGCCACAGGAGCGACGTGCTCGGCCTGCCACTCGAGATCGCCCGCCGTGATGGCCGTCTGGTCGATGCCGAAGACATCGGACCACGGCAGCAGCGAGGCCGGATACCACAACGGTGCGTATGAGTACGGCAGGCCGACACCACCGTTGAGCGTCCAATAACCGGCCCCGTCGTAGATCAACGCACTGTCGACGACGACCGCCACATCGCAGGCAACCAGGGCCGCAACGCACAGCAGCACGGTGGCACTCTTGCCGTGCCCCCACCTGGCCAACCTGCTCGACAGGATTGCGCCCGTGCCGAGGAGTGCGGCCCAGACGCTGCCGGTTAGCGCCTCGATCGGCAGGTACTCGACACGCAGTCCGTGCGCGAACAGCACAAGCAGGAGCACCGTCGATATCCACATCAGGCTGAGCCGCATGGTCATCGACGAGGTTGATCCCATGCCGCGAGGCTACCGTGGATCGCCTCGGGTTAGGGGCCACGGACTCTGCCGACGGCCCGGTCAGATCAGATCGGGCTCGGGAGCGCTAGCTGACGCGGTCGCGGCCGATCGGTCGTAGGGTTGCCGTATGGCACAACGACTCGTCAGCGTGTGGCAACCGTTCTTCCTTGCTAGCGAGAGTCGGGGCGCGGCCATCGACGCCGCGACCGAGTTGGAGGATCTCGGCTTCTCACGTATTTGGTTCTCCGGGGGTTTCGGCGAGAACGTCGCCAGCCGTTTCCGGGAACTCCTGGACGGGACCACGCGCATCGGCGTCGCCACCGGAATTCTGAGCATCTGGCATTCATCGCCACCCGAGGCGGCGGCGTTCGCTCAGGACGCGGAGCAGGCGCATCCCGGCCGGTTCCTGCTCGGTCTCGGCGCCAGCCACGCGGTGGTGGTGGAAAGTGGCGGCACCGACTATCGCAAGCCGTACTCGCGGATGGTGCAGTACCTCGACGGCCTCGACGCGGCCGGGCTTTCGCCCGAGCGACGCATCCTGGCGGCACTGGGCCCGCGAATGCTCGAACTCTCCCGCGACCGCTCCGCCGGGGCGCACCCGTACTTCGTCCCTGCCGAGCACACCGCGGAAGCCCGAGCGGCGATCGGGCCCGACCGGCTGCTCGCCCCCGAGGTCGCTGTGGTCCTCGACGCGGACGCCACCACCGCGCGCGCCACCGCCCGCCAGTACACGAGCGGGTATCTCGCACTGCCGAACTACACAAACAACCTGCGGCGATTCGGCTGGACCGACGAGGACTTCGCCGACGGCGGCAGTGACCGCCTCGTCGACGCCCTGATCCCGTGGGGCAGCGTCGAGAAGGTGGTGGCGGGGTTGGAGAAGCACTACCAGGCCGGCGCGGACGAGGTGGCGATCCAGGTGCTCAACGGCGGCGATGACACGGCGTTCCCCGCCGACGCGTTCCGTGCCCTCGCCGCAGCCCTGATCTGACCTCCGAAAATCGCGGCACCGTCGGCCGCCGTCGCGGCTCGGATGCCGTCAACCATGTGGACCGGCACCAACTGACCGCTCTCCTGGCAGGCAAGGGCGCTGTGCCGGGATGACGGGTGGGGTCTGACCGGCTGGTGGCATCGTCGAGCCATGCCTGGGTCGCCTTCTACGACGCCACGTGCGAACTGCTGACCGCGGCGCTTCAGGGTTGAGATTGGTGGCCGCGACACCGCTCAGACTCGCCCGACGAGATCGAGGCCGGTCAGGTCCGCCGACAGCGCCCACAGGCGGGCTGCCTCGCTGCTGTCCGTGGGGCTGCCGTCGGTGATGCGGCAGTCCACGCAGTAGTCGCCGCCGTTCGCGTCGAGGTGGGGTGACGTGGCGGCCCAGACCTGGGTCGCCGCGCCTTGCTCGACGGTCTTGAACAGGCCCGGCGCGGGAGTGCGGTCAGCGTCGATCCAGCCGGCGGCGACCATCTCCTCGGCTGCGAGGTGCCGTTGCAGGGCAGTGAGGATCCAGCCGGGGTTGACGGAGAAGGCACGGACGCGGTGCGGCCTGCCGAGCAGGTCGAGGTGGCGGGCGAACAGGATGTTCGCGAGCTTGGACTGGGTGTACGCCTCCCACTTGTCGTACCCGCGCTCGAACTGCACGTCGTCCCACCGGATACGCCACGCCGGGTTGCGCCCGGAGGCCACCGAGACGACGCGAGCCGTGTCGGGGGCGGTGAGCGCGGGCCACAACAGGTTCGTCAGCGCGTAGTGGCCAAGGTGGTTGACCGCGAAGTGCCCTTCCCAGCCGGGTCCAACCCGGGTTTCGGGGCAGGCCATGATGCCCGCACTCGCGATCAGGATGTCGAGCGCGGGGTGGCTGCGGAGGAACCGTACGGCGAAGGCGCGGACGGAGGTGAGGTCGGCGAGATCGAGCTGGTCGACCTCGACCCCGGGTACGTCGGCGAGTGCCTGCTGCGCTGCATTCGGACGGAGAGCTGGGACGACGACCCGAGCGCCCGCTCGGGCGAGCGCGCGGGTTGTGGCGAGACCGAGACCGGAGTAGCCGCCTGTGACGAGGGCGGTCTTTCCGGTGAGGTCGAGCCCGGCGAGGACGTCTCCGGCCGTACTGTGGGCACCGAACCTGGTGTGGGTCGTTTCGCTGGTCATGCCGCGGACGCTAGGTGCTAGACCGAGGTCTAGGTCAATGGCTACGGTCGAGGCCATGGCGGACGGCGGCCTGAGCATCGGGCAGGTGGCGCAGCGCACCGGGTTGAGCGTGCACACCCTGCGGCTCTACGAGCGTGAGGGCTTGCTAGCCAGCGAGGTGCGGCGCGACAGGTCCGGCAGGCGCGTCTACAGCGCCTGGGACGTCGAGTGGCTGGCAAACTGCGTGAAGTTCCGTGCCTCCGGGATGCCGCTCACCACGATCAGCCGCCTGGCCCAGCTCGTACGCGAGGGCAGCGGCAACGAAGCCGAGCGGCTCACGTTGCTTCGCGAACATCAGCGCCACATCACCGAGCAGCTCACGCAGCTGCACGACACCCTCGAACTCATCAACGGCAAAGTGGCCAGCTACGAACAGCACCTCGCCGCCGGCGCCTCCGGTGATCCCTGGCAACAGCAACCCCAGCCCGCCCCGACAGAGGGCACACCTCAGTTGGGCTGACGAACACCGCCGGCCGGACCGGGCTCGCTTGCTCTCGTGGCCGTTCGAGTGCCTGGTTGCGGTGCCTGGTTGGTGGGTAGGACCTGAGTGTCGGGCAGATGGGTACGCTGCACTGGCGGTGGCCTCGGCCAAGCACCTCCGCACCACTGCCACCCTCACCGCCCGGGTGGCACCACCGGCGTTCCCGTATTCGCAGACGAGAGGCGAGACCCACACCATGACCGCCGTACCAGGCCAACGGTCTACTGCTGCTGTGGGTTCGGCGGCTGCCGAGCAAGCAGCGGAGGAGGACCTGCGGGCGTTGTTCGGGCAGTCCATCGCCGTCTTCGCGTCTCTGGCGGGGCCGTCGCACCTGGTGGAGACGGCGAACCCGGCGTTCTTCGCCAGCATCGGCGAAGAGCGGGCACGGGTCGGGGTGGCGATCGCCGAGCTGATGCCCGAACTGGCCGGTCAGGGATTCATCGCGCTCCTGGACCAGGTCTTTCAAACTGGTGAGCCGTACACCGGCCGTGACGTCCGGGTCGTGCTGGGCAGCGGCCCGCAGGCGCGGGAGGCGTTCTTCGACTTCACCTACGAGCCCCGTCGGGACGCCGACGGCAACGTGACCGGGATCCGTGTGCTCGGCGTGGAGACGACGCAGGTCAAGCATGCCCAACGGCTGATGGCCGAACACCGCGCCCTGCTGGAGCAGATCGCCCGTCAGGCACCCCTGACCGAGGTGCTCGACGGGATGGCCCGCTGTATCGAGAACCTCGCACCGCAGGAGGTGCTGGTTTCCGTCCTGCTCGCCGATCCCGACGCCCGGCACCTGCGCCACGGCGCCGCGCCGAGCCTGCCCGACTTCTACAACCAGGCCATCGACGGCATCGCGACCGGCGAAGGTGTCGGTTCGTGCGGCACCGCCGCGCACCGGCGGGAACCAGTCATCGTTACCGACATCGCCACCGATCCGTTCTGGGACGACTTCCGGGACCTGGCCGACCAGGCCGGACTGGCGGCGTGCTGGTCCACGCCGATCCTGGCCCGCGACGGCGGCCTGTTGGGCACCTTCGCGATGTATCACCGCACCCCGCGCATCCCGCAGGACACCGACCTCGCCCTCACCCGGCTCTTCGCCGGCACCGCAGCCCTGGCCATCGAACGCCACCACATCGAGCAGGCGAAGCTCGCCGCCGAGGCACGCGCCAAAGCGGCCAACGACGAACTGGCCAAGGTGCTGCGCGTGGAGCGGGAACTACGCGCCGAGGCCGAGCAGCGCGCCGCCGTCGCCGCGGAACTCGCCACCCAGATGCGTGCCGCCGCGGCCGCGCAGGCCGCCGCGCCGCACCCCGAGCGCTGCCAGCTCGGCGGCGCCGCCGGGTGCACCGCGCCGGCCGAGGTCAAGATCGCCGATTCGTGGGGTGACGCGGCGTGGGGCTGCCCCGCCCACGTCGAGGAGGCCATCCTCAACGTGCGGTCGGTGTTCATCGCCAGCGAGGAACTCGGCGGCCTGACCGCCTACCTCAACCGCTGATGGCTCACGGGCGCCTGCCGAACAGCTACGGGCGGGCGCCACTCCTTGCGGTAGTCGGGGTGCTCGTTGTACGACTGCACGAGCACTCGGAGCGCGTACGCGAGACCGGCGAAGCGCTCGTCGCCGGGGTCCATCGCCTCGTACTCCCGCGCCAGCATGTCGACCAGGTCGAGCATCGGTAGTTGGCTGTCGAGGAGAGCTTCGCTCCCGAAGCGGTGAAACACGTCGACGTACGCGTGGCCCATGTTCGTGACGAAGGTGAGGTGGCAGCCGCGCACCTGCTGATCCTCGTCCGCCGCCCGATAGTTGCTCGGCGACGGATCGTGGCCGCTGCCCGAGCGGTCTTGGCAGAGCCAGGAACCGTCGCCGCAGGTCCGATGCAGGGTCAGGGCGTCCACCGTACGCCCGGGTTCACCCGCCCGGACCAGTCGAAGACGGCCATGTTGTCCCACTGATTTCCGGTGCCGTTGATGTTGGCCGGGTCCCAGCCGTTGCCACGGACGGCGTACCAGGTCGGTTCCCAGTAGAAGACGCCGATGGCACCCGCGTTGCGGGCCGTGTTCTGGACCCAGTCGAACTCCTGGGCCTGCCCGGACCAGGTCGCGCTGATGCCGTCACAGGTCGCGTCGCCGATGGCGTTCGGCTCGCTGTCCGCGTTGTTCCGGGTGAAGGGGTACGCGGTCTCCACGATCACCACCGGCTTGCCGTAGCGCCCGCGCAGGTCGACGATGGTGTTGTAGAGGTTCGCCAGGCTGCCGTGCCACATGCAGTAGTACGACTGGGCGGTGATGTCCCACTGCACACCCTGGGCGCGGATGCCGTCGTAGAACCATCGGGCGTTGGCGTTGCTGTCGGCGTTCGCGGTATGGATCATCACCGGGATGCCGCTGCCGCACGCCTTGGTGGCGTTGTAGCCCTGCTTCAGCAGCCCGGCCAGCGGGGCGAAGTCGTTGTTGACGACCTTGCCCTCGTTCCACAGCATCCCGACGTTGATCTCGTTGCCGATCTGCACACTGTCCGGTGGGGTGCCCTGCCCCCGGAGGCTGGCGCAGACGTCGTAGGTGAAGGTGTAGACGTCGGTACGCAGTTGGCTCAGGCTGTGGCCGGCCCAGGCGGCTGGCTTGTACTGCTTGCCAGGGTCGGCCCAGGTGTCGGAGTAGTGGAAGTCGACGAGCACCTTGAGGCCCTTCGCCCTGGCCGCCCTCGCCTGACCCAACACCGCGCTCTTGTTGTTGTAGCCACTGATCGGGTTGTTCCAGACGCGCAGCCGGACGTAGTTGACGCCGACCGACTTCAGGATGTCCAGCGGGTCGCGGGCTACCCCACCGGCGTCGTAGTACCTGGCGCCGAGATCCAGGCTGCGCTGCAACGAGGAGACGTCGGCACCGCGCATGGTGAGCGTGTTCGCTGCGGAGACGGGCGCGGGCGCAGCGGCGAGCGTGGTGGCGACGGTGACGATGCCGACCGCGACAGCCCCGAGCAGGGCCCGCGCGCGGCGACGGTGGGGTGTGGCCGGATGTGTGTTCACGAGCTCCTTCAGCCCACTGTGCAGGAAGCGCCGTTCAGCGAGAAGCCGGTCGGCGGCGCGTCGCTGACACTCCACCGCCCCTGGACGCCGAAGGTCGCGGAGCCGTTCGGCGCGAGGACGCGGTTCCAGTCGACGTTACGAGCGGTCACTGTGGTCCCGCTCTGGCCGATCGTGGCGTTCCACCCCGAGCTGACCTGCTGATCTCCCGGGAAGTTGAAGGTGACGGCCCAGCCGTCGATCGGTGCCGCCCCGGCGTTGTGGACCGTCGCCGTGGCCACGAAGCCGCCCTGCCACTCGGACTGGTTGCGGTAGGTCACCCGGCAGGTCGAGGGCGGCGGGGGCGTCGGAGTGGTCGTCGTCGTGGGCAGAGTGACAGTGTTCGACGCGATCGACACGTTGCCCACCGCGTCGCGGGCCCGCACGTAGTACAGGTTCCGCAGCGGCGTCGACGCAGGTAGCGGCGTCGTGTACGTCGTACCCGGCACGGTGGCGACCAGTTGCGAGGTGAACCAGCCGTCGAACCGGTAGACGTTGTACCCGAGCACGCCGACGTCGTCCGTCGACGGCGACCAGGACAACGTGCCGGTCGACGCGGTCACCTCGCCGACGGTCAGGTTCTGCGGCGCGGTCGGCGGGGTGGTGTCCGGGCCGGTGTCCGTCACCGGGGTGACCACTGTCAGCGCGTTCGACCAGTTCGAGCGTTGCCCGAGGCTGTCCCGGGCGATCAATCGGAACGTGTACTGCTGGCCCGGCCCGAGGGAGCGGGTGATCGTGGTGCTGGTGACGGCCCCGACGCTGGCGCTGAAGACGATGTCGCCGAACTCCTGGTAGTACGTGATGTCGTACCCCGCGATGGCGCAGCAGCCGGACGTGGCGGCCGTCCAGGTGAGGGTGACCGACGCGCTCCGGACCTCGCTGGCGGTCAGGTTCGTGGGCGCACTCGGCGGGACGGGCGAGGTGCTTGGCGTGCTGGACGGCGTTGGCGACGAGGTTCCGGCCGGTGCTGCGACGGACACCGCGGCCCCGCCGGGCGCTGGGGCGACCCCCGGGTACGCGGCGGGCGTCACGATGCCGGCGTCGGCCGCCGGTGCGACGCTCAGAGCGGTGCCGAGCACCGCAGTCGACAGCACGACGGCGGCCAGCAGACCCGACCGCAGACGGCGGAACGGCGAGGACGAGCGAACGCCTGTCATACGTCGACGATGCCGCAGGAGATCGATGATCGCCAACGTGTCTCACGCCTCGGCCGACAACCGGACCGGCTCATGCCCGACTTCTTACCGAACCATGACGTGCAGGGTGACCGCTGACCGTTGACCGCCCGTTGGCCCGTACCGAGGGGAGACAGCACAGCACCGGAGCCCTTTCCGGCTTTGAGGAGATTCCGATGAACCGCAGAAAGAACGGGACCGCACTGGTCCAGACCCGGCCGGCCCGAATCGCCATGGCCGCGCTCGTGCTGGCGGCCACCGGCGCGCTCACCGCCACCTTCGTCTCCAGCGGTGGCAAGGGCACCGCGGATGCCGCCACCAGCCTGGACCAGTTCGTGTCGATCGAGAACGTGCCGCCGAACGTGCAGAACCCGAGGCCGGCCGCCGGTGCGTCGACCGGCCGGTTCACCGTCGACTGCGGCACGAACGGCAACGGCAAGTTCAGCCCGGACAATCCGGTGGCCCAGCCCGGCATCCGCAACGGCGCCGAACACGTCCACGACTTCGTCGGCAACCTGGCCATCACCGCGAACTCCTCCGACGCCGATCTGGACGCCTCCGGCACCACCTGCCGCAACGGCGACAAGTCGTCCTACTTCTGGCCGGTGGTGCGCATCGACAAGACCGTCCGCGGCGGCAAGCAGGTCCAGCAGGCCCTCGCCCAGACCCAGCCGATGGTCGTCTGCCCCTCGGTCGGCAAACGGCTGCGGGCCGTCCCCATTGGGGCCCGCGGCACCGTCGACCGTCTGCTGGCCGAGTTGGATCGCCAGCAGGCCGCCGCGAACCAGCGGATGACCGCCAGCCGGGGCCGCATCGACGCCGCATTCAACCGGGAGGTCATCGACTCTCTCCGGGCCCGCCGCGCCGCGATGATCAAGCAGATCAGCACCACGATCACCGCCGCCGGCGGTAGCCAGCCTGGCCTGGTCTCGCTTGTCGACTGTGACGTCAGCTACGACGACATGCACGCCCGGATGCCCGGCAGCGCCCACCGGGAGAGCGTCAAGGCAGCCCAGGCCGCGAATCCGCGAATTCAGTGCCCGGCCGTGCGGGACAGGTTGCCCGGCGTACCCGATCGGGCGCTCGCCGAGGTGAACCGCAACCTCGACGACCTCGACCGGCAGATCTCCGAAGCCAACGAACGCCTCGTCACCAGTCGTGGCCAGGGCGGCCCGGCGTTCGTCGACAACGCCATCCTCGGACCGCTACGCGCCAAGCGGGTCGCCGTGCTCAACCGGATCGCCACCGCGATCGGGCGGCAGGCCCCTCGCCCGCAGGGTCTCGAAGCGCTCGCCGGCTGCACGCTGGACCAGGCCCCCAGCACCCCGACGGCACCGAGCAGCGCGCCCACCACCGCCGCCGCTGCGCTCCCCGACCCGCAGGGACCCAACCTTGAACTGCCCGGCAACACCGGCGGCATCGTCCGCCCGGCGCAGGTGCTGATCGAGTACCGCGGCAACCCCGTCAGCGCTGTGGTGCCGATGCCGAAGTTCCTCCGGGCCCTCACCGGCGACGCCAAGCCCACCAGCCGTGGCCCGGCCAACGCCCGTGCCACCTGGACCTGCTCGGGCTTCACCGACCGGCTCTCCGACAAGTACCCGATCTGCCCCGCCGGCAGTCAGGTGCAGCGCGTCCACGACTTCCCCGGCTGCTGGGACGGCCGGAACGTCGACAGCGACAACCACCGCAACCACGTCGCGTTCGCCGACAAGGCCACCGGCGCCTGCCCGCAGGGCTTCCGGGCGATCCCGCAGCTGCGGATCACCGTGGCCTACGACATCGCCCGCGACGTGCAGGTCAAGGGCCAGTACGCCCTCGACTCCTTCCCCGAGGAGAACCACAACCCCTTCTCCGACCACAACGACTTCGTCAACGTCAACTCCGCCCAGACGATGCAGCGCATCGCCACCTGCATCAACAAGGGCAAGAACTGCTCCTGACGCCGGGGCCGCGTCGCTCGGGCGGGGCGGGTCGCGGCCGGCTGCCGGCCGCGACCCGGTGTGTCGCCAAAATCGAGGGGACGATTCACTGGGAGCGATACCAGTGGGGCAAAATTCGACCCTCCCGATCGTTACACTCGCCGGAACGCCGGCACCGCCGCAGACCTCGACCTGCGCCAATCCCCATCGAATGGAGACGCCTGTGACCCGCGACAAGGCGGCACCCCCCGGTATCGACCCCAACATCCCCAGCGTGGCCCGGGTCTATGACTTCTTCCTCGGCGGCAAGGACAACTTCGAGGCCGACCGGAAGGTCGCCGAGCACGCTCTGCGGATCACACCGGACGGGCCGGCAGCCGGCCAGGCCAACCGGGCCTTTCTGCGTCGAGTGATTCGCTTCCTCGTCGGCGAGGCCGGCATCGACCAGTTCCTCGACATCGGTTCGGGGCTGCCCACCCAGGGCAACGTGCACGAGGTCGCCACCGAGCAGAACCCGAAGGCTCAGGTGGTCTATGTGGACAACGACCCGATAGTTCTGTCGCACGGACGGGCCCTGCTCGCCGCGGAGGGCACCGCGACGGTGATCCAGGCGGACATCCGTGAGCCGGAGGCGATCCTCAACCACCCTGACGTACGACGGTTCCTCGACTTCGACCGGCCGATCGGTTTGCTGCTCTTCGCGATCCTGCACCACCTCGGCGACGACGAGGACCCGAAGGCGGTGGCGGCCGCGTTGATCGATGCGTTGCCCTCCGGCAGCTACGTGGCGATCTCGCACTTCCGCGACCCGGGCGAGCGAGACCCGGAGGGCTCCCGCAAGGCCCGCGAGGTCGAGCGGGTCTTCAACGAGTCGCTGGGCACCGGCCGCTGGCGTACCGACGAGGAGATCCTCTCGTTCGCCGACGGGCTGACGGTGCTGGAGCCGGGGCTGGTGCCGCTGGCCGAGTGGCACCCAGAGCCGGACGCACCGGCTACGGTGCAGACCGACACCTATCACACCTTCGTCGGGCTCCTCGCCCGCAAACCGTAGGCGGCGTCTCACGTTGAGGTCCGTCGGCGGGAGCTCGCCCCGCCGACGGACTCGCCGCGTCGGATCTGACCCCCGGCGAGAACAAGGCCGCCAGTCCCCCGTACGTGGTGCGGCCAGACCCACCCCGGCTACTGCCGTCCGCTTCGGCCGTCCAGCCGCTGTCCTCAGCCTGGCGGCAGGAAGATGGCCCTGGCGCTGAGCGCCAGGGCCAGGCCTCCCAATCGATCACGCGGAGGCTGGGACATCAGCTCCCGGAGTCCGGGAACAGGTAAAGGTCGAACCGCATCCCCTGGTTGTCAAGCTCCAACTGCTGGCTGCCGTAAAGGCTGGGCGGGCCGGCGTACGTGCCGATGAGGTTGTACAGGCCCGGGTCGACAACGAACTGGAAGGCACCATCGGGGCCAGTCACGACCTCGATCCCGGCCGGCTCCAGCCGAATCGTCGCCCCCTCCAACGGCAGCCAGGTGGTGGTGTCGAACGCTTGGCCCTGGAGGCTCCAGATGGCAGACACCGTGAAGCTTCCCTGCGTCATGGGGCTCAGCCGGCCGCGGCGGTCGACCGCCACCGCGTACACCGGCCGCTCACCCGTCACGCTGCCTACGTCGATCGTCACACTGGCCGTACCGTCCGACGCCGCTTGGACCTCGCCGTCCAGATGCGTGTTGTCGACGCTGTAGCGGAACTTGGTCACCCGGGTGTCGCCGTTCGCGGCGAACGTGATGGCGATCTGGCCACCTTCGGCGGCGCTGTCCCCGCCCGGGAAGCTGATTGCCGGCTGCAGAGGCGCCTTCGTCCCGGACGGTCCTCGGACGGCCGCCGATGCAGGCGGCGCCACCAGCATCGAACCGGCGGCCAGTGCCAGCGACGCGGCCAACGCGGCAACACCACGGCGAGTGAGACGGGTGTGCGCACCCAACGTTGATCCGACGAACATTCCAGCCCCCGTATCATCAGAACGTCATAGCGCGCTCACCCTAGTCAGCAAGATGATCTACGTCAACGCTGTTCAATGCGTTGCTAATGGACTGTCGTGCGGCATGCCGCCGCCCACTTTCGCGGATGAAACGTCGCTTCGGCGACCGGGCCACCTTTTGGTGCGGGTGGGCGAGATCGCTCACGCCATGCGGGCGAGCACCCCGCGGGTGCACCGACGTGACGTCACGTGCCTACCGCGCGGGTTCCAATACGACGACTGGGATCTGGCGGGTCGTCTTCCGCTCGTAGTCGGCAAAGCCTGGATACGCGGCCTTCTGAGCGCTCCAGATCCGCTCCCGTTCGTCCCCCGCGGCGACTCTGGCGACCAACTCGACCTTGTCCGTACCGATCTCCGCTTGGGCCTTCGGGTCAGCGAGCAGGTTGTAGTACCAGTCGGGATTGCTGGGCGCGCCGCCCTTGGACGCGAACACGGCATAGCCGCCGTCCACCTTCTGGTACATCATCGGGCTCACGCGAGGCTGGCCGCTCTTGGCACCGACCGTGTGCAACAGCAGTAGCGGGGCGCCGGCGAACTGACCGCCGACCTGCCCACCGTTGGCGCGAAACTCCGCGATGATCTTGTCGTTGAAGTCGCTCATGCCTTCTCCTCGCCCCGCGCATCGGCTCCGTCGACACGATTCTGACAGTCCCCGGCGCTCACTGCTTGCGTGCGCAGGCCGCAGTCGCCGAGTGCGCCAACGTGGCGTCCCGGCCATGGGCGAGGGTCGCTTCAGGCACTATGACCGATGTTCCCGAATCAAGCGCAGGAGGATGCGCACCGCGAGCACCCCGAGCACGACCACGGCTGGAATGGCCAGAAGAGTCCACGGTCTATCGAGCAGGTTGGCGGTCCCGAGCAGGGCGACCGCGAGGCCCTCCCATAGCAACTCGCGTCCACTGAGAAGTTCTCTGCGACGCGGCCGCTGGCCCCGCCGCCTCTCTGTTCGCAAGCGTCGAACCGCGTGCAGCGTGAACACCACGCCAAGTGCGAGGCAGAGCGGGCCCGCCAGAAAGTCCAGCGCGGTCGGCACGACTCCTCCTACGGGCTTCTCGGCTGACAGGGGGAAGCGCCGAGCGACGGACCGATCTTGCCATCACCCTCGGCTCTCCGCTGGTCCCACCAGTACACCTAGGGCACAGGCATTGCCTCGGCGCGGGCAGCCGCCGGAGGCGAAGAACACTATGCTGCGGCCCGAATGGAAGCGGGGTATCAATGATTGTCGGTGGGCGAATGCGCGGCGGTCCTCTTATCGCAGGGGTGCTGGTATTGGCGGGACTTGCCGGCTGCGTGGAACAGCCTGCCCCGCCGACGCCGTCGGTGAGCGCCACCCGATCGGCCCTGCCCAACGAGCCGCAGGCCCTGATGGCGACTATTGGAGGGCTGGTCAAGCAGACCGGTGTCGGCGACGACATCCGGCAGGGCGAGATCGAGACCGGCGAGGCGTGGTACGAACCCTGCGACTTGCTCATCGCCGATCCAGACCGCGCAAAGAACACCGGGTTGCAGCTTGACGCAGTGTGGTCCGCTGGCCTCGAGGTCAACCCCGTGCCGTCTTTCCAGAACATCCAGCCCCCGATGACCCTCTTGAATGTCCGGGTGTTTCACCTGCCCGATGCCTCTGCTGCCGTCGCCGGCGCAACGAGGGCGCGAGCCGCCCGCTGCCCGAGCGAAGAGTTCCGCCTCAACATCGGCCAGGCGACTGCACGGTGGGGGTCAGGCGCGGTGACCATCGCCTCGACGAGCGCGCGGCTAACCACCGCGACGGTTGAACGAGTAGACCCGGCAATCGACGCAGGGGTGGATTATCTGCCCGGCGACGCCCGGCTGGTCTTCGCGCACGGACCACTGCTGATCAGCATCGAGGCGCTCGCGCTGTGGCCACGCCAGCAGAACTCCGCTGCCGAGATCACCGCAGCGGCTCAGGAGAAGGCAATGAGCCTGGCGGCGGCGATCGTGAAGACCCTGTCAACGTCGAGCGAAAACTGACGCCGCACGTCACGATGAGACCGTGGTGGGAATGCGGCGCGTGCACCACGGGCAGGCCCTGGCCTACCGGCAACGCTGGCCCGAGGGGTCGCAGAGGGATCCGGGGTCAAGGGCGGCTCGCAGGGCGGCGCGTAGCGGCCGGGGAATTCGAACTTTCGCTGGGGAATCACGCTGGCTCACTCGACCGTCGGTCTGGCCTGTTGACGAGCGCCCGCCCCGGCTCTCACGCGACTCAGGTGTTCACGGGCGTCGTGTCGGTGGGCGAAGTGCGACAGCAGGTCGTCGTGGCGGAACTGATACGAGATGCCAGCTGGGCGCAGGAAGCCGAACGCGCACATCCGCTGCAGGCAGCGGGCCGGTGCCGGAGGCATCCGGAACGCCGAGGCGACGATCATCGCGAGGTAGCGCCGCCAGAGCGCGCAGGCGACCGTCTCGCCGACGATCACGCAATAGCCGATACCCAGCACCGCGCCGGGCCACAAACCCCACGTGTAGCTGAAGCCCCACACCACTGCCGGGCAGACGACCGCCGCGGAGAGCCGGGATACCGTGCGCTCATGGCGCAGGACGCCCAGCGGGCCGACGATTTCCGGGCGGGCATCGGTGGCCAGGGTCTGTCCGAACCCCACGGTCAGCCCGATCGCGAGCCACGACGTAGCGAATCCGATCAGCCCGACCAACGGGTCAACGAGCACCCAGGCGGCCGCGCCGATGAGCAGGGCCGTTGCTGCCTGTGGCAAGAAGAACCGTGGATTGCCCAGGCGGGACCAGTCTGGGGTGGCCGCGGGCACCCACGGCTTCGTGCTCGTGCGCGCGAGCATCGCCACCCAGGTCAGAGCGCCGATGAGCAGGACACCGCGACCGAGCCACCCGCGTGGCCACAGGAACAGAGTCAGCCAGACGAAGCCGGGCGCCGACATCAGTACGCAGATGGCGAGGTCCACGAGGCGAGGCACCCGACGGCCGGCGATCGGCCAAAGTCGGTGCAGCACGATGTCGTGCGACGGCAGGGCCCGTCCTGCGAAGCTGGCCTGGGTCACGCGATTGTGCTCCAAGTAGCGTGCATACCGCGACAGCCAGTACAGGTCGGCGACGTTGCGGAGACGGCGCCACATCGAGCCGCTCAGGACGACCGACTCCACGTACCGTGCCACCAGCGACCGGACATCAGCCGCCTCCGCGCCGGTGACCAGTTGCTCAGATGAACCGCCGATCGACCGCCGATTGCGGGCCAACTCCGCCACCATGCTCAGCTGCCACGGGCTTTTCAGCGCCCTCACCTGGCCGGCGTCCCGCAACGACTCGGCCAGGCTTTCCGCCACCGGGAAGCGGTCGGTGCCGCCGATGGAGCGCGACAGATAGGTGGTGGCGTCGGCGTAGCCGACCGGCCGAACCGTGTACGAGGTCAAGGTGTGATGCTCGCGCAGGTCCGCCCGGATCGCCCGCCAGGTGGCTTGACGGCAGGTGAGGAGGAACGGCGCCCGCTTGCCGCGCAGCCGCCAGTCAACGAGCCGCTGGAGGAACCACTCGGCCGGCTCCACAGCCTCCTCCGTGCTGCAGAGTTCGTCGAGTCCGTCGAGCAGGGGCAGCACGTCGCCCGACTCGATCAGCTCCCGGGCGGATCGGCGGGACACGTTGAGTTCGACAGCGACGAAGCCGGCCAGCCAGGTCGTGATGTCGCTCTGACCGGTCCAGCGGCTCAACGGCACGACCAGTGGAAGCACCTGCGGATCGTCGTTCACCAACTCCAGCGCGATCCGCAGCGTGCTGTACGACTTCCCGCGGCCGGGGTGGGCGACCAGGACCACCCGTGTCTGCCGGTGCCGCAGCCCATCGGCGAGCGCCTGCAGCGTCGTATCGGGTTCGCCACCCGCCCCGTACGCCAGGTCGATGTCCTCCGCGGTCCGGCGCATCTGCGCGGCCCGGGCGGCGACGTCGCTGGCGACCTTCAACTGCAGGCGCGCGAGCAGCCCGAGTGGCTCCTCTCGACGGGCCAGCCAGCGCAGGGACTGCACCATCACGACAAGCAGAGCCACCGCGCCAAGGATCGTGCCCAGGTAGCCGGACTGACCGGAAAGCGTCGGCTCGGCCCGGTAGGCCGGAATGAACCGACTAACCGTCACCACGAGGACCACACCGACGAGCACTGTGAGCACAGCGGCCGTCCACCGCAGTATCTGATGTCGTCCGGACCGGGTCATCGCAGCGCTGGAGACGGAGGCATGTCGATTCCCTCTCAGGTCGTTCTCCGACGATAACTGACGGCTGCACGGCGAATTCGCGTCGCCAGGGTGACGCTGGTCTGTCGCGCTGGCGCGCTGCCATGATCGGGCCATGCGGGTACATCAGTACGTCTACTTCTCGTTGCGTTCGGACCGTCTCCCTTCGCGCGAGATGGCGACACGGTTAGGCATGGAGCCAGACGAGATCAGCGTCAAGGGGAGTAAGAGGGAGAACCCTCCGGTGCCGGCCGTCCACTCGTGGAGGGTTGTGTGTCGTGACAGCGGCTTGACGGTCGATGAGCAGATCGACCGCATCATCGACCGCCTTGGGCCTATCGCTGATCAGATCGCGGCCCTCGTGAGAGTGATCGATGAAGCGGAGGGTGAGGGCATCACCTCGACACTCCAGGTGGTGCGCTACTTCAAAGACGACGATGGCGACCAGCATCAACGACTCGGCTGGCACCTCGATCGCCGAGCCCTGGAGTTCCTACACCACACAAGGGCCGAGCTGGACGTGGACGAATACGGAGACGACTGAACTGCCTTGACCCACTCCGCGCTCCGCCCCCCGCTGACCGACGAGGTTCTGCGGACGGTGGAAGCGCAGCTTGGCTACCAGTTGCCCACCGCGTACGTCGACCTGGCCCGTCGACACAACGGCGGCTCTTTCGCCCGTGATGCCCACCCCGCACCCAGCCGAACCTCCTGGGCTGATGACCACGTTGGCGTGTACACGTTGGCATCGGTCGGTCGAACTGCCGGGTTCAGCCTCTGTGGCGAGATCGGCAGCGCTTTCTGGGTGGCGGAATGGGGCTACCCCGACATCGGCATCTACATCGCCGACTGCCCGTCGGCGGGTCACGACATGATCGCCCTCGACTACCGCTCGCCCGGTGAGCCTGCCGTAGTGCACGTCGACCAGGAGTGGAACTACCAGATCACCGTCCTCGCCCCCGACTTCGAGACCTTCGTGATGGGCCTGGTCGACGAGTCCGAGTACGACGAGGACTGATCGTAGGTCCGCAGGATGCTCACCGAAGCCAGCCGAGGAAGCGTCTGTGCAGCGCACCCGCCGGCACCCAGGTCAGGTCCTCGGAGGCCCGCACCAGTTGCGCACCGAGGTAGAGGGCCAGGGAGATCGGGGCGTCGTCGAACTCGGCGCGTAGCTCGCGCTGCCGAGTGCGGCAGGGCCAGGGCGCGGCGCAGCCGCCGCAGCTCCAGATCGGCAGCACCGGGCCGTGCGTGGTCATGCGCGGCCTCCAAGCAGCGCCGCCGTCATCGACCGCGCCTGCCGGCTCGTCGCCCAGTCCACCTGCCAGCTTGGGTACGGCGTGAGCCGCGACCACCACGCCCGGCAACCGGTGCCCAGGCCGTCCTGAGCGAGCAGGTGTACGACCAGGATCTGCCGCTCGGCCGCGTTGCTCACTGCTCCTCCTCGGCGGGCCAGTGCCCCCGGTTGATCGGAATGCGGTGTCGGCTGCGACAGGGCAGTTCCGCCCCACAGCGGCAGACCCAGCTCCACTTCCGCCACGACCAAGCCGGGCGGTGTCGCCGTGCCAGGGTCATCGCGACGGCGATCAGGTACTGGTCGTAGGTCACTCGTCGCCATGGTGGTGTCCTGTCCCGCATCACTGGCTCCCTCCGCTGGGCAGCACTCCACGGCCGACCCCGAAACGACGGGACCGGATCTGGAACGTTCGGTAACTGCGACGCTACGATCACGGCGACGGCGGTGGGACTCACCCGCAGTACGAGTGAGCAGGCCAGATGAGCTGCCGCAGCATCGGTTCCACAGCGGAACGTCGACCACGGGTCAACGTAGGGATGACGCATGAAAGGTCACGGACGATCAGCACCGCATCGCGGCGAGGTGACCGGCTACCTGTTCAAGCTGATCCGGGAGTCCATCCCGCTCACGCAGGAGCAGCTCGCCGTCGACCTGAACGTCGATCGCGTGACCGTGCAAAGCTGGGAGTCCGGGCGCCGGCCATTCACCGCGGTACCGCTCGGGCAGTCGATCGCCGTCCGACGCCGGCTCGGACGGCTTGGCGCGAACACACTCCTGCTCGCAGCACTTGACGACGCCGCCGAGGCGGATCTCATCCTCGCCGCCGTCCTCAACGAACATGTGGGCCGCTGCGACATCGCCGAACACCCGCTTGGCTGGTCCGTACTCACCCACCGCCTGACCGACTTGATCCTCTGGGCCGTTCTCGGGCAGACACCGGCCTTCGCCAGGGGGCTACCCGTCGCCCATCCCCGACGCGGTCCCGTCGCGTCCGGGCCGAGCCTGTCCGTCGACGAGCAACGTGCGTTCTTCGCTCACCTCCAGGTGCTCGCCGACCGGGCCGCAGCCGGACGGCATCGCAATGTGCTGCTGCACCGGCAAGCCTGCTTCCTCGCCGGCATGGACCCCACCAGGGCAGCAGCAGGTTGGCTGACCCAGACCACCGCCCGAGCACGCCGCACGACCATCTTTCGCACCTGGTCACCGCTGTGGCCCGACGCCCGCTCCGTCGTCACGTCCCTCGCCAACCAGGGAGACCCGGAACCGTTACGAGACTTCATCGCTCGCGCACACCCCGACGACGCCTGCGAGCGAGCGGCCCTCAACTACTCGGCGTACTGGGTGGGCGAGATCCCGTACCGCCACCGCGACGACTCCTTCATGCCCGAAACGCTCGCTGACTGGCATGGCTCAATCCTTCTTCGGCACCTGGTCGAGCGCATCGATCCAGGGCATCCCTTCGTCGACCTCAACATCCACAACGTCTGGGCATTGCTGGCCGCACGACGCGGTCTCGCTCTCGACAACCCCGCCGCGACTCGAACACTCCTCGACCACAGTGTCCCGCTCCTGGACAGTGACCGGATCTCCGCCCAGTCGCGGCAGGAACTAACCTCTATCGTCTACAGCCTGCGGGCGGACGGACTCACCGGCACAGGGACGGGCAGATGACCGACGACCACGACGCCGCCGGAGCGATGAACTTCATCTTCGAAGCCGGCGTCCTCAAACGCGCCGCCCGCACCGGCTGGTGGTTCGCCGGCGTTAAGCAACCCGAATCCATCGCCGAGCACTCCTTCCGAACGGCGCTCATCGGAATGATGCTCGCCGCCATGGAGGGCGCCGACCCAGCCCGAGTGTCGATGCTCTGCACCCTGCACGACACCCAGGAAACCCGAATCACCGACATCCCACACATCGCCAAGCGCTACCTCACCGCCGTACCCAACACCGCCGTCACCGCCGACCAGGTCGCCGCCTGCCCCCCAGCCGTCGCCGACGTCATCACCGCCGCAGTCGCCGAATACGAAGCCGGCGAGACACTAGAAGCTGTCGTCGCCCGTGACGCCGACAAGCTGGAATGCCTCGTTCAAGCCGTCGAGTACCGCCACCAAGGCATCGACAACGTCCAGCGCTGGATCGACAGCTCACGAGCCGCGCTAAAGACCGCCAGCGCCCACCGCCTTGCCGACGCCGCCCTCAGCGGACAACCCCTGGCCTGGCTCACTCCCCCGCCACAGGAGTAAGCGTTCAACACTTGGCGTTGTGATGATCAGCGGCGGGGGCGCAGTCGACCAAAGCGGGCTCTCTGCCTTGTGAGCTGCTGTTACGCCTGGCATTGATGTTCAACGTTGGGCGTCGCCCGTTTCCCTCTGACGGCCTGGAAACGGCACGATCTTGGGCCCAGCCGGCGCCCGCGACGGTCCGGACTGCCCACCACCTCGCTCGTCAACGGTCTGTCGTGCCGCGGCAGCCCCTTAAGCCTTCGCTTTCGCGCCAGCCGCCGGGGCATGTTGCGTGGCCGGAGTCGGAGCGACAGCGGAGCGACAGGCGGCGGCGCTTGCGGCCCGTCTCGGGCCGCCTTGATGGACGTACAGAAGTCCTCCCATACACCAGCGGGCGGCTGTTTGCCCCGTCACGGGACATGCTTGACAGTGGCGTCCCACCAGGTGCTTGAAAGGCGATTCCACCGCTTGGCCGCAGCCCTCACCTACGGTGACAGGACCGCAATTGCGGCAGGTTCGTGCGGGTTGACCCGGGGCTCTACGCCGCCGTGGTCGGGTAGCCGTACTCCTTTGCCTTCTCGCGCAGGTCGGCCAGTTCAACTTCCGGGTTGAGCGCGCTCACGGCTGCGTCGGTCAGTGGACGGAGCGCAACGACGTGTTCAACCACAGCGTGATCCAGTTCAATTTCGTAGACATCCTTGGCGTGCTCGATGTACTCCGAGACGATGTCGTCGCAGAGGATGTCGAGCAGCCATGAGCCGTCTGGGTCGACCTCATCGTCGTCGGCAGGTGAGAAGTCGATGTCGTTGCCGGCATGCCACCGCTCGTCGTTGGTGCGCCGCCAGAGGACGAAGGTGGCGTCAAGGGTGCCGTCCTGCCGGCAGAACGCAGGCTCGTGTACCTGCGTCTGGAACTGCTCAGGCATTCCGTCGAGGAGGCCCGGCCACAGCCGCCCGTCGCTGTAGTTGAACATCGACGACTCGTGGTAGATACCCCGGACGAATACGCCGTCGGCGGTGAAGACTATGTCGTACTCCTCGCCGCTGCCGTTACGCATCGACGCCGCCTCGTCCTCGCCCCATTCGCGGTCGTAGGCATAGTAGTCGCCCTCGACGATCGCATCGAGCATCGCTAGGGCTTTGCAGCGCTCGCGCAACACGTCGATGGATGGCAGCCGCGCGGCGATGTCGTACACGGTCACGCCGGGAGCCTACGTCCCGACGGCGAGCCAGCGCTGCAAGTCGCTATGCCACCCCGCAACCGACCGAGCCAGAATCCAGCGGCATCACGGCCTCCCTCAGGCCGACGGGAACATCTACCGACAATGACGTGACCCCCGAACGATCTAGGTGCCTCGTCAAAGTATGTGCTGGGACGGATCTGTCGAGCATGGTGGGACTAGACACCAGCGGGCGCCTGCCCTGCCGAATGCCTCGCAGGTCAGTGAGTAGAAAGCCGGTGGTTCGGCAGTGGACGACCACGCTACCGTTCGCGGATGAGCATCCTGCCCGGCGCGACGAAGAAGTCGTTCGCGGGTCGCGATCTTCGGCATCGCACACTTGATGGATACTCATTCAAGTTGTGTGACTTCCGTGGCGTCGACCTCCGGGGCGCCTCCCTCCGCGGTGCCAGCTTCTCTGGCTGTGATCTACGGGATGCCGACCTGCGTGACACGGATCTGTCCTACGCGCGGTTCAGCTACGTCCTGACGCACGATCCGGAGTATGGACGAACGGACGTTACCGGGGCCCGGTGGAACGGGACCGACCTTCGAGGCGTCACCGCCGAGCGTGTCATTGGTTGGCCGCACGGCCTCTCAGACTCCGGGGTTACGTCCGGATGACGCGTCGGCACCCGGCGCTACTCCGGCGCTCGTCGAGCACGCCAGCGTGGCCTTCCTGCCGCTGATGCGGGCCACGTCCCGCCGGCTCTCGATCGCACCGGCCGCTGTGCCGGTTCTCCGAATACACTGAGCGGCCCAGCACCGCAGCATTGCCGTCCACGATGGCCCGGTTTCGCACACCTACACGGGTGGGGGCAGCCTGCGGCAACCAGGTCTCGTCGAGGGCGACCCGCGACGCACTCAAGCGGCTCGGCGATTCTCTCGGCTGCTGACACACCAGTCGGCCAGGCCGGGCAGCGGTGCCGCTGGTGCTCCTTCAACTCTCGCTGGCGTTGACACCTGGCAGGTCGAGGTAGGCCAGCAGCCTCAGGACACCGGCGAGATGTTGCAGGTCGTGCCAGAGCGTCGGCACGGGGTCTGCCGGACGGCGCAGCAGTGCATGTAGCTCTGCCACGTCGTCACCGCACTGCCCGACGTCGATTCCCGATCCCGGAACGTCTCTCAGGTCGAACGCGGTCTCCAGGTCGACGTTCCAGTAGAGATCGACACCGACGCCCGCAAGGTCGATCTCCGCGCCGAACCGCTCCTCCACCATGTCCAGCAGCACGCCGCACACCCGGCGAAGGTCGTCAACCTTCAGCACGTCCGTCACGTTCACCATCCTCCGGCCACGCCACACAGACACATTGACCGCGGCTACTCCACACAAGCAGAAAGGCCACCTCCCGAACCCGGGAAGCGGCCTCTGACTTGCGGAAACTGAGAGTGGGCGATGCTGGTATCGAACCAGCGACCTCTTCGGTGTGAACGAAGCGCTCTCCCACTGAGCTAATCGCCCTCAGCGCCACTGACTCTACCCGATCGTGGAACCGGACCGGAAATCCGGGGTCAGTGGGTCGCGAGGTAGTGCATCGCCTCGGCCACCACGTCGATGCCGAGGCTGTACTTGAGGGACAGCCAGACCACCGTGGCCACGAAGACCAGGCCGACAGAGCCGAGCACGATTCGCACCAGCAGCGACTGTCTCGTTACCCAGCGTGTCCATCCGTGGACGTGGCGGCGGGTGAAGCCGAGCAGCCGGCGCGCCCAGTGGTATTCGACGGCCCAGATGCCCAGGCCGGCGATCACCAGCAGCCAGCCGGGCCCGGGGAGCGGGATGAGGGCGATGCCGATGGTCACCACCAGCGCCCCGGCGATCGCGATGAAGATCTTGAGTGCGATCCGGCCGGTGGGGTTGGCGCGGATGAGGTCGAGGGTCAGCGAGATCCGCTCACGCCAGCGAGGACGACGCGGCGGGTCCTGCACCGCGACTCCACCACCACGACCAGCACCGGCATCGCCGCCGCGACCAGCACCGCTGCCGCCGCCACCATCGGTGCCATCACCACCGGGACGACCGGCGTCGGACGCCGGCCGACCGGCCCGCTCGGGCTGCTCCATCGGCACTCCGTACCCCCGCTTTTCGGCTGCTCGGACCGCGACGTTCGGCGGGCCGGGCGCCGCCGCCGGATCCACTGAGGATTGCTTCGTCACCATTTCACCCCCCAGTGTCGCTCGGGCCCGTCACTGCAACGGCCGACTGGACGTTACCGGAGTAAGTCGACGACTGAGCCACCCGATACCGGGCGGGATCACGCACTGGGCAGAACCGGAAATCCTACATGAATGCTCACATTCACGCGGCCTTTCCGTCCCCCTTCCCACCACTGGGTGAAGTCAGCGTATGGCGGAGCGTAGCCAGGAGTAGCACCTGAGTATGGGAAAAGCGGGACACGCGCGTTCCGCAGCGGTGCCGGGGGGAGAACGTCCATGAGTGTCATCCGACCGACGACCGTAGAGGTCGAGACGTCGCTAAGGCTCGTCGCACCTGACGCCACCGCCTTGCCGGTGCGTGCCAGTCTGCGTTACGACCCTGCTGACCCGTATGCGGTCCATGTCCTGTTCCATGCCGAATCGGCAGGGGGCGAGGCGGTGAGTTGGTCGTTCGCTCGCGAACTTCTGGTCACCGGCCTGGACGAGCCGGCCGGCATCGGGGATGTGCGGGTCTGGCCCTGGGCCACACCGCGCGGCGACTTCGTCGCGCTGGCCCTCTCGTCACCGGACGGCAACGCCCTCTTCGAGGTGCCGCGCAGCGTCCTGGTGCGTTTCCTTCGACGGACCTACGTCGTCGTCCCGCGCGGCCGTGAGGCCGAGCACCTGGACGTCGACACGGCGGTGAACCGACTGCTCGCCGGTCGCTGACCGCCCGAACCTGCAACACCGGCCATACCGGGGCCGCGCGGATCTGCCGAGTCCGCGCGGCCCCGGCACACACCCAGGAAGTACGCGCACAGCGCTCCCCGGGTCGGCCGGTGCTCAGCCGTGCGTGGTGATGCCGCCGTCGACGGGAATGACCGCCCCGGTGAGGTATGCGCCGGCGCGCGACGAGAGGTAGATGGCGGTGCCGGCCATGTCCTCGGGGCGCCCGATGCGGCCCAGCGGCACCTGCTGCTCGATGGCGGCCCGGCTCGCCGGGTCGTCGAGCGCGAACGCCATCATCTTGCTCTCGAACGGGCCGGGCGCGATCGCGTTGACGGTGATCTGCTCACCGGCGAGCTGGTGGGCGAGGCTGCGGGTGATCATGTGCACGGCCGATTTGGTGGCCGAGTACGCGTACACCTCCATCATCGGCACCCGGATGCCGTCGATCGACCCGATGTTGATCACGCGGGCCGGGTCGTCGGCGCTGGCGGCGGCGCGTAACGCCGGCAGCAGCGCCGTGGTGAGTCGGAAGACAGCCTTGACGTTGACCGCCCAGAGCTTGTCGAACGCCGCCTCGGGGTAGTCCTCCAGCGGTGCGCCCCAGGTCGCGCCGGCGTTGTTGACCAGCACGTCGAGGCGACCGAAGCGCTCGCGTACGGCGGCGGCCAACGCCTCGGCGCCGGCGTTGTCGCTCAGGTCGGCGGGGATTGCCTCGCAGCGGCCCTCGGCGGACAGGGTGGTGGCGACCGCCTCGCAGACGTCCGCCTTGCGCGACGAGATGATCACGTGTGCGCCGGCCCGGACGAAGCCCTGAGCGATCATCAGCCCTATCCCCCGTGAGCCGCCGGTGACCAGGACCGTCTTACCTTCGACCGAGAACAGCTGCGTCATGCCCATCCCATCGCGAGTCGGCGGGTGCCGCCGGCCGGTCGGGTGACCGGCGGATACCGGGTGGACCGCTGACCGACGGCGCTACCGCCGGGTAACGTAGCCCGGCCGCCGGGACCGCGACAAGCCCGCAGCTTGCCGCGGATTCCGCTGCGAACGTCGATCGGGATGCGGTGACCTGCGGTTCGGGCTACCGTCGCAGGCGATGGTCTCCACCGATCCCTCCCCCGCGCCATCGATCGGAACGGCGTCTCCGGTCACCGACGAGATAGCCACGTTCGCGCTGGCCGATCTTGCCGGTGCCCCGGGCTGGCGTCGGCCGGTGATCGTCGAGCGGGAGCTGTTGATTCTCACCACGCGTGGGCACGGCGACGCGGAACTCGACTTTCACCTGCTGCCGTGCCGGCCCGGCACGCTGTTGCGGGTCCGCCCCGGCCAGGTGCTGCGCTGCGCCGGCCCCCAGTTCGACGCCACAGTGGTCGCCTGGGAGCCCGAGGCGCTGCACGGCTTCGACGTCGACCTGACCACGACAGCGACCTGGCGGCAGTTGGCCGGTGAGGACGAGGACGCGGTGATCAGCGAGGTGAGCCAGTTGGCGGTGGACTGTCGGCGGCACCCTGACAGCCCGACCGCCCGCGCGCTGCTCCGGCATCAACTGGCGGTGCTGCTGCTCCGGCTGGCAGTGGCCCACGACGACCGGTCGCCGTCCCGCCCCGAGGACGAGACGTTCCACAGGTTCCGCAGCGAGGTGGAACACGGCTACCCGCACACCCGACGGGTGGAGGACTACGCGGCCGAACTCGGCTGCTCGGTGCGGACGCTGACCCGGGCCTGCCTGGCCGTCACCGGTCGCAGCGCCAAACAGGTCATCGACGAGCGGGTCGCGTTGCAGGCCAGCCGGTTACTGACCGCGACGGATCAGCCGATCGCCCAAATCGGCCGGCGGCTCGGCTTCTCCGAACCCACGAACTTCGGCCGCTTCTTCACCCGCGAGATCGGGGTCAGCCCGGGCGCGTTCCGGGCCGCCCGGGATCAACCGGTGGCCGGCCGGGTGGTCCGACCTCGACCGCCGGCCGAGTCGACGGGCGTCAACGGCGGTTGGTTCCGCCCCGGCACCCCGGGCGAACCCACAAACGGCGGGCACGCCACGAGACCCGGACCGCCCGCCGGAGGGCCCGGCGGCACCGGGCGGGCATGATGGCACTGTGCAGATCTCCGCGCGCGGCGACTACGCGGTACGGGCGGCGTTGAGCCTCGCCACCGCGTACCCCTCGCTGCTGTCCACCCAGGCCATCGCCGCGGAGCAGGACATGCCCCGCAAGTTCCTGGAGGCGGTCCTGGCGGATCTGCGCCGGGCCGGCATCGTCCGCGCCCAACGTGGCGCCGAGGGCGGCTACACCCTCGCGCGTCCACCACGCGAGGTGACAGTCGGCGCGGTGCTGCGCGCCGTCGAAGGCCCACTTGCCGGGGTACGCGGGCTGCGCCCCGAGGAAACCCGGTACGAGGGGTCGGCGGAGAACCTGCCCGGCCTGTGGGTGGCCGTGCGCGCCGCCGTGCGGCGGGTCGTCGACGAGGTGAGCCTCGCCGAGATCGTCAGCGGTCGACTGCCCGCGCACGTCCGCAAGCTCACCGCACTGCCCGACGCGTGGGAGCCGCGCTGACCTCGGGCCGGCTCACAGCGCCCACACCACCTCCTCGGTGCTGAGCCGGGGCAGCCGCCGATCCCAGGCGTCCGGGCCGGGGCGGCCCAGGTTGAGCAGCAGCAGCGCCTCGTGCCGGCCGTCGGGGAAGAACTCCCGGCTAACCCCTGCCGCGTCGAACCCGGCCATCGGGCCGGCGGCCAGCCCGGCGGCCCGTACGCCCACCAGCAGGTAGCCGATCTGGAGGGTCGCGCTGAAGCGGGCCTGCTCGGCGCGGGACGGGCGGTCGCTCAGCCAGTCGCGGGCCTGCGGCCGGTGCGGGTACAGCTCCGGCAGCCGTTCGTGGAAGTCCACGTCGGCGGCGAGCACCGCCACCAGTGGCGCCGTGGCCGTCTTCGCCCTGTTGCTCGACGAGACGTACGGCAACAGCCGCGCCCGCGCCGCCGCCGAACGGAGCAGCAGCACCCGCAACGGCTGACCGTTGTACGCCGTCGGCCCGTACCGGATCAGGTCGTGGATCGCCGCGACCTGGGCGTCGGTGACCGGTTCGTCGGTGAACGTGTTGGCCGTGCGGGCCGCCCGGAACAGCAGGTCCTGGGCGGCCCGGTCCAACGCGAGCAGATCGGCCGTGGTGACTGCGCTCACGGGGAGACGGCGGTGGTGTAGCCGCCCCGGTGGTGGACCAGTGGCGTGCCGTCGCCACAGTCGCCGAGCGCCAGCGGCTCGGCGATCACCAGCGTGTGGTCGCCGGCCGGGACCCGGTGCACCACCCGGCAGAGCAGCCGGGCCAGCACCCCGTCGAGCAGCGGCACCCCGAACGGTCCCGACGTCCAGTCCGGGTACGCGGCGAACCGGTCGATGCCACTGGTCGCGAAGACCGTGGCGGCCTCCCGCTGCCCGGCGCCCAGCAGGTGCACGGCGACGTGCTCGGCGCGGGCGAGCACCGGCCAACTCGACGACGCCACCCCGAGGCAGAACGAGACCAGCGGTGGGTCCAGCGACACCGACGTGAACGACGTCGCGGTAAAGCCCGCCCGGATGGGCGCGCCGATCCCACCCAGGCAGGTGGGGTCGGTGGCGCGGGCGACAGCGGTGACCACCGTGACGCTGCTGGCCTGCCGCCGCAGCAGAGCGCGGAACAGGTCCCGGTTCACCGGTCGCAGCTCGGCGATGTCCGCCGAGGGGCGCTCCACGGTGGTCACGCCGGCACCAGGGCCGACGCAGCGTACGCACTGGCCGGTCGGGGCAGGGCGTAGTGCTCGCGCAGCGTCCGACCGGTGTACTCGGCGCGGAACAGCCCCCGGGAGCGCAACACCGGCACCACGTGGTCGACGAAGTCGACGAGCCCACCGGGCAGGTGCGGCGGCATGATGTTGAACCCGTCGGCCGCGCCCTGGGTGAACCACAACTCGATCTGGTCGGCGATCTGCTCCGGCGTACCGGCGACGACCCGGTGACCCCGGCCGCCGCCGAGTCGGCCGATCAGCTGGCGGATGGTGAGCTGCTCCCGGCGGGCCAGCTCGGTGACGAGCTGGTAGCGGCTCTGGTGGGCCTGCACGGTGCCGGCGGCCGGCAGCTCCGGCAGCGGCCCGTCCAGCGGCAGGCCGGTCAGGTCGATGCCGAGCATCCCGGAGAGCTGGGCAAGGGCGTACTCGGGGACGATCAGCTCCTCCAGCTCGGCGGCGAGCGCCAGCGCCTCGGCTTCGGTGCCGCCGATCACCGGCGCGATGCCGGGAAGGACCTTCACCAGCTCCGGGTCGCGGCCGGCGGCGGTGACCTGCCGGCGCAGCTCGGCGTAGAAGCTCTGCCCGTCGGTGAGGGTCTGCTGCGCGGTGAAGACCGCCTCGGCGTAGCGAGCGGCGAAGGCTATCCCGTCCGGCGACGAGCCGGCCTGCACCAGCAGCGGTCGGCCCTGCGGCCCCCGGGGAATGTTCAGCGGGCCACGGACCTGGAACTCCGGCCCGCGGTGCGCCACCTCGTGCACCCGGTCGGTGTCGGCGAACACCCCGGCTGCGGTGTCGAAGACCAGCGCGTCGTCCTCCCAGCTGTCCCAGAGCTTGACCGCCACGTCCACGAACTCGGCGGCCCGCCGGTAACGGTCGGCGTGTTCGGGGTGGCTGTCCCGGTTGAAGTTGACCGCCTCCCGCTCCTGGGCGGAGGTGACGATGTTCCAGCCGGCCCGACCGCCGCTGAGGTGGTCCAGCGAGGCGAACTTGCGGGCGACGTGGAACGGCTCGTTGTAGGTGGTGGAGACCGTCGCGATGAGACCGATGTGTTCGGTCACCGCGGCGAGCGACGCGAGCAGGGTCAGCGGTTCGAAGACGGCCTGGATGTTGTGTCGGGGGTTCGGGCCGACCGAGAGACCGTCGGCGAGGAAGAGCGAGTCGAGGGTGCCGCGTTCGGCGATCCGCGCCAGCTCCTGGAAGTGCCGTACGTCGGTGACCCGACGCGGGTCGGTGCGGGGGTGCCGCCAGGCGGCCTCGTGGTGGCCGACGCCCATCAGGAACGCGTTGAGGTGCAGGGTGCGGGTCATTGGTGTCCGTCCTATCCGGCAGAGACGTCGACGCGCCAGGTGGAGAAGCGACGTTCGAGGGCGACGAGGAGCTGGTTGACGACCAGGCCGATGGCGGAGATCGTGATGATCCCGGAGTACATGTCGGCGATCGCGAAGTTGTACTGCGCGTAGTTGATGAGGTAGCCGAGCCCGGCCTTCGCGCCGACCATCTCGGCCGCGACGAGCACCAGGATCGAGTACGCCCCGGCCAGCCGGACGCCGGTGAAGATGGTCGGCACCGCGGCCGGCAGGATCACCTTCTGGAACAGCCGCAGGTGGTTGAGCCCCATCGAGCGGGCCGACCGGATCAGCAGCGGGTCGACGCCCTTCACCCCGGCGATGGTGTTCAGCAGGATCGGCCAGGAGCACGCGTACAGCACCAGGGCGATCTTGGAGGTCTCGCCCAGGCCGAGGATGAGCACGAACACCGGCAGCAGGGCCAGCGCGGCGGTGTTGCGGAACACCTCCAGCAGCGGGCTGAGCAGCTCGGCGAGCGGCCGGTACCAGCCGATCAGCAACCCGAGCGGGATGGCGGTGAGCACCGCCAGGCCGAGCCCGGCCAACGACCGGGTGAGGCTCGCGCCCACGTGCTCGGCGAGCTGCCCGCTGCGCAGCAACTCCCACCAGGCCACCAGCACCTCCGACAGCGGGGGCAGGAAGACCCGGTCGACCAGCCCGAGCCGGGGTGCGCCCTCCCAGATCGCGGCCAGCGCGGCGATGGCGACGGTACGGTGCAGCACCTTCGCGCCGACGCCGAGCAGCCGACCGGCGCGACCGGAAGCGGCACTGTCGGCCGCAGCACGGGGCACGGTGGGTGGCCCGGCGAGTCGGGCGGGACGTTCGGCGATGTCAACCAACGCGGGCCTCCTCGGTGTGGCGGACGCCGGTGCCCTCGGCCGCCTGGGCGGCCCGCACCTCGTCCCGCAGCAGGGTCCAGATCTGGTGGCGGTGGTGGCGGAACGCGTCGGTGGAACGGACGTCCTCGACCACGTCCCGGTCGCCGAGGTCGATGTCGATGACCTGTTTGAGCCGCCCGGGCCGCGACGTCAGCACCGCCACCCGCTGACCCAGGTAGACGGCCTCGTCGATGCCGTGGGTGATGAACACGATGGTCTTGCCGGTACGGGCCCAGATCCGCACCAGCTCGTCCTGCAACGAGTCGCGGGTCTGCGCGTCCAGGGCGGCGAACGGCTCGTCCATCAGCAGCACGTCCGGGTCGTACGCGAGGCTGCGGGCGATGGCCACCCGCTGCTTCATCCCGCCGGACAGTTCGTGCGGGTAGCGGTCGGCGAACCCGCGCAGGCCCACCAGGTCGAGGTGGTGCTCGATCAGGGCGGCGCGCTCGGCGCGGGGCACCCCCTTGGCCTCCAGGCCGAACGCGACGTTACCGGCGGCGGTGCGCCAGGGCAGCAGCGCGTACTGCTGGAAGACGATGCCCCGGTCCAGGCCGGGACCGGTGACCTGCCGACCGTCGACGAGCACCCGCCCCGCGGTCGGCTCGGTGAGCCCGCCGAGCAGGTCGAGCAGTGTGGACTTGCCGCAGCCGCTGGGGCCGACGACGACCAGGAACTCGCCGGGGCGTACC
Source organism: Micromonospora hortensis (assembly GCF_022230935.1). Lineage (NCBI taxonomy): Bacteria > Bacillati > Actinomycetota > Actinomycetes > Micromonosporales > Micromonosporaceae > Micromonospora > Micromonospora hortensis. Next base: position 379,151 of record NZ_JAKKFE010000033.1, read on the forward strand.
CCGAGGGTGACAGCGTCCAGCGCGGTGACCGCGCCGGCGCCGCCACGCCGGCTCGCGCGGACCGGGAAGGTCTTGCTCACCCGATCGAAGAGGATCTTGTCGGTGCTCACGCGTTCCCCCCGTCCACGAACGGATTGAATCGGTTGGTGTAGATGTCTCCGGGCTTCGGGCGGCCGCCCTTGAGCTCACCCTCGGCGGCGAGCCAGTCGATCCAGGTGCCGAACTCCTGCTCGCCGATCACGCCGCCACGGCCGGCGACCCCACTGCTCTTCCAGTACGCGACCAGGGACGGGTCCTCGTTGCGGCCGCGCTTGCCGATGATGTCCCGCATCCGGGCGACCACTGCCTCCCGGGGTTGGGTACGGGCCCACTCGATGGCCTTGCCGACCCCGGTGACGAAGGCATTGACGGTCTCCGGGTTGCGCTTGATGAAGTCGTCGCGGAAGACGTAGGTGCCGCCGCTGAACGCGCCGAGCAGCTCGTAGTCGGTGAAGATGGTGCGGATGCCGCCGCTGGCGACCGCCTTGTCGCGGATCACCCCGCCGAGCACGGCGACGTCGATCTGCCGCTGCCGCAGCGACTGCTCGGTGTTGACCGGTGGCAGGGCGACCAGCTCGACCTGCTTGACCTCGGCGGGAGTGAGGCCGCCTCGGGCGAGCCAGGTCTTGAGTACTGCCTCGGCGTGCGCGCCGAGTGTGTTCATGCCGACCTTCTTGCCGATCAGGTCACGAGGACTGCGGATCGGGCTGTCGTCGAGCACGTAGTAGCCCTGGAAGGTCTGCGCGTCCGAGCCGTAGTAGCTGACCACCGCGGTGATCGGGGCGTTGGCGGTGGAGAGCTTGACGATGGCGCCGTTGAACGCGCCGCCGAAGTCGCTCTGCCCGGTGGCGGTGGCCTGAATGTCCTGCGGACCACCGGTGACGTTGCCGATCCACGTGAGCTTGACGTCGCCGAGGTAGCCGAGGTCGGCGGCGAGTTCGGGGAGGGTGACCTGACCGACCGAGCCCTGGTAGCGCAGCTCGCTGGCTTGGGCGTCGTCGGCTGCCGCGTCACCGCCGCAGCCGGCGGTGGCGGTGAGCACTACCAGCGCGGCAACGGCGGCGAGGGTACGCAGAATTGCACGACGGGGTGGGGACATGAGGAGTCTCCTGATCTGTCCACGATGGGAGCGGGGACGCCCGGATGAGGGCGTGCGGGCACGCTGCTCCGCGTTGAGCGGGCGGGCGGTGAGAGTGCGGCGCTGGAGCCGAGCCGGATGGACCGGTCAGCTCAACAGAGCGCGCTCGCGTGCCGGACCAGGTCGACGTGCACACGAGCGGTGAGGAGTAGCTCATCCCGCTGCGACATGACCCCATGCTGCCCGGGATCGGAACGAGCGGTCAACGGCCTTCCAGAAGATGAGACTTCTATCGCTGACGATGTTACGGAGCACCCCAACCAGTGTTTACCACGCCGCAACACCTATCTGTTGGATAGAGATTGCGATGCCCGATGGGCGACCGTCCAGGACGGACGGTGAGAGGGTTTCAAAAGTTGTCGGTTCGGGCATGTTCGATCTCGACACGGCAGGGAACGGTGACGAGGGGAGACCTCCGATGGGCCTCATGTTTCGCAAGCGCAAGAAGTACGGTCCGATCATCCTGAACTTCACCGAGAACGGCTTCTCCTCGTGGAGCATCAAGATCGGTCGCTGGTCCTGGAACTCCAAGGCCCGCGCGCACCGGGTCGACCTGCCGGGTCCGCTGAGCTGGAAGCAGGACAAGTCCCGGTCGTAAGCATCCCGGGAGTCGAGCGGGGTGCCGGTGATTCACCGGCACCCCGCTCGGCGTTTCGCCCCGCCCCACCCCGCCCCGGCCCGGCCCGGCCCCGGCCCGCCCCGGCGATCTTGCAGTTTCTGTCGCTGTTTTGCGTGGAATAACCCTTATGCCGGAGCAGAAAGTGCAAGATCGCGTGGGCGGGGGGCGCGACGGGGGGCGCTCAGCGCGCCAGGGTGATGATCTCGTCGCCGGCCAGCCGCCCGGACTCGCGATCGCGTCGCACGGCGCCGGCGTCGAGAAGCTCGACGAGCGCCTGGTTGGCGTCGGCGGCACGGTAGACCGTCGCGGTGAGGGTGTGCCGGCGCAGCTCGGTCACCGGCCGTGGCCCGCCCGCCCGCAACTCGGCCAACAGCTCGTGGGCCAACGGTTCGAGGTCGGGATCACCGACCACGTCGACAGTCGTGCCGGTCGGGTCCAGCGGGTCGCGGTAGCGCACGCCGAGGTCCGCGCCGACCGCCCAGAGCGCGTCACGGACCGCCTCCAGGCTCCGGTCGGAGCGGCTACCGAACGCGATCACCCCGGCGGCCTCTCCGCCGGGCAGCACCGGCGCCACCTCGGCGACCAGGGGGAAGCCGGCGGAGACGAGCACGTCTCGGGCACTGTCGCCGGTGTGCAGCAGCAGCTCTCCGGTCCGGCCGTTGGTCGTGGCGGTGAGCAGCTTCGGCGTCACCGCCCCGGGCAGGTCGACGAAGGAGAACAGCGGCGCGCCGGCCGCCCCGGCTGCCTTCACCGCGACCGGCAGCCGATACGGCTCGCCAGGAAGCAGGTGCACTGTGACCTCGGCGGGCAGCTCCGCCTCGATCGGGCCGAGTCGGGCCGGCAGGTCGGCGGCGGCGTCGGCCAGGACCAGCACCGTCACCTGCCGGCCGCGCACCTGGTCGCCGTGCGTGGCGACCAGGCGTAGCGCGGCCTCCGCGCTGCCCGCGTCGGCGCCCGCGAGGGCTATGGTGGCCCGCCGGGAGCGGTGCAGGGCCGCGGGCAGCCAGGTCGTCAACTGGCGGACCAGCAGGTCGCGGAGGAAATCAGTGGTCCGGTCGGTCGGCATCGGTCCGTTCTACCGTACGGCCGGTCAGGCCGGGACGGAGATCCCCACCCCGCCCCGGGTCTGCCCGCCGTAACGCTGCCGCTCGGCGTCCAGGTCGAGCCGACCGATCTGCTTGCGGGCGGCCAGCGCGGTGTCGTCGAGCAGGTCGGCCGGGATCAGCCAGACCACCTCGAACTCCAGACCGTCCGGGTCCTTGCCGTAGAGGCTCTTGGTCGTGCCGTGGTCGGAGGTGCCGACCAGGGCGCCGGCCGCGGCGAGCCGCTCGGCGGTGGCGGCCAGGTCGTCGAGCGTGTCCACCTCCCAGGCGAGGTGGTAGAGGCCGACGGTGGACCGGCCGGCGGTCGACCGCCCGGCGCCCGCGCCGATCTCGAAGAGGCCGAGGTCGTGGTCGTTGGTGGAGTCGGGGGCCTGGAGGAAGGTGGCGCCCCGGAAGCCGTCCGGGGTCATCGCCACCGGGCGGAAGCCCAGCACGTCGCTGTAGAACGCGACGCTGCGGGCGAGGTCACTGACGTAGAGGACCGCGTGGTTGAGCCGGTGGATACCCATGACCCGAGACTAACGCAGTTTAGTTGAACCTTCAACCATCCGGAGTATGATGGCGGTCATGACCCGCTGGTTGGACCCCGACGAGCAGCGCACCTGGCGCGCGTACCTCACCGCTTCCCGGGTGCTGATGGACACTCTCGACCGTGAGCTGCAACGCGACGCGGGCATGCCGCACGCGTACTACGAGATCCTGGTCCAGCTCTCCGAGGCCCCCGGTCGCCAACTGCGGATGAGCCAGTTGGCGCAGGCCGCGGGGTCGTCGCGCAGCCGGCTCTCGCACGCCGTGGCCCGACTGGAGGCCGCCGGCTGGGTGCGCCGTGAGGACTGCCCCACCGACCGGCGCGGGCAGATCGCGCTGCTCACCGACGAGGGTTTCGCCACCCTCGCGGCCGCCGCACCCGGCCACGTCGAGGGGGTACGCCGACACCTGTTCGACGCGTTGAGCCCCGCCCAGGTCGACCAGCTACGCCGGATCAGCGAGACCCTGGCCGAGCACCTGACCGGATCCTGACCAATCGACACCGGCGCGGGTCTTGTACTTACCGTCGTCGGATGAGCACGATGGGGCGTGTCTTCCGGCTTCGGTGAACTGACTGATCAGGCGCACCACCTCGTGTCCTCCGGCGATCTTGCCGGCGCGCAGCAACTGCTGTCCGACGCGCTCACCGACGCCGACCCCCGCCCGGCCAACGCCACCCCCGAGCTGGCCGAGGCGGCCAGCCTCCAGGCGCGGGTGCTGATCGCCCTCGGCGAGCCGCACTCGGCCCGCGGGTGGGCAGCTTTCGCGTACGCGGCCACCACCCGCCTGCACGGCCGCGCCGACCCGCGCACGGTGGCCGCTGCGGCGACCCTGGCCGCGGTTCTGCACCGGGTCGGCAGCCATTCCCGGGCGGCGCGGCTCTACCAGGAAGTCATCATCGAGCTGACCGCGCAGGACGGCCCGGAGTCACTGCGGGTGCTCGCCGCGCACGCCGACCTGGCCACCGTCGAGTACGCGCGCGGCCAGTGCACTGTGGCCCGCGACCGCCTCCAGGACGCCTGGGAGCTGCACCGCGAGGTGTACGGCGACGGGCACCCCAGCGGCATCAAGATGCTGGCGCGGCTCGGGGCGATGCAGCGCGACTGCGGGCAGTTCACCGAGGCACACGACAACCTGGCACTGGCCCGCGAGCTGTGTCGCCAGCACCTGCCCGCCGACGACCCGCTGGCCACCCAGGTGGCGGCCCTGGCCCGGGCGGCGGCCAGTCCCGACCACGCCTGCGCGGACAACCCGCCCACGGCTCGGGACACGCCGGTAGTGCCGGCCGCCCGCGTCCCACCGCACAGCGACGGGCCAGCCGAATCCGGCTACCACCCGCAGGCAGCCGCGACCCACCACGCCGGGGCGGTGCCCAACCCCCGGCTGCCCTCCGACGAGGCGGTCGGGTCGACGGGCGGCAGATGGTCGACCGAAGCGGCGGACGAGCCGTCGCCCCACCCCACCGACCCTCCGGTGCCCCCGTCGGTGGTCGGGCTGGCCGGCGGCACGGAAGAGCAGCCCGGCGTCTACCGACTGCACCGACCCGCCGACCCGTACACGTCGCCCGACCCGAACCCGCCGTCCGACCAGCACCAACCGTCCGACCCGTACGCGCGGCCAGACCCGTACGCGCGGCCAGACCCGTACGGGCAGGTCGAGCCGTACACGCCGTCGCGGCTGCTGCCGGTGCCCGTGCACCGCGCGCCGCCGGAGCAGCGCAACCGGCTGGTCCCGGTGCTGGTGGCCGGCGTGGTCGTGGTGCTCCTCGGCGCGGCAGCGGTGATCGCCGGGGTGGCCCGGGTCGACGGCGACGACGAACCGACCCCGCCGCCGGCCAGCGCCTCTCCCACCACCGGCGCGCCGGCCAGCGCCGCGCCCGCCCCGGGCGGCTCGGCACCCACGTCGGCTGCCGCCGCGGCGCCGCCCGGCACCCCACCCAGCGCGGTGACCCTGCGCGACACCCGGGACAGCATCGCACTGAACTGGACCTATCCGGCCGGCGGCGAGGGCCCGGTGGTCATCGCGGGCGGCCGCACCGGCCAGACCCACAACATCTTCGCGACGCTGCCCGCCGGCACCACCAGCTTCGTCATCTACGCGCTCAACCGCACCAACGACTTCTGCTTCACCGTCGCCGTCGCCTGGTCCACCGACACCGTGGCGCGTTCCAAGCAGGTCTGCACCCGCCGCCGCTGACCCGCCGCTGACCCGCCAGCCGCTGACCCGCCAGCTTTGCCCCCGCCCGCCACTGCCTGCCACCCACTGCCCTTGCCCGCTACGCCCCGCCTTCACCGCCCTGCCGCTACCCCCGCAGACCTCACTCAGCGTGGGCGTACCTGTTGACCAACCTGCCGTGACGCGCCGTCACACCCGACGCCCCAGCCCACGGTCCCTCCCAGACTTTGCTCTGCTTACCTATACGCACCACTTGGGGTGACCAGCTGAAACGTCGTGGCCGTCGCTTCGGCACGCGCCGGAGAGCATCACGTTGGGTAGCTGTCGCATCCGCGGGTGCAGAGCAAAGGGGGCATCGGTGGTCGGTGGGGGGAGGTCGCCGTCACGGCCCGTCTAACTTGGGGGGTCCTCGGCCGGCAACGCCGGCAGCAGCAGGCACACCCGTAACCCTCGCTGCTCCGGCGCGTCGGTCAGGGTGATGCCGCCGCCCGCGCGTCGAACCAACTCCCGGACGATGGCCAGCCCCAGGCCGGCGCCCCCGTCGTCGCGGGCCCGTCCGTCATCCAGCCTGGTGAAGCGGTCGAAGACCCGCTCCCGGTCGGCCACCGCGATCCCCGGGCCGTCGTCGGTCACCGTCACCAGGTGGTACGCCCCGACGCCAGGCGTGACCGTGGAGCCCACCGTCGGTGCCGCCGCCGACGCCGCGAGCATGACACTGCCGTGCGCGTGCCGTACCGCGTTGTCGACCAGGTTGGCCAGCACGCGACGCAACTCCTCGACGGTGCCGACCGTCCAGAGCGGGCCGACCGGCGGCGTCACCAGCACCGGCGGTGACGGGTAGCGGGCGGCGACCTCGGTCAGCAACGCGCCCAGCTCCACCGGGCCGGTCCCCCGGGCCGTCGGAGTCTCGTCCAGACGGGCCAGCAGCAGGAGATCGTCGACCAGGCGGCTCAACCGGTCGGTGTCGGCGAGCAGGTTGGCGGTCACCGCCGTCCAGTCCGTCCGGTCGGCGAGGCGCTGGGCCACCTCCAACTCGGTCCGGATGTTGGTCAACGGGCTGCGCAACTCGTGCGCGGCGTCGGAGACGAAGGCCCGCTGTCGGACGCGGGCGGACTCCAGCCGGCCCAGCATGCCGTTGAGGGTGACCGCCAGACGGTGGATCTCGTCGGCCGACGCCGGCACCGGCAGCCGGCCGGCGCCGGCCCTCCCGGTGATCTCCTCGGCACCTCGACGCAACGCCTCGACCGGCCGCAGGGTCGCGCCCACCACCCGCCACGCCACCCCGGCCAGCACGGCCACCAGAAGCGGGAACGCCACCAGCAGGATCGTCCGGACCACATGGGTGCTGTGCCGCACGTCGGCCATCGAGCGGGCGACCAGCACGGTGAGCGGGTCGGCCGCGGTGCCGGCGGGTACGGCGACCACCCGGACCGGGCCGACGAGCCCGACCCGCTCGGCCGGCACCTCCAGCCGCTGTCGACCGTCGCGGTGGAGCCGCTCCGGGCGGACCATCGGCACCAGACGGTCGGCATCGATCGAGGCCGCCCGAATTCGTCCCTGCCCGTCGACGACCTGCACGCGGACCTGCCCCCCGGCCACCGGCAGCGGGTCCGGCAGCGCGTCCTCTGCGGCGAGCAGGGCGACCGCGTCGGCGGTGCGGAACGCCTCGGTGTCGACAGTGCGCTGGAGCACGAAGCCGAGCGCGCCGAGCAGCACCACCCCGCCCACGGCCAGCCCGATGGTGAGGCCGACCACACCGATCGCCATGAGCCGCCCGCGCAGCCCCAGGACCGGCATCCACCCGGGCCTGGCCCGACGGTCGGGGGCCGGGCCGTCGGTGGTCACGTCGCCAGCCGGTAGCCGGCACCACGGACCGTCTCCAGCCGGTCCCGGCCGAGCTTGCGGCGCAGATAGCCGACGTACACCTCGACGGCGTTCGGCGCGGTCTCCAGGCTGGCGTCCCAGACGTGGTCCAACAACTCGACCTTGGAGACGACCTGGCCCGGCCGGCGCATCAGGTAGTCCAACAACGCGAACTCCCGCGCGGTCAGCGCCACCTCGGCGTCCGCCCGGGTCACCCGCCGGCGGGCCGGGTCCAGCCGCAGGTCACCGACCGCCAGCACCGTCGGGCGCTCCGGCGCGCCCCGACGCAGCAGGGCCCGGAGCCGGGCCAGCAGCACCACATACGAGAAGGGTTTGGTCAGGTAGTCGTCGGCGCCGCAGTCGAGGCCGTCGGCCTGGTCGTACTCGCCGTCCTTGGCCGAGAGCATCAGCACCGGCAACCAGTGCTGCTCCGCGCGCAGCCGCCGGACCAACTCGTACCCGGAGAGGCCGGGCAGCATCACGTCGAGGATCATGGCGTCGTACCCGCCGTGCCGGGCCGCGTCCAGGCCCGCCGGGCCGGTTGCCGCCACGTCCACCGCGAACCCCTCCGCCTGGAGACCGCGTTGCAGGGCAGCCGCCAACCGGGCCTCGTCCTCCACCACCAGCACTCGCACAGCTCAAGGGTGCCACCCGGGTCAATCGGCGCGGTTCGGTGTCCTCAGCGCGTTCACAGCACGGACGAGGCAAGATGGCCGCAGGAGGTGCCACCATGTCCGTCCTGAGAAGCCGTCCCGTCCTTCGTTGGCTGGTTCCGGCCGCCGCGGCCGTCACCGTCATCGGCGGTGGCGCGGCAATCGGCACGTTCGCCGCCGAGGCCGAGCCGAGCCTGCCGCCCCGAACCGCCGCTCAGCTCCTGGTCGACCTGCAGACATCCCGGCTGGAGGGGTTGTCCGGGACCGTCGTGCAACGCGCCGACCTCGGCCTGCCGCCCCTCGTCGGGCTGGTACCCGGCAACGAGCTGACCACCCTGCTGACCGGTACCCACACCCTGCGGGTCTGGTATTCGGGGCCGGACCAGCAGCGTGTCGCGCTGATGGACACGCTGGGCGAGCAGGACATCATCCGCAACGGCCGGGACCTGTGGACGTGGCAGAGCCGCAGCAACACCGCCACCCACCGCACACTGGGCGGCGACGCCGGGGCCTGGAAGCCCGCCCCCGAACCGGCAGCGAGCCTGCCAGCCACCCCGCAGCAGGCCGCCGACCTGGCGTTGGGCGCGATCGACCCGAGCACCGAGGTCAGCGTGGGCCGGTCGGCCACCGTGGCCGGCCAGGACGCGTACGAGTTGGTGCTCCAGCCGCGCGACCAGGACTCCCTGGTGCACCAACTGCGGATCGCCATCGACGCCAAGCAGCACGTGCCGCTGCGCTTCGAGGTGCTCGCGAAGGGCAGCGACCGGCCGGCGTTCGAGGTGGCCTTCACCCAGGTCGACTACCGCCGCCCGGACGCCGACCAGTTCCGCTTCAACCCGCCGCCCGGCGTGACCGTCGACGAGGAGAAGGCCGAGCGCCCGATGGGCAAGCCCGGTCACGTCGAGCCGGCGAGTGACCCGCAGGTCCGCGCCGTGGGCGAGGGCTGGACGACAGTGCTGGTTGGCCGCCTCGACGGGGCCGATGCGGGCCGGAAGCCCGCCGCGAAGCCGGCCGCTCCCCCGGCCGGCGCCGAGCCGGACCTGGACATGTCGAAGCTGCTCGGCGGGCTGCCGGCGGTCAGTGGTGACTGGGGCAGCGGTCGGCTCCTCACCAGCAAGCTGTTCAGCGTGCTGCTCACCGACGACGGCCGCGTGCTCGCCGGAGCGGTGACGCCGGAGCGGCTCTATCAGGCCGCGCGCGGCTGATCTCCGCGGTGTTCGCGCCGGGTCGACCTGACGGTCGGCCCGGCGCTTCGCTGTGGGTCAGGCCGAGGTCAGGAGACGCCGAGGGCGTTGAGGTACGCGTCGGCGAGGACCGCGTGGCCGGGCAGGTACGGGTGGACCCGGTCGTCGGCCCAACGCGTCGCCGGACTCACCGCCAGCACCCGGTCGAACGCCGCCTGGTTGGGCACGTGCACCGCGTCGAACTCGGTGGCCAGCACCGCCACGACCGCCGCGTACCGGTCCGTGTCGGCGCGTTGCGGGACGCTCCGGTCGGGCTCGATGAAGAACGGGTCACCGAGGATCAGTCGGCAGCCGGTGGCGTCGACCGCCCGACGGAGCAGGTCACGCAGGGTGCGCTCGTACTCCTCGATGCCGACGGCCTCATCCGGCCGGTCACCGTAGTGCCGCCAGATGTCGTTGATGCCGATCATCACCGCGAGCCAGTCGGGGCGCTCGGCGATGGCGTCGTCCTCCCAGCGGGCGGCCAGGTCCCGCACGGTGTCGCCGCCCACACCCCGGTTGACCCACTCCAACTCCAGCTCCGGGTGCCGGGCGTCGACCAGGGCGCGCACGAGACTCACATATCCGCTGCCGTAGGGCGCGGCGACGTCGCGTCGACCACAATCGGTGATGCTGTCCCCGATGAAGACCACCCGTTGCCCGGTCCGCAGGATCATCCGCCGCCACCTCGCGATCACCGGCGCGCCGGACCGCACGGCTTGGTGAGAACCGGCGGAACGCGCTATCTTCAACAGTTCGAAGGCACAAAAAAGAACGGCTAAAAGCCGTTCCTGCAAAGGATTCTAATCTTTAGGGAGACGGCTTGTCAAGGCACTCCGGCGGTTCCGGCGAATTGCCGCTCGACGACGAGATCGGTCGCGAGCAGGAGTACGTCTCGATGCTCTACAACCGGCTGGACCAACTGCGTGAACAGGCCGCCCACCGGCTCACCGCCGAGCTGCACAACACCGGCGGCACGCTCCAGGACCGCTCGCAGCGCGACAGCTCGGTAGCTATGTACGCCGATCAGGTCGAACAGTTCTCCGCCGTGGAGAACGGGCTCTGCTTCGGCCGTCTCGACGGCGACGACGACTCCCGCCACTACATCGGCCGGATCGGCATCTTCGACACCAGTGGTGACTACGATCCGCTGTTGATGGACTGGCGGGCGCCCGCCGCCCGCCCGTTCTACCTCGCCACCGCCGCGAACCCGCAGGGCGTACGCCGTCGCCGGCACCTGCGTACCCGGCAGCGGAAGGTGACCGGGCTCAACGACGAGGTGCTCGACATCGACAGCGCCTCCCCCGGCGCCCACGAGGAGCTGACCGGTGAGGCGTCGCTGCTCGCCGCGCTCAACGCGGGCCGCACCGGCCGGATGCGCGACATCGTCGAGACCATCCAGGCCGAGCAGGACGAGGTCATCCGCGCGGAACTCCCGGGCGTGATGGTGGTCCAGGGCGGGCCCGGCACCGGCAAGACCGCTGTCGCGCTGCACCGGGCGGCGTACCTGCTCTACACGCACCGCCGGGAACTCTCCAGCCGTGGCGTGCTGCTGGTCGGCCCGAACGCGACGTTCCTGCGCTACATCTCCCAGGTGCTGCCGACCCTGGCCGAGACCGGCGTGCTGCTGCGTACCCAGGGTGATCTCTTTCCCGGGGTGAGCGCCCAACGGAGCGAGCCGGCCGAGACCGCCGCGCTCAAGGGCCGGGCGGTGCTGGCGGAGGTGTTGGCGCTGGCCGTACGGGACCGGCAGTGGGTGCCGGACGAGCCGCTGGAGATCGAGGTCGAGCGGGAGACGCTCACCCTCGACCCGGAGATCGTCCGTGCCGCCCGGGACCGGGTTCGCCGCGCCGACCGACCGCACAACCTGTCCCGCGCGCTGTTCGACGTGGAGATCGTGCACGCGCTCGCCGACCAGGTGGCCGAGCGGATCGGCGCCGACCCGCTCGGCGGGGACAACCTCCTCGACGAGGCGGACCGGGCCGAGATCCGCCGCGAGCTGCGCGAGGAGACGGAGATCCAGGCCGCCCTGGACCGGCTGTGGCCGGTGCTCACCCCGCAGCGGCTGCTCGCCGACCTGTACGCCGACCCGGACCGGATCGCCGCCGCCGCGCCGATGCTCAGCGAGGACGAGCGGGCGCTGCTGCGGCGCGAGCGCGGTGGCTGGACGCCGGCCGACGTGCCGCTGCTCGACGAGGCCGCCGAACTTCTCGGCGAGGACGAACGCGCCGCCGCCGCCCGGCGGGACCGCATCCGGATGATGGAACGGGAGTACGCCGAGGGCGTGCTGGAGATCGCCAGGGGTTCCCGCTCGATCGACGTCGAGGACGAGGCCGAGGGCGGTGAGATCCTCGGCGTGACCGACCTGATCGACGCGGATCGACTGTTGGAGCGGCAGGAGGAGGCCGACCGACTGACCACCGCGCAGCGGGCCGCCGCCGACCGCACCTGGGCGTTCGGCCACGTGATCGTGGACGAGGCGCAGGAGCTCTCGCCGATGGCCTGGCGACTGCTGATGCGCCGCTGCCCGAGCCGGTCGATGACGATCGTCGGGGATGTGGCACAGACCGGCGCGCTGAGCGGCACGCCGTCCTGGGCGGACGCGCTCGCCCCGTACGTCGAGCAGCGGTGGCGGCTCACCGAGCTGACTGTCAGCTACCGCACTCCCGCCGAGATCATGGCGGTCGCCGCCGAGGTGCTGGCCGACATCGACCCGGCACTGCGGCCGCCGCGCTCGGTGCGGGAGAGCGGCGTACCGCCGTGGGACCGGACGGTGCCCGACGGCCGGTTGGCGGCGGAGTTGGTCGCCGAGGCCACCCGGGAGGCGGCCGGGCTGACCGAGGGGCGGCTCGGGGTGCTCGTGCCGGCCGGCCGAGTCGGCGAGTTGGGTGCGGCGGTGACCGCCGCCCTGCCCGAGGCCGCCGTCGGCGAGCATCCGGAGCTGGAGAGCCGGGTGGTGGTGTTGACCGTCGCGCAGGCCAAGGGGTTGGAGTTCGACTCGGTGCTGGTGGTAGACCCAGACCGGATGGTGGCCGAGTCCCCACGCGGACGCAGCGACCTGTACGTAGCCCTGACGCGCGCCACCCAACGCCTAGGCGTCCTCCGCCCGGCGAGCTGACCACGAAACCCGCCGTCCCCACCGAGTTGTCGCTCGGCGGGGACGGCGGGTGGGGTCAGTCGTTGGATGTGTCTCTGATGGACTTCGCGGGGCCGGTTGCCGACGTGGACTGGTCGCTGGTGCCGCCGCCCATCGGGGTGCTGAGGCCGCCGGTGGTGGCATCACCGGTGGTGGTCGGCGCTACCTTGCCCGGGTGTCGCTCCGGCTGTCGCGCCACCCGGCGTACGCTCGCCGGCCCGGCGGTGCCACCGGTGGTGGTCACCGCGCCCTGCCCGCCGACGGGGCCGCCGTCGCGCAGCACCTGTGGGTCGATCCGTTCCTTCGCCGGGTCGAACGGGTCATCGCGCTGAATCTGACTCTCCACATCGGTGCGGGGCACAGTCACCTCGTCGAGGGCGCCCTTGCCGTACACGCCACCGGCGATCCGATCCTCGGCCTCGCGGGCGGCATCCTGCCGCATGTCGTCCTCACGCACGTCCATCACCTCGCAGAAGCTGTGGAACTGACTGCGTGCCCGGCCACCGGCCGACCAAACCCGGCGTGACCGGGAGGTCGTCCACGGCGGTTCACCGGCACGCCGCCCGCTGGCCGTCTTCCCGCAGCCCGAGATGTCCATGCTGTCCCGCGACCGGTGGGAGATGCCCGCCGGCAGGAGGGGATGACAGCGTGCGCACAGTACGCCGTACCGCCGTCGCGGCCCTGGTGGCCGCGACGGTGACGACCGGGCTCGCGGTGCCCGCCCAGGCGAAGCCACGACCGGACCGGACATTCGACGTGCAGGCCCACCGGGGTGGCCTCGGGCTGCGGGTGGAGAACACCCTCGCCTCCTTCGGCAACGCCCTCCAGCTCGGGGTGAGCACCCTCGAACTGGACGTGCAGATCACCGAGGACGGCCAGGCCGTCGTCACCCACGACCGCAAGGTCACCGGCACCAAGTGCGTCGACACCACACCGGTGACGCCCGGCGACCCGGAGTTCCCGTACGTCGGGAAGTACATCAACACGCTCAGCCTGGCCCAGGTGCGCTCGCTCGACTGCGGCTCCAAGACGCTGTCGGACAAGCCCGGCCAGCTCGCCGTCCCCGGTGCCCGGATGCCGCTGCTGCGTGAGGTCTTCGCGCTGGTCAACCGCTACCGGGCGAAGGACGTGAAGCTCAACGTCGAGACCAAGGTCGAGGCTGGCGCGCCGACCGAGACCGCCCCCCGTGAGCAGTTCGTCCGGGTCACCGCGGCCGAGATCCGCGCCGCCGGACTGCTCAAGCAGGTCACCATCCAGAGCTTCGACTGGGGCGCGCTGATGCGCATGCGTCAGGTCGAGCCGAAACTGCCGCTGGTCGCCCTGACCAACTACGACTTCCTGCAGACCGGGCAGCCGGGTAAGTCGCCGTGGCTGGGCGGGCTGGACATCGACGACTTCGGCGGCGACCCGATCACGGCGATCCGCAGCTTCGGCGCGAGCGCCTTCTCGCCGGTGCACGGGATGCCGCAGAACGGCACTGTCACCGACCCGGGCTACAAGCCGTACGTCACGAAGGAGATGGTCGCCCGGGCGCACCGCTACGGGATGAAGGTGATCCCGTGGACGGTCGACGACGTGCCGACCATGACCAAGCTGATCGACGACGGTGTGGACGGCATGATCACCGACTACCCGGACCGGTTGCGCGGCCTGTTGGCGCAGCGCGGTTACCGGCTGCCGAAGGCGTACACAGCGCCGTTCGACATCCAGGCGCACCGGGGCGGTCGGGCCACCCGACCGGAGAACACACTGCCGGCGTTCGCGAACGCGCTGTCGAACCGGGCCATCTCCACCCTGGAGCTGGACACCAACGTGACCGCCGACGGCAAGCTGGTGGTGCTGCACGACCGCACGGTCAACGGGTCGCACTGCGTCGACACCGCCCCGGTGCGCCCGGGAGACCGAAAGTTCCCGTACGTGGGCAAGTCGGTGCACGAGTTGACACTGGCGCAGCTCAAGACCGTTGACTGCGGCACGAAGACGCTGCCCGAGCTGCCCGCCCAGGTGCCCGCGCCCGGTGCCCGGATCCCGACGCTGGACGAGGTCTTCGCCCTGGTGAAGGCGAGTGGCCGCACCGACATCGGAATGAACATCGAGACGAAGATCAGCCCGGTGGTGAACGACACCGAGCCGTACCGCAGCTTCACCCGCAAGCTCGTCGACGCGATCCAGCGGGCCGGCTTCACCAGCCGGGCCACCATCCAGTCGTTCGACTGGCGCACCATCACGTACGCCCGGCAGCTCGACCGGCGGATCAGCACTGTCGGCCTGGTCTGGCAGTACGGTCCAGCCGAGTGCGCGACCCTCGCCGACGAGTGCTCGCTCGAGGCGGTCTACGGCAACCCGTCGGTGAAGAGCCCGTGGACCGGTGGACTGGACTGGTGGAAGTACCAGGACCTGGGCAAGCTGACCCGGGCCGCGGGCGCTGGCACGGTCTCCGCCAACTGGCAGGTGCACGACCCGAAGCAGGGCACTGTCGCCTCGACCGACTGGTACCTGCGGGAGAACCCGGCGTACTTCCACGGACCGGACGTTCGGACCCTGCAGACGCGCTACGACCTGAAGGTGATCCCGTACACCGTGGATGACGCGACGGTCATGCAGCGGGTCATCGACCTGGGCGTCGACGGCATCATCACCGACGACCCGGACCTTCTGGTGAGCGTGGCGACCCGCAACGGCCTGCGCTGACCCGTCGACCACCCGATCGCCGGCCGGACTTTTCCGGCCGGCGATCGGTGTTACCTGCTGCCGGGCCTCGGGTAGTCGGGGGTTGTCCCCGCCACGAAAGCGAACCGTGCCGTGGCCGAAACGCGGTAGCGGGGCGAGGGAATGCAGGTACGACTCATCGCATCCTGAGGAGGACCAGATGAGCACGCAGGCTGCTTCCACCCGGCCGATGAACCGGCCCATGAACGACCCGCAGAACCCCGCGTCGATGCGGGACATGCAGACCCAGCAGATGCCGTCCATGCATGACGGGCGCCGCAACGACATGCAGGCACCCGGTACGGAGACCAAGCAGGCGTTCAAGACCACCGAGTTCTGGATCTACCTGATCGCGGTGGCCGCCGTACTGGGCGCGTCGCAGGTCGTCGGTAAGAACTCCGCTGGGGTGGACATCTTCCGGGCCGACAACGCCTGGTTCCTGATCACCCTGCTGACGCTTGGCTACCTCGGTAGCCGTGGCCTCTCGAAGGCTGGCAGCAACTGGCGCAGCGGCGAGGAGCGCAAGGCCCGACACTGACGTTGACAGTGCACAGTGGCCTCCGGGAGATCCTCCCGGAGGCCACTGTGGTGTCTGTAGCGGTTACTCGTCGCCACCGAAGTCGCCGAAGTCGCCCTCGAACGATTCCTCGATCATCTCGCCGGCGATCATGCCGCCGGCGACACCCAGCGCGGCGCCGGCCACCATGCCGCCCATGCCGTGCCCACGGCTGTGACCGTGGCCGTGGCTCGGGCCGTACTGGGAGCGCAGGCTGCCATAGCGGGACGTGGTTTCGCGCAGCCAGCCGTCGACGACCTGCGCCCAGTCCACCCGGTCGACGTCGGTGTGCGACACCTGGTAGCGACCGAACGCGTCGTGCCCGGCGCTGAGGAACCCGCCGCGCTTGTCGCACTCCAGGATGACCTCCACACCGCGCTGGCTGGTCACGAAGGTCAGCTCGACCTCCCGGATGGTGCTCGCGTACTGCGGGGAGGCGAAGAACTCGATCTCCTGGTAGAACGGCAGCGTCTGCTGCACACCCCGGATGTGACCACGCTCCAGGTCGGCGTGCTTGAACCGGAAGCCGAGCCGCTGGAACGCCTCCAGGATCCGCTCGTGCACCGGCAGCGGGTGCACCGCCACCTGGTCCAGGTCGCTCTTGTCGACAGCGCGGGCGATCGCCAGCTCGGTGCGCAGACCCATCGTCATACCGTGCAGGCGCTGGCCGTACACGTCGGTGATCGGGGTCTCCCACGGCACCGGCAACTGGAACGGAATCGAGAGCTGCTGCTTCGGGGCGAGCACGAGCGACCCGCTGACCGCCATGCGGTGGAACTCCATGGTGCCCGCGTACTCGGTGTCGTGTCCCTCGACCTCGACCCGGGTGACCAGGCCGATCACCACCTGCTCGATGGCTGCCTCAGAGTCACCGCCAACGAGGTTGACCTGCCCGTCGAGGGTCAGGCCGGGCCGGGTGTTGGGGTTGGTCAGCACGGTGTCCACGCTGGGACCGCCCACACCGAACGCGCTCAACATCTTCTTGAAGACCATCGGAACTCCTGTGCGACGCCGACCGCTCCAGGCTGGAGTCGGACGTTGACTCGAACGGCACCCTATCCAGCACCCCTGTGAGATGGCTGTGAAGCGCCAACGTCGTCGTGCCGCGCCGGCGCCCGAGCTCGTCGACGTCGGCCCTTCCCGCCCAACTTGTCCTCTCCCCGTTCTGGGTCAGCGGAAGGGCGGGTGTCCGTCGGCGGCCTTTGGAGTTGATGTCGCAAACGATTCAGGCGTTCGACCCTCCGAACCGCAGCCTTCCGCGATCTTGCACTTTCTGTCCCGACTTAAGGGGCGATCCACGCATCTCGGCAACCGAAACCGCAAGATCGCCGCAGGGAGCGCGGGACGCGCGGGGACGCGCGGGGGCGTGGGGACGCTCAGTCGGGTTCCACGATTACCAGTTCGCCGACCTGTTCGCCGATCGTGGTGTGTGCCTCCGGCGGCAGCCCACGGTCGGTGATCAGCACGTCGGCGGCCTCCAGCGGGGCGATGGTGGCGATGCCGATCGTCTCCCACTTGGTGTGGTCGGCGAGCACCACGAGCCTGCGGGCCGCGCCGATGAGGCAGCGGTTGACGCCGGCCTCCAGCAGGTTGGGCGTGGTGAACCCGGTCCGTGGGCTGAGGCCGTGCACACCGAGGAACAGCAGGTCGACGTTGAGCGCGCTGATCGCCGCCTCGGCCACCGGCCCGGTCAACGCGTCCGACGGGGTGCGGATGCCACCTGTCAACACGACGGTCTGGTCGGCGCGCGGGTTCTGGTAGAGCGCGTCGGCCACCGGGATCGAGTTGGTCACGACGGTCAGCCCGCGTACGTCGGAGAGCAGCGTGGCCAGCGCGGCGGTGGTGGTGCCGGCGGAGAGCGCGATGGCCATCCCCGGCTCGACCATCGTCGCGGCCCGAACGGCGATGGCGCGCTTCTCCGCCTGCTGGCGGATCGACTTCGCGGCGAAGCCGGGTTCCTCGGCCGAACCGGGCCCGGCGAGGGTCGCGCCGCCGTGCACCTTGTCGACCAGGCCGCGTTCGGCCAACACCTCCAGGTCGCGCCGGATCGTCATGTCGGACACGCCGAATCGGCTGACCAGATGACTCACCCGCACCCCGCCGCGTTGGCGGATCAGATCGAGGATGGCGGTCTGCCGCTGCTGGGCGAGCATGTGGGGAACCTCCTTCGCGCCGTGGCCGTCGTCAGAATCAGGTCCGATCCTCACGGACCACCGCCACGTCACCGGCCGGCAGTGCCAGCTCACCGGCGCAGTGTCCTCCGGTCAACAGTTCGACGCCGCGCGCCGGCAGGCGTACCTCGGTGTCGGTGTGGTTGATCGCGAACAGCCAGGTCCGGTCGCCGTCACGGCGGCGGACCACCTCCACCCCGGACGGCGCCGACGCCGCCGGGCGAACGTCGGCCTCGGCGAGCAGCCGGGCCACCAGTCGGTCGGTGGCCGGCTCGTCCAGCCGGGTGCCGACATACCAGGCGGCACCGTCGCCCAGCCGGTGCCGGGTGAGTGCCGGCACGCCCGGCAGGGGCCCATCGGTGTACGACGCGAGCACCTCGGCGTCGTCGGCGTGCACCCACTCGGTCCACACGTCGGCGGCGCTGCCGTCGTCGAGGTGGACCTGCTCGCCCTCGCGCAGCGGGAAGAACTCCTCGGTCCGAACGCCGAGCAACTCCCGGAACGCGCCCGGGTAGCCGCCCAACCGGATGTGGTCGTCGGCGTCGACGATGCCGCTGAAGTAGGTGACCGCCGCCGTGCCACCGGCCTCGACGTAGCGGTGCAGCGCGGCGACGTCGTCGTCCCGGACCAGGTAGAGGGTCGGCACGAGGACCAGCCGGTAGCCGCTGAGGTCGGTCGACGGGTGGACGACGTCGGCGGTCACGCCGGCCCGCCAGAGCGAGCCGTACAGGGCGTTCAGTCGGTCGGCGTAGGTGACGTCGACGCTGGGGTGCGAATCCAACTCGACACCCCACCACGCCTCCCAGTCGAACAGGATCGCCACGTCGGCGTCCACCCGGCTGCCGCGTACCTCCGCGAGGGCCTTGAGGTCCGCGCCGAGCTGGCAGATCTCGCGGAACACCTTGGTGTCCGGCCCGGCGTGCGGCACCAGCGCGGAGTGGAACTTCTCCGCGCCGGCACGGGAGGCACGCCACTGGAAGAAGAGCACCCCGTCGGCGCCGCGGGCGACGTGCGCGAGGCTGTTGCGGCGCAGTTGACCGGGCAGCTTGGCCACGTTGCGCGGCTGCCATTGGACGGCGCTGGTGGAGTGCTCCATCAGCAGCCACGGGTCGCCGCCGGCGACGCCCCGGGTGTGGTCGGCGGCGAGCGACAGACCGAGGTGCGCCTGCGGGTCGGCCGCGGTCAGGTAGTGGTCGTTGGAGACCAGGTCCACATCGTCGGCCCAGGACTGGTAGTCCATGTGCTTGACGTCCATGCCGATCATGAAGTTGGTGGTGATCGGCTGGTGGACCAGCGCCTTCAGGACCTCGCGTTCGGCGCGCAGTTGGGCGCGCAACTCGTCGGAGGAGAAGCGCAGGAAGTCGAGCTGCTGGGTGGGGTTGGCGAAAGCCGTCACTGTGCGCGGCGGGTTGATCTCGGCCCAGTCGCCGTAGCGCTGACTCCAGAACGCGGTGCCCCAGGCGTCGTTGAGCCGGTCCAGGTCGCGGTAGCGCTCCCGCAGCCAGCCACGGAACGCCTCGGCGCTGACGTCGCAGTAGCAGTGCGCGTTGTGGCAGCCCAGCTCGTTGGAGACGTGCCACATGACCACGGCGGGGTGCTCGGCGTACCGGCTGGCGACCGCGCGCACCAGCTCCAGCGACCGCTTGCGGAACACCGGTGAGCTGGGGCAGTACGCCTGTCGTCCACCCGGCCAGAGGATCGTGCCGTCGGCCCGGCGGGGCAGCATCTCCGGGTGCGCGCGGGCCAACCACGGCGGTGGGCTGGCCGTGGCGGTGGCCAGGTCGACCTGGATGCCGCCGTCGTGCAGCAGGTCCAACACCCGGTCCAGCCAACCGAACTCGAACCGCCCCGGGGTGGGTTCCAGCAACGCCCAGGAGAAGATGCCGACGGAGACCAGGTTGACCCCGGCCTGGCGCATCAGGTCGACGTCCTCGGACCAGGTTTCCTCGGGCCACTGCTCGGGGTTGTAGTCGCCGCCGAAATAGATGCTGTCACCCTGCCATCGCCGCATGACAGCTGAGGGTGCACCCGCCGGACCGCGAAAGTCAACAGGTTCCAACATCGCGCTTCTTTCCAACGTTTACCAGGTAACGGCCGTGTCACGACTGGGTTATCAGAGGCGAACTGCCCTCTTGACAGCGCCCGACCGCAGGGTAGCTTGAGGCCCCAATGGCCGTTCGTGTTCGCCAATGTGGATTCTCGGTGGATCTCAATGTGTGATCACGACGCTGGACCTGCCTTCACCACCCCTGAGGCCCTTGGGCGTAGCTCCTTCTCATTCGCAGGAGGCACAGATGTCCCGTCCCCAATCCCAAGCCGAGTACCTGGCTCGGCTCGTACCGCCCTCAGTCGCCGGCATCAACCGACGATCGTTGCTGGCCGGCGCGGCCGGTACGGGCGCGCTGCTCGGCACCGGCCTGCTCGCCGGCTGCGGCGACGACTCCGGCTCCGGGGGGTCCAGCAAGGACGTGTCGCTCGGCTCGAACCAGTCGGACCCGAAGCCGAAGGACGTCCTGGTCAAGGTCACCGACGGCTTCAAGACCTCGTCCGGCGTGCAGGTGGCGGTCAATACGGTCGACCACAACACGTTCCAGGAGAACATCAACAATTACCTGCAGGGCAAACCGGACGACGTGTTCACCTGGTTCGCCGGCTACCGGATGCGCTTCTTCGCGCAAAAGGGCCTGGCCAGCGACATCAGTGACGTGTGGAGCAAGCTCTCCGGCTACTCCGACGCCTTCAAGAAGGCATCCACCGGCGACGACGGCAAACAGTACTTCGTACCGGCGTCCTACTACCCCTGGGCGATGTTCTACCGCAAGTCGGTCTGGCAGCAGTACGGCTACCAGGTGCCCACCACCCTGGACCAGCTCACCGCTCTCGGCGCGCAGATGAAGAGGGACGGCCTCATCCCCATCGCCTTCGCCGACAAGGACGGCTGGCCGGCGATGGGCACCTTCGACATCCTCAACCTGCGCATCAACGGCTACCAGTTCCACGTCGACCTGATGGCCGGCAAGGAGGCCTGGACCTCCGACAAGGTCAAGAAGGTCTTCGACACCTGGGCCGGCCTACTCCCCCTGCACCAGCCCGACAGCCTCGGCCGCACCTGGCAGGAGGCCGCGCAGTCGTTGCAGCAGAAGAAGAGCGGCATGTACATGCTCGGCCTCTTCGTCGGTCAGCAGTTCAGCAACGAGGAGCAGAGCGACCTCGACTTCTTCACCTTCCCCGAGATCGACCCGGCCATCGGCGCCAAGGCGCTGGACGCTCCGATCGACGGCTACATGATGGCCCGCAAGCCCAAGAACGAGGACAACGCGCGCAAGCTGCTGGAGTACTTCGGCGGCAAGGACGCCGGCGACATCACCGTCAAGAACGACCCGGCCACCCTGGTCGCCAACACCAGCGCGGACGTCAGCGGCTACACCGCCCTGCAGAAGAAGGCCGCCGAACTGGTCGGGTCGGCCACCGAGATCGCCCAGTTCCTCGACCGGGACACCCGGCCGGACTTCGCCTCCACGGTGATGATCCCGGCGATCCAGCAGTTCATCAAGAGCCCCAAGGACATCGACGGCCTGACCTCGTCCATCGAGAACCAGAAGAAGTCGATCTTCACTGACTGACGGCGGAAGGGGGAGGACATCGTGTCCGACCTGCCCCTGATCCAAGCGGATCGCGCCGTGCCGCCGCCGGCCACGACCACCTCCACCGGTGGTCGTCGTCGGCGGCTACGGCTCCTGTCCCGCACCGACCGCGTGGTCATCACGCTGATGGTGCTCGTCCCGCTGCTGCTCGTCACCGGGTTCGTCTGGATGCCGGCGGCGGCCACCGTGCTGCTCTCCGGCACCAACTGGGACGGCATCGGCCCCCTCAACGAGATCGAGTTCGTCGGCGCTCGCAACTACAGCGACGTGGTGAACATCTACCCGCCGTTCGTGCCGGCGGTCCAGCACAACCTGCTCTGGCTGGCGGCGCTGTTCGTGGTCGCCACCCCGTTCGGCATGTTCCTGGCCGTGCTGTTGGACAAGGAGTTGCGCGGCAGCCGCTTCTACCAGACCGCGCTCTACCTGCCGGTGGTGCTCTCGCTGGCGCTGATCGGCTTCGTCTGGCAGCTGCTCTACTCCCGGGACCAAGGGCTGATCAACGCCGTCTTCGGCAGCAGCATCGACTGGTACGGCGACTCGAACGTCAACATCTGGGCGGTGATGGTCGCCTCCGGGTGGCGACACGTCGGGTACATCATGCTGCTCTACCTGGCCGGCCTGAAGGGCGTCGATCCGTCGCTGCGCGAGGCCGCCGCGGTCGACGGCGCCTCGGAGAGCCGGGCGTTCTTCCGGGTCGTGTTCCCGGTCATGCGGCCCATCAACATCATCGTGCTGGTGGTGACAGTGATCGAGTCGCTGCGCGCGTTCGACCTGGTCTGGGTGGTCAACAAGGGCCGCAACGGGCTGGAGCTGATCTCCGCGCTGGTCACCCAGAACGTGGTGGGTGAGGCGAGCCGGATCGGCTTCGGCTCGGCACTGGCAACGATCATGCTGGTCGTCTCGCTGGTCTTCATCACCATCTACCTGGCGACCGTGATGAGGGAGAACCGGGAATGAGCGTGGACACTCCGGTTCGTCGGCGCAAGCTGACCCCGTTACGGATCCTGCTGCACGGCTTCCTCATCGTCGTCTCGCTGGCCTGGCTCTTCCCGATCGCCTGGGCGGTGCTGACCTCGCTGCGCTCGTACGACTACACCGCCGCGAACGGCTACGTCTCGTTCGGCGGCTGGACCTTCGACAACTACCTCACCGCCTGGCGGACGGCGGAGTTCGGGCAGCACTTCCTCAACTCGGTGTACATCACCGTGCCGGCGGTGCTGCTGACCCTCTTCCTCGCCTCCTGCGTGGCGTTCGTCATCGCCCGGTTCAGTTGGAAGCTCAACCTCGTCCTGCTCGGGATCTTCACAGCGGCCAACCTGCTGCCCCAGCAGGCGCTGCTCATCCCGCTGTTCCGGCTGTTCACCGAGGTGCCGCTGCCGGAGTTCATGAGTGACTCGGAGCTGCTCTACGACAGCTACTGGGGCCTGATCCTGATCAACGTGGCCTTCCAGTGCGGCTTCTGTGTCTTCGTGCTGAGCAACTACATGAAGGCGCTGCCCCGTGACCTGTACGAGGCGGCGATGGTCGACGGGGCGAGCATCTGGCGACAGTACTGGCAGGTCACCATGCCGCTGTGCCGGCCGGCCCTGGCCGCGCTGGCGACGTTGGAGGTGACCTGGATCTACAACGAGTTCTTCTGGGCCACCGTCCTCATGCGTACCGGCGACAAGTTCCCGGTGACCAGTTCGCTCAACAACCTGCGCGGTGAGTTCTTCACCGACAACAACCTGGTCTCGGCGGGCAGCGTGCTCGTCGCGATCCCCACCCTGGTGATCTTCTTTATGCTCCAGCGGCACTTCGTTCGGGGCCTGACCTTGGGAGCCTCCAAAGGATGACCATCCTGCACCTGCGCCGCGCGCGGACCAGCCTGGTGCTCGACGCGCGCGGCCCGGGGCTGCCCCGGGTCGTGCACTGGGGTGGCGACGTCGGCGACCTCGACGACGACGGCCTGCGCCAGCTCACCGACGCGACAGTACCGCCGGTGGTGCCGAGCAGCTTCGACGAGCCGACAGTGCTGTCAGTGCTGCCGGAGGCGAGCGCCGGCTGGAGTGGACGGCCCGGCCTGGCCGGGCACCGCGACGGGGCCGCCTGGTCCACGGCGTTCCGGTTGGACGGTCTCGACGTCGACCAGCCCGCCGACGGTCCGGCGCGGGTGACCGTCCGGGCGTCGGACCCGGCCGCCGCGCTGACAGTGACCATCGAGATCACGCTCGACCCGTACGGCCTGCTGACCGTTCGGCACCGCCTGCGTAACGACGGCGACAGCGCGTACGAGCTGCGGGAGCTGACGCCGGTGCTGCCGGTGCCGGCGGTCGCCACCGAACTGCTCGATCTGACCGGCCGGTGGTGTCGGGAACGGTCCCCGCAGCGGCACCCGTGGCAGCACGGCGCCTGGGTCCGCGAGGGCCGGCACGGCCGCACCGGGCACGACGCCACTCTGCTGCTGGTGGCCGGCACCGCCGGGTTCGGCTTCGGCCACGGCGAGGTCTGGGCGGTGCACACCGCCTGGAGCGGCGACCACGTCACCTTCGCCGAACGTCGACCCACCGGCGAGTCCACCCTCGGTGGCGGCGAGCTGCTGGCCCCCGGCGAGATCCGGCTCGGCCCCGGCGAGTCGTACGAGTCTCCCCTGCTCTACGCGGTCTGGTCCGACGCCGGGCTAGACGGGCTCAGCGACGTGCTGCACACCCACCTGCGGGCCCGCCCGGGGCACCCGCGCTCCCCCCGCCCGGTGACCCTCAACGTCTGGGAGGCGGTCTACTTCGACCACGACCTGGACCGGCTGCGGGCGCTCGCCGACCGGGCCGCGCAGATCGGCGTGGAGCGGTTCGTGCTCGACGACGGCTGGTTCCGGGGCCGGCGCGACGACACCGCCGGGCTCGGCGACTGGTACGTCGACGACGGCGTCTGGCCGGACGGCCTGCAACCGCTGATCGAGCACGTCACCGGCCAGGGCCTCCAGTTCGGCCTCTGGGTCGAGCCGGAGATGGTCAACCCCGACTCGGACGTGTTCCGCGCGCACCCCGACTGGGTGCTCGCCGTGCCGGGGCGGCTACCGCCGGCCTGGCGTCACCAGCAGGTGCTCGACCTGGGCCGCCCCGAGGCGTACGACCACGTGCTGGAACGTCTCGACACGCTGCTCACCGACCACCCCGGCATCCGGTACCTCAAGTGGGACCAGAACCGCGACCTCACCGAGGCCGGGCACCACGGCCGCCCCGGGGTGCACGGGCAGACAGTGGCGGTCTACCGGCTGTTCGACGAGCTGCGCGGTCGGCACCCGGGTGTGGAGATCGAGAGCTGCTCGTCCGGCGGGGCCCGGGTGGACCTGGCCATCCTGGCGCGCACCGACCGGGTCTGGGCCAGCGACTGCAACGACGCCCTGGAGCGGCTCAGCATCCAGCGCTGGACGGGGTTGTTGCTGCCACCGGAGCTGATCGGCACCCACGTCGGCCCGGAACGCTCGCACACCACCAACCGCGTACACGATCTGGGTTTCCGGGCGGCGACGGCGCTCTTCGGCCACCACGGCATCGAGTGGGACATCGCGTCGATCAGCGCCGCCGAGCAGACCGAGCTGGCCGCCTGGGTGGCGCTGCACAAGCGGCTGCGCCCGCTGCTGCACGCTGGTCGGGTGGTCCGGGTCGATCACCCGGACCCGGCCGTCTGGGCGCACGGCGTGGTCGATCACGACAACACCCGAGCGGTGTACGCGGTGGCCCGGCTGGCCACCTCGGTGACGCAGGTGCCCGGCGCAGTGCGGCTGCCCGGTCTCGCCCCGGGGCGGCGGTACCGGATGCGACAGGTGTCGGGCGTACCGGCTCCGGCGAGCATCGACCTGTCCCCGCCCACCTGGCTGGCGGGTGGTCTCACCCTCAGCGGGGCGGCGCTGGCCCGCGTGGGTGTGCAGCTGCCCGCGCTGCACCCGGAGCAGAGCCTGGTGCTGGAGGTCGACGCCGTCGACTGAAAAGATTCTGGAGAATCCTCGGCCGGGGTGTCGAGAACGGCCGGGCCTGCTTCTACCTCACTGTGAGAGCACCGACGACGGTGCGCAGGCGTGAGGAGCCAACCATGAAGTACATGCTGCTGATGCAGTTCAGCGCCACCGGGACCGACTTCCCGAGCATCGACACCTGGACCCAGGACGAGGTCCGGGCGCACGTCGCGTTCATGGGCGAGGTCAACGCCAAGCTCACCGCCGCCGGCGAGTGGGTCGACGGGCAGGGCCTCGGCGGCCCGCAGCAGGCCCGGATCGTCCGCGCCGGTGAGGGCGGGGCGCCGGTGGTCACCGAGGGGCCGTTCGCCGAGACGAAGGAGTTCCTGGCCGGCTTCTGGATCGTCGACTGCGAGAGCCCGCAGCGGGCCGTGGAGCTGGCCGCGCAGATCTCCACGGCGCCCGGCCCCGGCGGCCGACCGCTGAACATGCCGATCGAGGTGCACCCGGTGATGTCCGCGCCGGCACAGGAGCTGTGAGGGCTGAACACCGATCCCCGCATCGAGGACCTGCTGCGCGAGTTGGCGCCGCAGGTCCTCGGCGTGCTCAGCCGTCGCTTCGGTGACTTCGCCACAGCGGAGGACGCTGTGCAGGAGGCACTGCTGGGCGCCGCCACCCAGTGGCCGACCAAGGGGCTACCGGCGAACCCCCGTGGCTGGCTGATCCAGGTCGGCTACCGGCGGATGATCGAGCTGGTCCGCGGTGAGCAGGCCAGACGCCGCCGGGAGGACCTGGTCGCCCGCCAGGATCCGGACGACCAGCGGTACGCGTCGGCCCCGGACGAGGAGTTGACCGCCGAGCGGGACGACACGCTGGTCCTGCTCTTCCTCTGCTGCCACCCGGCGCTCGCGCCGACGGCGGCGGTGGCACTGACCCTGCGCGCCGTCGGTGGGTTGAGCACCGCCGAGATCGCCCGCGCATTCCTGGTGCCCGAGGCGACGATGGCGCAGCGGATCAGCCGGGCCAAGCAGCGCATCCGGGCGTCCGGGCTGCCGTTCCGGATGCCCGAGCCGGCGGAGCGGGCGGACCGGTTGGTCGCCGTACGACAGGTGCTCTACCTGGTCTTCACCGAGGGGCACACCAGCACCACCGGCCCGGACCTGCGCCGCGTCGACCTCGCGGCGGAGGCGATCCGGCTGACCCGCGCGCTGCACACGCTGCTGCCGAACGACAGCGAATCGGCCGGACTGCTGGCGTTGATGCTGCTCACCGAGGCACGCGGGCCGGCGCGGACCGGGCCCTCCGGTGAGCTGATCTCACTGGCCGATCAGGACCGCAGCCGCTGGGACGCGACGGCGATCGCCGAGGGCGTCGCCCTGGTCACCCGGGCCCTGCCACGCGGGCCGGTCGGTCCGTACCAGATACAGGCCGCCATCGCCGCCCTGCACGACGAGGCACCGAGCACCGAGCAGACCGACTGGTCGCAGATCCTGGCGCTCTACGAGGTGCTGGAACGCCTGGTCGGCAGCCCGGTGGTGGCCCTCAACCGGGCCGTGGCGACGGCCATGATGCACGGACCGGCCGCCGGCCTGGCCGCCCTCGACGCGTTGGCCCACGACCCGCAGTTGGCCGGAAACCACCGGCTGACCGCCGCCCGCGCCCACCTGCACGAGATGGCCGGTCACCAGGCCCAGGCGATCGTCGACTACCGCGTCGCCGCCGCCCGCACGAGCAGCCGCCCCGAGCAGCTCTACCTGACCATGCGAGCTGCCCGACTGGCCGCCGAGCCCGTAGATCTCCCGTGACGAAAGAGATCAACTGCTAGTCCCGCGCGGCGCGACCCCGGCAGCTTCACCCGCCACAGCGGGCAATCTTGGACAGTTTCCGTTAGCTCGGCGGGCCCGCGGAACGGAAAGTGTCCAAGATCTACCCTGCCAGCCCCACTCCGTCGCCTCTACCGGGGCGACAGCGCGCGGAACCGGCGGCACAGCCGAGGGCGGCGGTACTGCCCGCAGCGGCGGCGCGGGTGTCGGTGGGTGGTGGGTGGGTGTGTGTTCTGGGCCCTTTGGAGCTGATGCTGTAAACGATTCATCCACCAGGCCGGGAGCGGGGCGCGGAGCGCGGGGCGCGGGCGCGGAGCGCGGGGCGCG
>NZ_JAKKFE010000034.1:0-35352 GCF_022230935.1 Micromonospora hortensis
AGGCGGGCAGGCGCGAGCGGCGCGGGCAGGCGCAAGCGCGGCCAGGCACGGGCAGGCGCGGGCGGGCAGGCGCGGGCAGGCGCAGACACCGGCAGGCGCGGGGCGCGGGGCGTGGTCGAGGTCAGGCGGAGGCGGGCGTGGGCGCGGGGCGCGTTCGAGGTCAGGCGGGGGCGGGCGTGGGCGTGGGGGATGCCGGGGTGGTCGTCGTGAGGCCGTCCTGATCCGTGGTGAGCAACCGGCGCAGGGAGAGCGCGACCAGCGACGCGACCAGGCAGCCGCCGACCACCGTCGCCACCCAGACCATGCCGTTGGCGGCGCCGATGAGCGGGCCGGCGGTCACCGGGCCGATCACACCGCTGATTCCGAAGATCATCGAACTCATGGCGTTGTACCGGCCGCGCAGCTCGTCGGTGGCCAGCGCGTTGGTCAGTGCGGGCATTACCGGTGACAGCATCGTCTCGCCGAAACCGAAGATGGCCGAGCAGAGCACCACGCACAGGGCGGCCAGCACGGCGTTCTCGGCACTGACCAGGCCGGCCGCGCCGAGGACCAGCCAGGCGGCGGCGAACACCGCTCCCACCACTGCCAACGCCCGGGTGCGGCTGCGCCCCTCGATCCGGCGGATCACCAGCAGTTGCGCGAGCACGATCATCACGGTGTTGGCCGCGAGTGCCCAGGCCACGACCCGGGGGTTCACCTCGGCCACCCGCACCGCGTACGCGGCGAAGCCCACCTCCACCTGCGCGTAGCCGCAGGTGGTGAGGATCAGCCCGAAGATCACCAGCCGCCGGAACGGGCGGTCGCGAAGCACCGTCAGGTAGCCACCGGCCGACGGCTCGTCGACGCCTCGACGTTTGCCGAGTCGGTGGCCCACCCCCGGCAGGGTGAGCAGGATCAGCGCCGGCATCAGGTAGGTCACCGCGTCCAGCAGGTAGATCGCCTGGAAGGTGCCGGGCCGGGCGGTGTCGACGATCGCGCCGGAGGTCATGCCGCCGATGCCGATGCCGAGGTTGAGCAGGGCGAAGTTCAACCCGAAGACGCGTTGCCGCTCATCGTCGTCGGTCAGCGACGCGAGGATGGTGTTCTGCCCGGACCAGATCGCCGAACTGCCGATGGCGATCACCGTCATCACCAGCAGGGCCGAGCCGGTGGAGTGGACCAGCGCCAACGACCCGGTGCCGATCGCCTCGATCAGCAGACAGGGCACCACCACCCGGCGGGCGCCGATCCGGTCGATCAGAGTCCCGCCCAGCGGCGACAGGGCCAGCGTGACCACGCCGTACCAGCCGATGACGAGCCCGGCACGGGTGTCGGTGAGCCCGCGTACGTCGGTCAGGTAGATGAAGAGGAACGGCAGGGTCAGACCCCGCCCGACCGCCGACAGCAGTGTGCCGAGGAGGATCCGGCGAGCTTCCGAACGGCGGGGCAGGGCACGACGCAGCATGCCGGCATTCTGTTCGGTGGGGCTGACGCCGCGCGAACCGTTTTGACCACGCCTCGCGGTCACCGGGACCGGCGGGTGACCAATCCCACGTTGATCCACTCGCCGTGATCGTGGCCGGTTGGTGTCCGCCGGGTCTGCGATGCTGGCGCGATGACCGGCACCTGGCGACATCTGCCCGCTACCGCCCGCGCCATCGCGTTGACCGCAACGACGGCCGTCGCCGCCGCCCAGGCACGCGACGGTGAGGCGTACGACGAGGCGGTCGGCGGTCTCGCCGCGGACGAGCGTTCCGGCCTGGTGCTCGGCGCGGTGGTCCGATTGCTGCTGGAGGAGAGCCATCCGGACGGGTTGACCGGCGACGACATCCGCCAGGTGTTGACCCGCTGCGTGCAGGAGTCGACGCGGTGGCGAACGGATGTCGACCCGCACGTCGTGCTCGTCCTGCTGGCCGGCGCGTTGGGCGTGTACGACCCCGAGAGCGACGAGTCACCGCCGGACGCGTCGACGCTGGCGCGACACGCTCCGCTGCTGGTGGCAGACCTGTTGGCGGCGACCAGCGTGCCGTTGGACGACTACCTGGCCGCCGCGTTCGCGGAGATCGAGCGCACCGAACGGCAGGACTGAGGTCGCGCGCACGGAGCGGCAGGACTGAGGTCGCGCGCACGGAGCGGCAGGACTGAGGTCGCGCGCACGGAGCGGCAGGACTGAGGTCGCGCACGCCGAGCGGCAGGACTGACCGGCCCGCGCCACCTCGAACGGGGTGGCGCGGACGGGTGTCAGGCCCGGTCGGGGGTCAGCTGCGCCACGACCTCCAGGTACTCCGCCGGGATGCGGACGGTGGCGTCGGTGGCGCGGTTGTGGGTGCGGGCCAGCTCCACCAGATCGGCGTGCAGGCCCGGGCGTCGCTCCTCGGGCAGTGCCTCGAACGCCTTCAACGTCGGCCCGTAGTTGACCCGGAAGAAGTCGGCGAACTCCTCCGGGGTGCCGAAGCGGAAGACGAACTCTCGGCGTACCGCCCGCAGTTCACCCACGGCCGCGCCGAGCAGTTCGCGGACCCGGCCCTCGTCGCCCCACTCGACCGGCGGGCGCAGCCCTGCCGGTGGCGGCACGTGCCGCCCCACGGTGCGGAACAGGTCGCCGATGAAGCCCTGCGGCGTCCACGACGCCAGCGCCACAGTGCCGCCGGGCCGGCAGACCCGGACCAGCTCGGCCGCCGCCCGCTCCTGGTCCGGCGCGAACATCACCCCGACGACGGAGAGGACCGCGTCGAAGGACCCATCGGCGTACGCCAGTCGCTCCGCGTCGCCGGTCACGAACGTGACCGGGAGTCGTTCCGCAGCGGCGCGGGCCTGGCCGCGTTCCAACAGTTCGGGTACGTAGTCGACGCCGGTCACGACGCAGCCGCAGCGGGCGGCGGCGATGGCGGCGTTGCCGGACCCGGTCGCCACGTCGAGTACGCGGGCGCCGGCCGACAGGTCGGCAGCGGTCACCAGAAGCTCGGAGATCGGGTGGATGAGCGCGGCGACCGCGCCGTAGTCACCGCTGGCCCAGGTCACCTGCTGGCGTGCCTTCACGGCGGTGAGATCGGGTGCGATGGTCATCGGTGGTCCCCCTCGGACGGTGTGGTGTGCCACTGACGTTAGGGGCGGTAGCCCCTCGGGGGATCGGTAGAAACACCTATACCAGCAGCTGAAGGCCGTCGGTGCGGTGTCCGATAGGCGTCACCGTGCAGGTGGCCGTCTCACTCCTGGTTCCAGGTGTCGGTCTGGATTGTCCGCTGGGAGCCCTGCTTGGACACCTGACCGCTGGCAATCGTCGCGCCGGACGCGTCCAGCGCCTCCACGACAAGGCCCGCGGTGGGACGGGGCACCCGCATGGCCGCCCCGGAGCCGCTGACGGCGCTCCGCGCCACCTCCTGCCCGTCGCGCAGGACACGCACCGTGGTGGCGGCTGCCGGCGTCACCACGAGCAGGAGCTGCTGACCCTCGCTACCGCCGGTTTCAACGCCGATGGGCACGGCCAGCACGCCGGCGGGATCGGTGGGGTCGGCCGTCGTGGTGAAGGAGGTGCCGGTGCCGAGCACGCCGTCGGACCGTGGCTGATCGGGGGCGATCGACACCTCACCGATCCAGTCGCCGCCCACAGTGGGAGCAGCCAGGACGGTCACCTGGCCGTCCTCCACGAAGCCCGCGCCAAATTGCGGGAGCAGATCCGCGACTACGAAGACGGGCTAGCCATCACCGAGCACCACTACACCGTCACCGAAGCCGTCACTGACTGGCTGACCTATGGACTCAACGGCCGATCAGACCGCACCAAGACTAAGTGCGAGATCCTGTGTCGTACCCACATCATCCCGGCGTTGGGCGCTCGGAAGCTGCGCGAGCTTCGCGCCCAGGGCGTCGACCGCTGGCCATGGACCGGATCATCCCCGGATCCGACAGAACGTAGGAAAGGTGTCCTGCCCTGCCCCACAGGGCAGGACACCTTGCACCCGTGTCCTACCGCAGGAGCTTGTGGAGGGTTTTCGCTACGGCCAAGCTGGCCATGGTCATAGTTACTAGACCACTGGCGATGCCTAGCAAGACGCATGGTCCCGTGCCCAGTGACGCCTGTGCCTGCACAGCGACGCTAACCCCGGCGGCCACACCGGCCAGGAGTCCGACCACGAAGGCGATCACGAGGATCAACAAGTGGCGTTCGGTCAAGAGGTAGCGGTGCTGGTCGAGCGCTAGTCGGTGTTCACCACCGATCGGATCCTGTGAACTCCGTGGCTGAGGCACCACGGCCGAGCGCTCCTGGCTGGCATTGAGGTCGCGGTTACTTCTGGCGGTGCTGTTGGACACGTGTGTCTCCTTGAGAGTGTGTGATGGCTGACGACTTACTTCGGGCGTGGCGTCCCATGTGCTACCTCGGACATGTCGCCCCACGTCGCGTTTGAGCGTCTGCCGGTTACCGCCAGCGAGACGCGCGACGTGGGGCGCTCTTCTCGGGGAAACGATCGACAGTGGGGCGGCGTCACGGTGTTTGAGAGGTTGTCACGTCGATTGAGTAGGCAAGGGCGTAGCGCCGGATATCGGCCTCATGCGCGGTTCCACGGGTCCCGTCGATGGGACTCATTGCCTAGCGGCAGGAAGGGGGCCTGAGCTGCATAAATGCCGAGAATCTATCGACCTGTGTGGATCGCTACTTTACTCAATCCATGGTTACTTCCGAGTAACTTGCTTTGCGCTACTCACGAGAGTAGGTCCAGTCTCGTTGACGGGAGCGAGATGTGAGCCATGAGAGTGAGGCGCGCACCTCGGACAGAACGGCCCTCTGTTACCGCAGGGGGCCGTTCGCTGTCGGTGCAAACCGTCGAATGGTCCTAGTCACTCAATTGGTCACCCAGGAAGCACTAGAGGGCACATCCATGAATCGGATGTGCCCTCTTACCTCTGGTCGGGGTGGCCGGATTCGAACCGACGACCTCTTCGTCCCGAACGAAGCGCGCTACCAAGCTGCGCCACACCCCGAGGCGTGCCGACAAATAGTAGCCCACCCGCCCCGATGGTCAAACTCGGTACCCCCGTCGCCCCGGCCAGCGGACGGCGCAGTGGTCAGCGGGGGATGAGGGTCAGGATGCTGGCTTCCGGGGGGCAGGCGAAGCGGATCGGGGCGGTCGGGTGGGTGCCCAGGCCGGCGGAGACGTGCAGCCAGGAGTCCGAGCCCGGCCACCGGTGCAGACCGCGCGCCATTGAGCGGGGCAGGCCGCAGTTGGTCACCAGCGCCCCGAAGCCCGGTACGCAGACCTGACCACCGTGGGTGTGCCCGGCCAGCAGCAGCCCGAAGCCGTCCGCCGCCATCTGGTCGAGCACCCGTGGCTCGGGTGAGTGTGTCAGCGCGATGGACAGGTCCGCCGAGGACGACACCGCGCCGGCCACGGAGGGGTAGTCGTCCCGGTCGATGTGCGGGTCGTCGACGCCGACGAGGTCGAGCTGTCGACCGCCAGCCTTCAGCATCGTCCGGGCGTTGTTGAGGTCCGCCCAGCCGGAGCCGATGAAGACCTGACGCAACTCCTCGTAGGGCAGTTCGACGCCCTCGGTGTACTCCCGGTCGGGCAGGAAGTAGGTGAACGGGTTCTTCAACACCGGCCCGGTGTAGTCGTTGGACCCGAACACGAACGCGCCGGGGTAGTCCAGCAGCGGTTGCAGGGCCCGCAGCACCCCGGGCACCGCGCCCGGGTGCGCCATGTTGTCGCCGGTGACCACCACCAGGTCGGGGTCGAGGGCGGCCAGCGACGCCACCCAGCGCTGCTTGCGCGCCTGGTCGGGCATCATGTGCAGGTCCGACAGGTGCAGCACGCGCAGCGGCTCCGCGTCGGCCGGGAGCACCGGCACGTCGTACCGCCGCAGGGTGAACATGTTGCGCTCGACGAGCGACGCGTACGCGAGGGTGGCCGCGCCGATCGTGGCGGTTCCGGCGGCGAGCCGGAATAGTGTGCGCTTTCGCATGGCGTTCAGGGTAGTTTGACCGTCCATGAGCACGCTGAAGGACCGCCTCACTGCCGACATGCGTTCCGCGCTCAAGGCGCGCGACGAGCTGACCACCTCCACCCTGCGGATGGCCCTGGCCGCCGTCGGCACCGCCGAGGTCGCCGGCAAGGCCAAGCGCGAGCTCACCGATGACGAGGTGCTCGCGGTGCTGACCAAGGAAGCCAAGAAGCGTCGGGAGGCGGCCACCGCCTTCGCCGACGCCGGGCGCGCCGAGCAGGCAGCGAAGGAGAGCGCCGAGGGTGAGGTGTTGGACCGCTACTTGCCCAGGCAGCTCTCGGACGCCGACCTGACCGAGCTGGTGTCGGGGGCGCTCGCCGCGGGCGGCTTCACCGGCAAGGCCCAGATGGGCCCGGCGATGAAGGCGGCCCAGGCCGCAGTGGCGGGCCAGGCCGAGGGTGGCCGGGTGGCCGCTGAGGTACGCCGACAGCTCGGTCTCTGACCCGGCAGGTCAGCGGGGTGGCACGACGGTTGTCGTAGCCGCCCGCCGGTCCGGACAGACGAAACGGGCGGGCACCCAAGGAGGGTGCCCGCCCGTTGTGTCCTACTCGTCGGCTCAGCCGCCGGGGCGACCTCCGGGTCGGCCCCCGGGCTGACCGCCCGGAGTCCCGTTGGTGTTGCCCGGCGTGCCGCCGCCGCTGCTGACCTCGATGGTGACCACGCCACCCTTGATCGTGCGTCCGTCCGGGCTGGTGCCGGCCGCGTCGCCCGCCTTGCAGGAGGACGGCACCTTCGTGCTGGAGACGACCGGCTCGAAGCCGGCACCCTTGAGCCGGGACTTCGCGGTGTCCACCGAGACACACTTCACGTCGGGGATGCTGCGCTGGTCACCAAGGGAGATCTTCTGACCCGGCGCCTCAAAGTCGATCTTCGGCTTGCCCTTCATGGCGTCCCGCAGCGTCTCCCAGACCGGCGGGTTGATGCCGTCCTGCTCCTTGTGCTTCATCTTCACGTTGGTCTGCGGCCAGTCCGGGTCGGCCATGATGCCGGCGACGGAGTACTGCTTGGTCATCGCGACCAGTGCGGCGGTCTTCTCCGAGTCGGTGGTGCCGGACTTGCCGGCCACCGGGTAACCGACGTCGCCACGGACGTTTCCGGCGGTCGCCCCCGTGCACCGGGAGGACGACGACTTGTCACCGACCGGGCACCGGGCCGCGTCCACAGCGGCGCGGGCCACCTCGGTGCTGAACCGCTTCTCGCAGCGCGGGTTGGCGATGTCCAGCTTGTTGCCCTCCGGGTCGCGGATCTCCTGCACCGGGATCGGTTCGCAGTACTTGCCGTCCGCGGCGAGGGTGGCGTAGGCGTTGGCCAGATCCAGCGGAGTGGTCTGCGAGACGCCCAGGGTGAAGGCGCCCCACTGGTGCGCGCCCTTCTCCAGATCCAGGTCTTCCTGGGCCCGGAAGTTGATGCCCAGCCGCTTGGCGGCCTTGACCACGTTCTCGGCGCCGACCTGCTGTTGGAGCGGCACGAAGTAGGTGTTCACCGAGCGGCCGAACGCGCTCCACATGTTGTGTACGCCGGCCATGCTCTCGGTCGAGTTGGTGGGGCAGTAGAGGTTGGTCCCCGGGCAGGCGGCTGGGCCGGGCTGGATGATGTATTCCGACCGGAACTGCTTGGGCGCGTTGATGGTGTGGCCGAGCGGGATGCCCTTTTCCAGCGCCGCGACGATGGTGAACATCTTGAACGTCGACCCGGCCTGGTAGCCGGTGATGCCGTCACCGCCGGTGAGCAGCGGGTTGACCGTCGCCGGGTAGTTGCCCCGAATCTTCTTCTTGCTCTTCGCGGGATCGCTGGAGATCTTGTTCTTCGGGTTCTTCGGGTCGTCGAGCTTGAACTGCCTGTTGACCGCGAGCGCCCGGACCCGGCCGGTGCCCGGCTCGATCACGGCGACCATTGCCGCTTCCTTGCTGTTCACGCTCTTGGCCTTACGGACCGCCTTGTCCGCGGCGCGCTGCGCCTTGATGTCGATAGAGGTGACGACGTTGTAGCCGCCGCTCTTCAGCCGGCGCTCCCGGTCGTACCTGGTCGAGCCGAACGTCTCCTGATCCATCCACCAGCGGTAGAAGTAGTCGCAGAAGAAGCCCCACTCGTTGACGTTGGCGGCGACGCAGCCGTTCGGGGTGCGCTTGTCCTTCACGACCAGCTTGATCGCCTTGGCGGCGTCGGCCTCCTGCTGGGTGATGGCCTTGATGTCGGCCATGTTCTGGATGACGTAGTCGCGACGGTCCTTGGCGAGCGGGTAACCCGCCTCGGTGGTCGGGTCGTTCGTCGTCGGCGCCTTGACCATGCCGGCCAGCAGCGCCGCCTCCTCGATCTTGAGCTTGCTCGGCGGCTTACCGAAGTAGACCTGGCTGGCGGCGTAGATGCCGTACGCGCCGTTGCCGAACGAGGCGAGGTTGAGGTAGCGGGTGAGGATCTCGTCCTTGGAGAATTCCTTGTCGACCTGGAGGGCCAGCCGCATCTCGCGAAGCTTGCGGGCGCTGGTGTCCTCGGTGGCCGCGACGACGTCGGCTGGGTGGGTGGCCGAGTAGGCGATGGCCAGCCGGACGTACTGCATGGTCAGCGTCGACGCGCCCTGGCGGCCGGAGCCCTCGCTCTGGTTGTTGACGAACGCGCGGGCGACACCGTTGATGTCGACGCCGTTGTGCTTGTAGAAGTCGTGGTCCTCGGCCGCGATGATGGCCTTCTGCATGAACGGCGAGATGTCGGCGAGCTTCACGTCTCGTCGGTTCTCGTCGTACATGGTCGCGAGCGGTGTCTTGCCGTCCGACGCCAACAGA
This sequence comes from Micromonospora hortensis, assembly GCF_022230935.1. Taxonomy (NCBI): domain Bacteria; kingdom Bacillati; phylum Actinomycetota; class Actinomycetes; order Micromonosporales; family Micromonosporaceae; genus Micromonospora; species Micromonospora hortensis. The sequence goes on from NZ_JAKKFE010000034.1 coordinate 8,757, forward strand.
TAGCTGATCTGTGGCGCGCGGGCCACCGTCAGCTCCGTGGGCAGGGCGCCGAACGTCTCGGCGCCGGCCTTCGCGGCCAGGCCGGACATCGCCACCGCGGGGAAGGCCGCCGCAGCGACCACCACGCCGGCCAGCAGGCCGCACACCAGCAGCGATGCGGCATTGGTCAGCACATTGTGGTCACGTTTCCGCATCCAGGTCACCTCGGCATGGTACGCGAGTAGGGAACGAGGGGCGCCTGGGCGTTGTTGCCCCATTTCCTGCGCGCGCTGCCCTCGTTGTGCTAAACGCACGACCCCCGGTGCTTGGTTGCGTGTGACCCGGCGTGAGTCTCCTCCGATTCGGTGAGGCGGCGCAGCGTTATCGCCGACCTCGGCGGGGTAACCGGCGGTCGAAGGCCCGGGAAGCCGGGAGTGTCCGGAATGATGGATTTCGTCGACAACGTTGCGTAATCAGTCGACTACAGAGCATGATGGGGGCGGCGACAGCGCCACATGTCGTCCGTGCCGCCTTGGGGAAGGCGAGCGGGCGATCGGGGGGAATTGCCGGCTGGCGTGTATCGACGAGGTCGGTAGGTACTGCAAGGGGGGACGTGTACACATGGGCATGATCACTGACTGGCCGTCGCTGGCGGCGTGTCAGAACGGGGACCCGGACGCGTTGTTCGTACAGGGCGCCGAACAGAACGTGGCGAAGCGGATCTGCCGGAGCTGCCCAGTTCGGTACGAGTGCCTGGCCGACGCGCTGGACAACCGGATCGAGTTCGGTGTGTGGGGCGGCATGACCGAACGCGAACGACGGGCGCTCCTGCGTCGACACCCGCAGGTGACGAGCTGGCGCAAGATGTTCGAGGCCGCGATGAAGAAGAACAGCAAGGACAAGGCCGGCAAGGACAAGATTCTCGTCAGCGCGGCCAACTGACGCCGGTCACGGCCGGCTGATCGCCGCGCCGATCGTCCGTAGCCCGTCGACGTCGTGCACGTCGGCGGGCTGCGCCGTGACCGAAACCGCCGGCACGGCAGGGAACGCCTCGGTGAAGCGCGCGGCGACCTGCTGCTCGCGTACCGCCTGGCGAGCCAACGCCGCGTGCGCCCGCAGCACGTCGGCGGTGGCCTCATGCCCACCCAGCTCGGTCAGCCGCTCGGCGGCGACCCGGCTCCGCTCGGCGTCCAGCTCCGGAACCGCCGGGCGGTGCACCCGGTTGAGCACCAGGCCGGCCAGCGGCATCCGCTCGTCCCGCAGCCGACCCGCGAAGTAGGCGGCCTCCCGGACCGCGTCCGGCTCCGGCGTCGCAACCAGCAGAAAAGCCGTCTCCCGTGCCTGCAGGATGCGGTACGTCTGCTCGGCGCGCTGCCGGAAACCACCGAACATCGAATCGAGTGCCGCCACGAAGCCGGACAGGTCGGTGAGCAGCTGCGCGCCGAGCACCTTCTGCACCACCTTCGAGAACATCCCGAACGAGGCCGTGACCAGGCTGAACATGCTCCGACCGCCGCTGCGCGCCGGGGCCAGCAGCAGTCGCAGCATCCGGCCGTCGAGGAAGCGGGAGAGCCGAGCCGGCGCATCCAGGAAGTCCAGTGCCGAGCGGGACGGCGGAGTGTCCACCACGATCAGGTCCCACTCGCCCCGGGCGTGCAACTGGCCCAGCTTCTCCATCGCCATGTATTCCTGGGTGCCGGCGAAGGTCGAGCTCATCGCCTGGTAGAACGGGTTCGCGAAGATCTCCGCGGCCTTCGTCGGGTCGGTGTGTTGCAACACCACGTCGTCGAAGGTGCGCTTCATGTCGAGCATCATGGCGTGCAACTCGCCGCCGCTGCTCTCGACGTCGATCCCCTTGACCTGGCGAGGGGTGTTGTCCAGCTCGGTCAGGCCCAGCGACTGGGCCAGCCGGCGGGCCGGGTCGATGGTGAGCACCACAGTGCGCCGGCCGTGGTGCTCGGCGGCCCGCAGCGCCAGCGCCGCGGCCGTGGTCGTCTTTCCCACTCCGCCGGCACCGCAGCACACGACGATCCGCACGCCGGGGTCGGCGAGGATCTGGTCGACGTCCAGCTGCGGCGCCGCGTCTTCGGAAGGCACCAATCGAGCGTATCGGGCCGGTGGGGCCGCGCGCCCGTGCTGCGCTCAGGTGTGAGTCATTCGGCGCGGACGAGGGCCTGGGCCAGCGTCGCGAGCCCCGCCCGATCAACCCCGTCGGGCAGCAACGGCAGCTCGATCATCGGCAGCCCCAACTCCACCAGGTCGGCGCGGAGCGAATCTTCCAGTTCGCGACGGATGAGCTGGTCGCGCGCCTCATCGTGCAACCCGGCCACGATGTCCTGATCGGCCGGCAGCCCGGCGGCGACCAGCCCGCGTTTCAACTCGGCGGCGGTGACCGCCGCTCCGGCGGGCAGCGGCGGTCGGACCCCGTTGACGAGCACCTTCCCGACACCGAAGCCGAGAGTGGTCAGGTCGGCGATCGCGTCGACAGTCTCCTGGATCGGCATCTCCTCCAGCAGCGTGACCACGTGCACAGCGGTCATCGGGGACCGCAGCAACGCCGCGACCCCCTCGCTCTGGGTCTTGATCGGGCCCACCTTGGCCAGCCGGGCGGTCTCCGCCGTCACGTTGAGGAACCGGCCGATCCGCCCGGTCGGCGGGGCGTCCAGCACCACCGCGTCGTACGCGCGCCGCTGCCCCGTGGTGCGGGTGGTGGCCTCCTTCACCTTGCCGGTGAGGAGGACGTCCCGCAGGCCGGGCGCGATGGTGGTGGCGAAGTCGATGGCGCCGAGCTTGCGCAGTGCCCGGCCCGCCGCGCCCAGTTTGTAGAACATGTCCAGGTACTCGAGCAGCGCCTCCTCGGCGTCCACAGCGAGCGCACGCACCTCACCGCCGTCCGGCGCGTCGGCGAGGTGCCGCTCCTCGTAAGGCAGCGGCTCGATGCCGAACAGTTGGGCGATGCCCTGCCGCCCCTCGACCTCGACCAGCAGGGTGCGCCGGCCGCCGGCGGCGAGCGCGAGGGCCAGCGCCGCCGCCACGCTGGTCTTACCGGTGCCGCCCTTGCCGGTCACCACGTGGAGACGGGCGGGCCATCCGGTACCGGCCGGGTCGATCGGACGCTCAGCTGCACACACCCGTCGAGCCTATCCAGGCTGTGCGGTCAGGCGACCTCGCAGACCCACCAACCCGTCTTCTGCACCACAGTGAAGCGCAACTCCTGGTCGGCCACCTTCTCGTCGGCTGTGGTCATGGTGAGCCGGGTGGAGACGGTGGCCCGTTCCCCGGTCTGGTTGTCCACCTTCGGGGTGGTCCACCGGAAGCGCGGGTTCTGGTAGGTGGAGGCGTACTTCTCCACCTCGGCAACCTTCGCGGCGATCTTGTCGTCGTCACGGGAAGCGGCGCAGACGTGATCCGCCGCCTTCGTCGCGTCGCGATCCTTGTAGACAGCGGTGAGGAACTCGTCGACGGCGACCGCCGGCTCCTTGGCGCCCTCGCCGGTCTCGGCGTCGCGCAGGGTCAGGAAGGCCACCACGCCACCTCCCACGCAGAGCACCATGATCACGACCAGGGCGATTGCCGCGATCAGCAGACCGCGCTTCTTCTTCGGCGCGGCCGTGCTCGGGTAGGGCGGATAGGCCGGCGGGGCCGGCGGAATCGACGAGGAGTTCGGGGCACCCGGCTGCGTCGACGCGGCGGCCGAGGTGGTGCCGCCAGGCGCTTCCGGTTGCCCAGCGCCGCCAGGCTGCCCCGGAAAGCCCGGCTGGCTGGGGCCGGCAGGCTGCCCCGGGAAGGCTGGCTGGCTGGGGCCGCTGGGCTGCCCGGGAAAGGCCGGTGAGGTGGGGGCGGCGGGAAGTGCCGGCTGGGCGGGGGAGGCGGGGAGGGCGAGCTGCCCGGGCGGCGGAGCGGGGGCCGGCTGGCTGGGGATGGTCGGCGCGCCGGGCTGGCCGGCGGGATCCGGGTGGACCGGCGGGTGAGCGGGTGTGCCGGCCTGGTCGCCGCTGGGCGGGTGGGTCATGTCGTTCCCCCAGGGGTGCGGCGCCCGCCGCCACCCCTGGCGCCGAGCGTGATCGAGCGGGCGGCCGGGCGCTGCGCGACCGTCCGACCGGAAGGGTAGCGGTCGATGACCGGATCGGTGTCGCCCCTGCCCGCCGAGCGGCCCAGCGATCCGGTGAGCGGTACCCGCTGCGGTTTCGGTGTCGGGCCCCCGACCTGCGGTGTGTCGCATATGTGACTGTTGGTGACCTCTTGTGCGCGTCCTGTTGGCGGGACCGCAGCCACAGACCTACCTTCGTCCCGGTGCGGGGGCCGGAACGGACGAATGGGTCCGGGCCGGAAGCATGGTCCGAGAGGTACGACCGGAGGCAGTGCATGCGCGACGCGGACAACATCCCTCGCACCCAGTTCCCGACGAACGACCGGCCCCGCCGGCTCGGGTCCGTGGGCGAGGCCGGCGGGCAGGTCACCAACCAGCCGATCAACGAACGGTCGTACCGCCGGATGCCGGAGCAGGCGGAGCCGGCCCAGGTGCCCAGCCAGCCCGCCGAGCGGACCCGCGAGGACGACGAGCCGGGCTTCGTCATCCACCTGCCGATCCGGGTGCCGAATCTGGCCGCGGCGACCGTGCTGGCCGGCCGGGTCGCTGTGTCCCTGGGCTTCCTGCCCGAGCTGGACGCCGGCGAGACCACAGTCTCCAACGCCGACGATCAGAACAACCGGCACCGGGTCTTCTGCGACCTGCTGCTGCCCGACCGGTCCCGCTGCCCCCAGGGGTACGAGCACGAAGGGCGCTGCGGGGAGCTGCCGGCCGCGCCGGAGCAGCGTCCCGTACCTCGTCCGGCCAGCGGACCGTAGGCTGTCCCTCGAACAATTCCGCACCGAGAGGGAGCCCTTCAGCGATGCAGAAGTGGGAATACTCCACGGTCCCGCTGCTGGTCCACGCGACCAAGCAGATCCTCGACAACTGGGGCGAGGACGGGTGGGAGCTCGTCGCCGTGGTCCCCGGCCCGAATCCGGACCAGCTGGTCGCCTACCTGAAGCGGCCCAAGGCGTGAGCAACGGTCCGCACGCGAAGCTCGCCGAGCTGGGTCTCGACCTGCCCGAGGTCGTGCCGCCGGTGGCCAGTTACGTCCCGGCCGTGCAGTCCGGGCAGCACGTGTACGTTTCCGGCCAGTTGCCGATGGCCGAGGGCAAGTTGCTGGCGACCGGCAAGGTCGGCGCCGGGATCTCCGCCGAGCAGGCGAAGGATCTGGCCCAGCGGTGCGCGCTCAACGCGCTGGCCGCTGTCGACTCGCTGGTCGGCCTGGAGAACGTGGTGAAGGTGGTCAAGGTGACCGGGTTCGTGGCCTCCGCGCCCGGCTTCACCGGTCAGCCCGCCGTGATCAACGGTGCCTCGGATCTCTTCGGCACCGTCTTCGGGGAGGCCGGCCGCCACGCGCGCAGTGCCGTAGGTGTGGCCGAGTTGCCGCTGGACGCCCCGGTGGAGATCGAGCTGATCGTCGAGGTCGCCTGACCCGTCACCATTGCCCCGCGATCTTGCACTTTCTGCTTGGACGAAAGCCCCCAATCGGGATGAACCAGGGGCCGCGAGTGCAAGATCGTGGGGTGTGGCGGGCGGGGTCGTACGATCGCAGCCATGAGCGGGCACGTGACGGGGGCGGTAGCGGCGCTTGCCGACGAGTTGCCCTGCTGGGTTTCACTGCTGCGTGCGCCGAATCCGGGGCCGATGACCCTCGACGGCACCAACACCTGGGTGCTGCGCGCCCCGGCGGCCGAGTCCGGCATCGTGGTCGACCCGGGGCCGGCGGACGAGGGGCACCTGACAGGGATCGCCGAGCACGGCCCGGTCGGGCTGATCCTGATCACCCACGGCCACCCCGACCACACGGAGGGCGCGGCCCGGCTGAGTGAGCTGCTCGGCGGCGTGCACGTGCTCGCCGCCGACCCGGCGCACACCATCGGTGGTGAGCCGCTGACCGAGCCGGGCGAGCACTTCGGCGGCTTCGGTCTGCGCATCAGTCTTCTGCAGACGCCAGGGCACACCGCCGACTCGGTCTGCTTCCTGGTCGAGCACGGCGACGAGCGGGTGGTGCTCACCGGTGACACCATCCTCGGCCGGGGCACCACCGTGGTAGCCCATCCCGACGGTCACCTCGGTGACTACCTGAGCAGCCTGGAGCTGCTGTCCACGTACCGGGGGATCCCGGCGCTGCCTGGACACGGCCCGGCACTGGCCGACTGCGCCGCCGCCGCCGACTTCTACCTCGCCCACCGCCGGGCCCGGCTCGACCAGGTCCGGGCGGCGGTCGCCGCCGGCGCCCACACCCCCGCCGACGTGGTGGCGACGGTCTACGCGGACGTGGACCGCTCACTCTGGTGGGCGGCCGAATGGTCGGTCCGGGCCCAACTGGAGTATCTGGGCGTCGACACCGGGGAATCCGCGCCCGGGGTCAGTGGGTTGGAGCACATGTGACCTGCCCCGTGTGTGGAACCGTTGCCGTTCCCGGCGCGCGGTTCTGCCACAACTGTGGCGCCGCGCTGCCGGCCGCCGCCACGTTGCCGGCGGCCGAGCGCCGGGTGGTCACCGTGCTCTTCGGTGACCTCTCCGAGTTCACCTCCTGGTCGGAGGATCTCGACCCGGAACGCGTCGGCGCGGTCACCGACCGGGTGCTCGCCGCCCTCGCCGGCGCGGTGAAGACGTTCGGCGGGCACGTCGACAAGCTGACCGGTGACGGCATCATGGCGGTCTTCGGCGCCCCGGTGGCGCACGAGGACGACGCCGAACGCGCCGTCCGAGCCGCACTGTCCATGCAACGGGCCGTCCGCCGGGTGCTCGACGACGAGCGGGGAGGCGGCGCGCCGCTCGGGCTGCGGGTCGGGCTGAACACCGGCGACGTCATCGCGGGCATCCAGGCCGCCATCGAATACACGGTCATCGGCGACACGGTGAACACCGCGGCCCGGCTCGCCGACGCCGCCGCCGTCGGAGCCGTCTACGCCGGTGGTCGTACCGCCGCCGCGACCAGGCACGTCTCCTCCTGGCGGGCGCTGCGCCCGCTGCGGCTCAAGGGCAAGCGTGAGCCGGTCGAGGCGTACGAGCTGCTGGGTCTGCTGGACGCGCCGGGCACCCGCTCGGGGCTCGGCGACGAGGCGCCGTACGTCGGCCGGGAGACGGAGATCGGTCGGGTCGCCGGCCGACTCGCCGAGGTGATCGACCAGGGCGATCCACGGGTGCTGCTGATGACCGCCGAGGCGGGCATCGGGAAGTCCCGTTTCGCCGCCGAGGTGGAGCGCCTCGCCGCCGGGTACGACGTCGGTGCTGGCCGCTACGCGGCGCACACCGGTGCCCGGGTGCTCTCGGTGCGCTGTGCCGCCTTCGGGGAGCGGCGACGCCTTGCGCCCCTGGCCGATCTGGTGCGGGCCGCCGTCGGTCTGCCCAGCGACGCGTCCACAGCGCTGACCCGCCCGGCGGTCGAGGAGCGGCTGCGCCGACTCGGGCAGCGGCTCGCCCGCTCCGGTGCGGAGACACCGCCGATCGCCACGGAGCAACTGCTGGCCCTGCTCGGCTACGCCGAACTTCCGGCACACGGTGGCAACGACAGCGGCGAGTGGGGTGGGTCGGGCACTCCGGCGGCGGACGCCGAGGTGGTGCCGAACGCTGTCGCCGACCTGCTCAGTGGGCTCGCCTCGGAGGCGCCGCTGGTGATCGTGGTGGACGACCTGCACGACGCCACCGCCGAGACGATCAGTGCCCTCGGATTGACCCTGTCCAGGCTCACCGGCCCGGTGCTGGTGCTGCTGCTCGGCCGCCCCGAGCTGGTGCGCACCGCCGGCGCGCTGACCCGGGTCGCGGACGCCGAGGTGCACTCGCTGCCGCCGCTGCGCGGTGCCGACGCGGCCCGGCTGCTCACCACTTACCTTGGCGGCGGCAAGCTGCCGCAGGCCGACACCGACCGTCTGCTCGCCACCGCGCAGGGCAATCCGTTCTACCTGGCTGAGCTTGTCACCCTGCTTATCGAACGAGGGGCGCTCACCACCGAATCAGTGCGCGGCACCGCCTCGACGCGGGGTGCCGCGGTGGATCGGGTCGGCTCCGGCGAGCGGGAGCAGGGCGGGTCGACCGGCTGGCGGCTGGTACCGGGCTCGCTGGGCAGCCGGCTGCTCTCCCGGGACCTCGCCGCCGTTCTCGCGGCCCGGATCGACGCGTTGCCGCCGGACGCCCGTTCGGTGCTGCGCGACGCGGCGGTCACCGGTGACACGGTGCCGACCGGCGCGCTGGAGGCGATGCGGGAGCAGCGCGGCGGTCGCGACGGTCGGCCGTCGGCAGTGGTCGCGGTCGAGCTCGACCGGGCGGTCGAGGAGTTGCTGCAACGCCGCATGCTGCACCGCTCGCGTGCCGGCTACTCGTTCGCCACACCGCTCATGCGGGAGGCCGCGTACGCAGGCGTGAGCAAGGCCGAGCTGGCCGAGCGGCACGCGGCGCTGGCCCGCTGGGCGGCACCAGCGGACGAAACCACTGCCAGCAGTGTGGGCGGGTTCACCGACGAGGCCCGGGACGACTTCGTGGCGACGCACGTCGAGCGGGCCGCCACGCTCGCCGACGCGGTGAAGCTCCGCCCGGACGCGCCGGCCCGAGCTGTGGTCCCGCTCGGCGTCGCCGCGCTGGGCCGGGCCGCCCGCCGGTCGCTCTCCGCCGGTGAGCCGGCAATGGCCGTCGAGTACGCCGAGCGCGCCACCGAACTGGCCCGCGACGGGGTGCCGGCAGCCGATCGGGTGGTGCACGCCCGAGCGCTGCTCCAGGTCGGCCGGGTCACCGACGCGTTGGCGTACGCCGAGAAGATCGCCGCGAACGCGGGGGACGAGGTCACCCGGGTCAGCGCCCTGCTGTTGGCGGGGCAGGCGCAGGAGACCCTCGGCGATCAGGGTCGGGCGGTGACCGCCTGGCAGGAGGCGTTGCAGGTGGCCACCGAGGGTCGGCTGCCCACGCAGCGTGCCACGGCGATGCGCCGGCTCGGCATGGCCGACTTCGTGGCGGGGCGGCTGAGTCAGGCGAGTAGCCGGTTGGCGGCCGCGTACCAGGTCAGCCTCGGTGCGCAGGACCGACGCGGGCAGGCGTGGTCCCTACAGAACCTGGCCTGGGTGACCACCACCCGGGGTGACTTCGCCGGGACCGACGCGGTGCTCGGCCGGGCCGCCCGGCTCTTCGCCGAGCTGAAGGACCCGTACGGGCGGGCCTGGCTGCGCGGCACCACTGCGTTCGCGCGGCTGCTCGCCGGTCGACTGCGCGAGGCGTGTCGGATGGCGCAGGTGTTCCTGCCGTTCGGCGAACGGGTCGGCGAGGCGTGGGCGGTGGGCACGTTGCGCGCGGTGGCGGCGTTCGCCACTGCCGAACTGGGTGACCTGGCTGAGGCCGACCGGGAGGCCCGGCGGGCGTACCGGGAGTTCGCCGCCGCGTCCGACGACTGGGGGCGGGGGTTCGCCCTGGTGGTCCGGGCGGTGGTGGCGCGCGGGTTGGGCGAGCCGGAGCACGCGGCGGACCTGCTCACCGACGCCCTGGCGTACGCGGAGCGCACCTCGCATCCGCTGCTCACCGGGATGGCCGGCACACTGCGCGGCTTCGTCGCGTTGGACATGGGCGACTGCGAGACGGCCGAGCGGGTGGCCCGCGCGGTGCTGACCGCAGTGGAGCCGCACAACCCGCAGGCGCCGGCGCAGGTGGCGCCCCGGGTGCTGCTGGCGACGGCCCGTCTCGCGGCCGGCGACTCGGCGACAGCGGTCGGGCTGCTCGCCCCGGTGGCCACGGCCGCCGCGAACGCACCGTCGCTGCTCTTCTCCCGCCGTCAGACGATGGCCCAGTACGCTGCGGCGTTGCTCGCTCACGGTCAGCGGGAGCAGGCGTTGGACTGGGCCCGCCGAGCGGTCACCGCACCGGCCGAGGACGTGCGCAGCCAGGTGATCGCGGCGAGTGTGCTGGCCGAGGCGCTGGCCGCCTGCGGTCGTCCGGCGGAGGCGCTGTCCTGTGCGCAGGAGGCGGTCCGCCTGGCGTACGCCACAGAGCAGCGCAGTGAACGAGCCGCAGCCGACGCCCTCCACACCCGCCTGACCGCCCTGGTCTAACCCCACCCCTCACCCTCCGCTGTTGATCAAGAGGTTTGCGTCAGGAGTCGGGAGGTCGATGACCGAAATCTCTTGATCAACGTGAACCAGTGCGGGCAGTTTGCCGGTTCTGGGGATGTGGTGGTCGGGGGGAGCGGCTAGCGTGTCACCACCGCGTACGGGTCCACAGTGGTGACCGTCGCCGTGCCTGGGGAGGCCGTTCATGAAGCTGCCGCGATCCATCGCGGGCTGGACCATCGCGGTCTTCGGCGTGTTGGCGCTGGTGATGGGCGCGGTCGGGCTGCTCTGGCCGGAGGCGCAGCTGCGCATGCTCGGGTTCGAGGTGCCGGCGACGCGGGCCGTCGGTGATCACACCGGGACGTTCCTGCTGGCGTCCTCGATGGCGGCCTTCAACATGGGCGTCTACTACCTGCTCGCCACGGTGACCGAGTGGCGGGCGTTCTACCGGTTCACAGTGGTCTTCCGGCTGGTCACGTTCACCGTGTTCACGATCGCGGTGCTGGCCGACATCGCTCCCGACCGGTTTTTCGGGGTGGCGGCGTGGGAGGGGCTGGGTGCCGTGGCCACCGCCATCGGTCTGCGCCTGGACGCCCGGCGGGGCATCCCGGCTGGCGGGATCGGATCGTCCGAGGGTGCCGGGACGACTGCGGTCGCCGAGGAGGGTACCGGTCCCGCCGGTGCGGCTCCGGCGGACGCGGTGCGCTGAGCCATCGGTCGGGTTGGGTATTTTCGAGCGGTGACCGACACCCCGACCGGCGGCCTGCCAGTGCCGATCGTGCCCGGCCTGACCGATTTGCGGGTCTTTGCCCGGGGCGGGTACGCGACCGTCTACCAGGCCACCCAGATCTCAGTGGGTCGCGAGGTCGCCGTCAAAGTGGAGAACCGAACGCTGGACAGCGAGCGCGATCAGGCCCGCTTCCTGCGTGAGGCGCGGGCGGCCGGCCGGATGTCGTCCCACCCGCACGTGGTGGACCTCTTCGACGTGGGGGTCACAGTCGACCAGCACCCCTACCTGATCATGGAGCTCTGCGACGGCTCGTACGCCGAACGGATGCGCACCTCGCCACTCGCGCCGGTGGAGGCCCGCGACCTCGGCATCAAGATCGCGGACGCGCTGGCCCACTCGCACGCCGCCGGGGTGCTGCACCGGGACGTGAAGCCGGCGAACATCCTCTACTCGCACTTCAACTCGGCGGTGCTCGCCGACTTCGGGCTCGCCGTCCTCGCCGAGCACCGGGACGCCTCGGTCACCCTGGAGGTGCTCACCCCGGCGTACGCGCCGCCGGAGATGTTCAGCCACAGCCCGCCGTCGCCGGCCGTCGACGTGTACGCGCTCTGCGCCACCCTCTACGCGGTGATGCACGGCAGGCCGCCGCGCTGGCAGTCCGAGCGCAACCCGAGCCTTGTCACAGTGCTGGAGATGTTCAACCAGCCGCTCCCCGCCCTGCCCGGGGTGCCGGACGAGCTGATCGACGTGCTGCGCGTCGGCATGGCCAACGATCCGGGCGAGCGTCCCTCCGCCCTGGAGTTGCACGACCTGCTCAGCAACCTGCCACTCGGCTCACCGGCGGCGCCGGTCAGCGGCGCTCCGGTCAGCGGTGCCGCGACGCTCTCCGGCCCGTACGCGGCCAACCAGCCGGTGCCCCGATCGCCCATCGAGGACACTCAGCGAGCCGACCCCGCCGGTCGACGGTGGCGGCGCTGGATCTTCGGCGGCGCCGGTGTGCTCGCGCTCGCCGCCTCCGCGACCGCCGGGGCCTGGGTCGCCGACCGGGCGCCACCACCCGTCCCGTACCCGTCGGCCACCCAGATCGCCGCACCGGCGACCGGCCCGTTGCCCGGCTGCGCGACCGGCACCGGTGCGCCCACCGCCCTGCCCGAGGGTGCCCGGTGCCTGCCCGAGTTGGAGTGCTTCGGCCCGATGCGGATACGCGGCAGCCGCGCCGAGGCGGCTCGGCTGTCCTGCGCCGGCCGACACACCTGGGAGACGTACGCCGAGGGCATCCTGCCGGTGTCGCTGGTCGGCGCCGACTACGACGAGGTGGCCGCCGCTGAGCCGGTGCGGCAGGTGTGCAGCGCAACGACGTTCCGGTTGACCACCGGGATCGCCGAGGCGACCGGCTGGCACCTGGAGGTGCTACCGCCGGTCGACGGCAGCATCGACCGGACCTACCGGTGTCTGGCGGGGCGCGGCGTGGACGGGCTCTCCGCGCCCACGCTCACCGGCCGCTGAGCCCGTTCGACCCGCGCCGACGGTCACGCACCGCACGCAATGCGTCACGGGGGTCCAGGGCGTCGAGGGTGTCCGCGTCGATCCCGTACGGCATCAGTTCGGGCGGCCCGACGACTGCCGACCGGTCCGCCGGCTCCGGATCGTCGACCTGACGGGCGGCGGAGACCGCGACCCCGGTGACCATGGTCATCAGCACGCAGAGCAGCGCGAGAACCACGCCGAGGAGGTCCTGTCGGCGCCATACGACCAGCATGACCAGCGGCGCTAGGGCTCCCAGCGCCGCGAGCACCGCCACCGTGCGCGCATCGGGTCTGGACAATCGGCTCACCCGTCCAGCATGTCGCGACTAGGCCGGCTGTCAACCGCAGAGCCGACCGCCGCGCCGATCGGCATCGATCCGAGGCGCCGACTCGACAGGGTCCACGGCACCCACACGGATTGGACAAGAACGGCTACTCTCGGTATTCCGCAGGCCCTTCCGGTAGCGAGGTCGCCCATGAACTCAGGCAGTTCGCAGTCCCGGCTCCGCTCGATCGCGTCGACGCTGGCGGTCGCTCTCACCCTCGTGCTCGCCGCCGCGGCCGGTTGCGACAGTCGGAAGGAACCGGAGCTGCCCTCGGTGCAGGAGAAGATGCGCGAGACGCACATCTTCGGTCAGTCGAAGCTGCGGATCGGTGTCGCCACCAACGAGCCGCTGATGGGTGAGTTGCGAAACGGCCAGCACGTCGGGTTCGACGTCGAGATCGCCCGGTACGTCGCGGCCTCCCTCGGCTACGAGGGGGAACAGCGGCTGGAGTTCGTGTCGGTCGCCACCGAGGATCGCATCCCGTCGCTGCAGGGCGGCACCGTCGACCTGGTGGTCTCCAGCTTCTCCATGACGGAAGACCGTAAGCAGCTGGTCAGCTTCGCCGGGCCGTACTTCGTCACCACGCAGGAGGTGATGGTGCCGGTTCGACTCAAGGACGAGATCCGCACCATTGAGGATCTGCGCGACCCGGCGTACAAGGTCTGCACCAGCGGCGGCTCCACCACCGAGGCCGAGTTGGAGAAGCACCAGGTCAAGACGTTCGTGGTCAAGGACGTCGGCGACTGCGTCGATGGCATCCGGAAGGGCCGGTACGACGCGGTCAGCTCCGACGAGTCGATCCTCGCCGGCTTCCTGGCCAGCTTTCCCAAGGAGTTCGAGATCGTGGACATGCCGTTCGGCACCAGCGAGTTGCTGGGCATCGGCGTGCCGATCGGTGATCCCGCGTTGCGCGATCTGGTCGCGTTCTTCCTGCAGAAGAGCTACGTGCAGGGCCGCGACGGAGATGCCAGCCCCTGGCAGACCGCGTACAACCGGACCCTGGGCCCCTGGCTGAAGGCCGAGAAGCGCCAGCCGCAGCCCTTGGAGGTGCCGAAGCTCGTCGACTTCGACGACAAGGCGCCCGCGAAGTGAGCGCGGCGCCGACCGCCACCAGCGGCGACGGGCCGGTCCCGCCGCCCCGCACGTCAGTGCCCCACGGCGACGCCGCGCCGGCAATCGACGGTACGGCCGCAGTACCGGCGGCGGTCGATCGTCCAGCGGCTGGCGCAGGAGGTGACGTTGCCTGGCCGGCCGGAGTGCCGGTCGCCGAACCGGCCGAGCCGATCGTCGCCGACGTTGAGCCGGGACGGGTCCGCTGGGATCCGGCGGAGCGGCGCGCCCGCGCCAGCCAGTCTTTCTGGACGGCAGTGGTGGGCGTACCGGCGATCTTCTCGGTGCTCCGCCTCGGCGTGGAGGCCGGCGGGGAGCTCCAGACCACGCTGCTGCTGGTGGCCAACGTCGGGCCGGTCAACCTGCTCGCCGGGTTTCTGACCACGGCGGCCCGGCTGCTCTCCACCGGGCTGGTGGCCATCTTCGCGCTCGGCGCCGTGCTGGCCGTCAGCGCGGATCGACTTCCGCCGGGCACCCGTCGCCGCCCGCTCTTCGCCCGCTGGGCCGACATCACCCCGGCCTGGGTGGTGCTGGCCAGCTTCCTGCTCGCCGTGATCACCTGGCCGTTGCTCTATCTGCCGTTGCTGTTGCCGGCGTTCGTGGCCGCGTTCCAACTGCGCCCGGGGCGGCTGCACGAGCGGGTGGCGCCTCGGCTGCTGCTGATCGGCGCGCTGCTCGCCGGGTACGGCTGGCTGATGCTGCCCACGATGCGCGACGCGATGCGGCAGGGCGACGAGTGGCTGGTGCTGGCGCTCATCGTGGTGCCCCCGCTGCTGGCGCTCTTCGTCGCGGGGCCGCTGCCGGGCATGGTGATCCGGCCGCTGGCGTCGGTGACCGAGGTGGCGGTGCTCGCCACCCTGATCTGGGCAGCCGTGCCGGTGATCACCACGCCGGTATTGCCGCTGACCGTCACCACTGTGGGCCCGGAGAGTGGGCCCACCGAGGACGTCCGCGGGCACGTGGTCACCACCGACGACGTCAACATGGTGATCCTTCAGGAACGGGGTGGCGTCCGGTACGTCCCGGTCGGCCTGGTCCGCGCCCAGGTGCTGTGCCCGAGCGAGGAAGAACTGCCCCGCCACCAACTGCGCATTCACGACTTCCACGTCGAGGATTCGCTGTTGGAGGGCATGGGCCGTCGGGTCCGCCCGGTCCACCGCATCGACGCCGCCTGCCGTACCCCGGCCTGACGCCCAACTGACAAGCGCAGCGCCTACCGTGCCCGACGGTTGGCCCGCACGAGTGCGACGGTGGCCGGTGGCACGCTGACCGCGCCGAAGGCCGCGACGCCGGCGAGCAAATAGGCGATGCGGTGGTTGTGGGGGGCGCGGCGGTCGGCCACCTCCGCCTCCGGGTCCTGCGGGTCGTAGACGATCGGGATCTCGTCGCCCATCGCCGGAGCGGCACCGGGTGGCTCGTCGCCCTGACCGACAAGCGTCTGCGCCCGCCGCCCGTCCGCGGTCTCGAACTCGACGTGGATGCGGCCTTTGTTGACCTTGACGACCTGGGCGGTGGCCTCCACCCCGCGCTCCTGCAGCGCCTGGTCGTTGCTCCACACCGTCCAGGCGGCGATGGCGAAGCCGACGACGACGACGAGGCCGAGCCCGGCGAACAGTGGCGCCGGCGGGCGACGGGTTCGCAGTAGATCCATGCCGCTCCCCATCTCCGGCGGGGCGGGCCGGTAAACACGACGCGAATCGTGGCGGCATCTGCTGCCGTATATACAGTCGGACGGTATATGCTGCGGCGATGGCGAAGGCTTCCATGCACGAGTCCACCTACCTGATCCTCACCGCGCTCGTCGAGGCCCCACGGCACGGGTACGCGCTCCTCGACGAGGTCCGCCGAATCTCCGACGGGCGCGTCGACCTGCGCGCCGGCACCCTCTACGCAGCCCTGGACCGGCTGCGGACCGACGGTCTCGTCGACATCGAGCGTGAGGAGCAGGTGCAGTCCAGGTTGCGCAGGTACTACCGACTCACCGCGCCGGGGGCGCGTCGCCTGGCTGAGGAATCCGCGCGTCTGCGCAGCAACGCCGACGCGGCGAGCGTGCGACTGCGCCGTGCCGGTCTCATCTTCGACGGCGGTGCGGCATGACGTTGGACCGCACCTACCGACTGCTGATGGCCTGTTATCCCCGCGCCTACCGCCGGCAGTACGAGGACGAGATGATCGGCGTGCTGCTGGACGACGCGGCCCCGGGCCAACGCAGGCCGGCGGCGCGGGACGTGCTCGCCCTGCTCGGCGGGGCGCTCCGGGCGCATGTCCGCCAGGCTGGTGCGCGATTCTCGGGCGATGCGTGGCGGGAGGCGGCGCAGGCGCTCGGCCTGATCGCCGCGTTGATGTTGTTCGTGCGGGATGCGCGCGTTCCGGTGCTGCACCTCGCCATGTTCGCGGACGGCTATCCCGAGGGGTTGGGAGAACCGTTCGTCCTCTGGCCGGTCGGTTTCGTGGCGCTGCTGTGGCTCACCGTGGCGGTGTCGGCCGTGTTCGGGTGGGGCCGGGCAGCCGCCGCGATCGCCGTCTGTTGCGCGGTGTTCGAGGTGGTGCGGGTCGCCGAGGATTACGGGCAATATTCCACGGTGCGCAATCTCTGGCCCGCCGTGCTCGCCGCGATGGTTCCGCTGGTGCTCGCCGTCCGTGCTCCCCGTTCCGCCACGGCTTCCCTCGCGCGCTG
This sequence comes from Micromonospora hortensis, assembly GCF_022230935.1. Taxonomy (NCBI): domain Bacteria; kingdom Bacillati; phylum Actinomycetota; class Actinomycetes; order Micromonosporales; family Micromonosporaceae; genus Micromonospora; species Micromonospora hortensis. Next base: position 25,212 of record NZ_JAKKFE010000034.1, read on the forward strand.
GCGCCTCGGCACGCTGGCGGCGGCGACGCTAATCAGCGTCGGTGCTCCGAGCATCGCCCAGGTGACTGGTGCTGATAACGCGACGGCTCCCATCTACGGCACGTGGATCTTCACCGTCGGTGTCGGCCGGATCGAGGCAGTCCTGCTGACGGCGGGATACCTGCTCTTCGCCCTTGTCATCCTGTCGACGCCGGCGGTGTTGCGGCGACGCCTGCTCGCGCTTGTGGTTCCGGTGGGCGTCACGTTGGTGCTCACCCGCGTGGGGCTCGGCACCACGGGGACGTTCCTGGAGCGTTCCACCCACGACGGTGTCCTCGATGCGCTCACCCTGGCGCAGTGGCTGACCCTGGTGCTGGCGCCCGCGCTGCTCTTCGCGGTGGCCGTGGCGATCCTGCACCAGCGGGAGCGCTCGGGCACACAGGGCGCGTGAGGAGGCCGCGCGTCACGTGGCCGAGCGGCTGATCGACTCGGCTTCCTGAAAATCGGGGTGTCACTGGCTCTCGGACACCCCGGAATCCAGGAAGCCGAGTCGATCAACGGACGGGCGGGGTGGCTCGGCCCGCCCGTCGGCGGGCGTCAGTACGACTTGTCCTGGCCGAGGACGTGTTGGGCCACGAAGTTGAGGATCATCTCGCGGCTGACCGGGGCGATCCGGCCGGCCCGGACGGCGCCGAGCAGGGTCGCCACCCCGTACTCGGTGGTCATGCCGGCCCCGCCGAGCACCTGCACAGCGGTGTCCACGGCGAGCGCGGCGGCCTCCCCGGCCGCGTACTTGGCCATGTTGCCGGCGACCCCGGCCTCCAGGTCGCGGCCGGCGTCGTACAGGGTGGCAGCCTTCTGAATCATGAGGCGGGCCAGCTCCACCTGCACCGCCGCGTGTGCCAGCGGATGAGACACCCCCTGGTGGGAGCCGATGCTCCGACCACCCCAGACCTTGCGGGTGGCGGTGTACTCACTGGCCCGCTCGATGGCGTACCGGCCGGTGCCGGCGCCCATCGCGGCCACCGTGATCCGCTCCGGGTTGAGCCCGGCGAAGAGCGCCGGCAGCCCGGCGTCCAGTGACTCACCGAGCAGCGCGTCGGCGGGCACCCGCACGTCGTCCAGGTAGAGCAGGAACTGGTTCTCCGGGGACACGATCTCCATGTCCAGCTTGGACCGGGTCAGCCCGGCCGCGTCGGTAGGCACCAGGAACAGCGCCGGCTTGAGCTTCTGCGGAGACGCATCCGCTGAACCGGCTGGGCCGTCATCGACGGCGACACGGGCCACCACCAGCACGTGACCGGCCTCGTCGACGCCGGAGATGTAGCACTTGCGGCCGTTGAGCAGCCAGCCGTCGCCGTCGCGGCGAGCCACAGTGCCGAGCCGGTGGAAGTTGGAACCGGCCTCCGGCTCGGTGATCGCGAAAACGATCTTCTGGGAGCCATCGGCGAGGCCCGGCAGGTGCCGCTTACGCTGCTCCTCGGTGCCGTGCCGACTGAGCACCGTAGCCGCGATGGCGGGGGAGACCACCAGCAGCAGCAGCGGGCAACCCGCCGCCGCCAACTCCTCGCAGACGATGGCCAGCTCGGTGATGCCGCCGCCTCCGCCGCCGTACTCGGTGGGGATGTTGACCCCCAGGTAGCCGAGCCGTCCGGCCTCCGCCCACAGTTCCGTGGTGTGTTCGCCGGCCCTCGCCTTCTCGACGAAGTAGGAGTGACCGTAGCGGCGGCCCAACGCCCGAACGGCGTCGCGCAACTGGTCCTGCTCGGGGGTGAGGTCGAAGGTCATCGGGGGTCCTTTTCGTCGACAACGGCCAACACGGCGCCCGTCTGCACCTGACCGCCGGTCGGCACCGGCAGTTCGGCGACCACGCCGTCGATCGGGGCGAGCACGGGATGTTCCAGCTTCATCGCTTCCAGCGTGAGCAGCGGATCGCCGGCCGCGACCCGCTGGCCGACCTGAACGTGTACCCGGGTCACCACGCCGGGCAGCGGCGCGAGCAGCGACCCGGCCGCCACCGCCGCTGTGGGCAGCGGGAGACGCGGCAACTCGGCCAGGCTCGCCGCCCCGTCCGGGCCGTCCACGAAGACAGCGGACCCCACCCGGTGTACGCGGTACGCGCGCCGAACCCCGTCGACGTCGAGCACCACCCGATCCGGGGTGGCCTCGACCAGCACCACTGTGGGTGCCGTCGACCGCTCGGCGGACTCCTCGGCCGCCGACGTGCTGGACCAGTCGGCGAGCCGGCCGGCCCGGTCCAACCGGTAGCGGATCTCGATCTCGTCGCCGTCCGGCCCGACGAAGGCTGTGGTCTGGGGAACGGCGGGCACGTTGCGCCAGCCGGAGGGAAGCCCGGGAAGCACCGGTGCGGTCGCCCGCCGGTGCGCGGCGCCCGCCAGCGCGGCGGCGAGGGCGGTGATCGGCAGCCGGTCGGCGGCGAGGATCGGGGCGAAGACCTCCGGGTGCCGGTCCAGGAAACCTGTGTCGATCTCCACGGCGGCGAACGCGGGGCTGCGCAGCACCCGGACCAGCAGATCCCGGTTGGTGGTCACCCCGTGCACCTCGGCCCGGGCCAGCGCACCGGCCAACAGCCGGGTCGCCTCCGCGCGGGTACGACCCCAGGCGATCAGCTTCGCGAGCATCGAGTCGTAGTGCACCCCGACCACCGAGCCCGCCACCACACCCGAGTCGAGCCGCAGACCCGGCCCGGCCAGCCCACCGAACTCGGCCGCCACCGTGCCGACGCTGAATCGGTGCAGGGTCCCGGTGGCCGGCCGCCAACCCGCAGCCGCGTCCTCGGCGCAGAGGCGTACCTCGACCGCGTGCCCGGTGCTCGCCGGCAGAACCGCCGGCAGCGGCTCACCCTCGGCGACGAGCAGTTGCAACCCCACCAGGTCCAGCCCGGTGCACAACTCGGTGACCGGATGTTCCACCTGGAGTCGGGTGTTCATCTCCAGGAAGAAGAACTCACCACCCGGGGCGAGCAGAAACTCCACAGTGCCCGCGCCCAGGTAGTCGACAGCACGTCCGGCGGCCACCGCGGCCTCGTGCAACGCCGCCCGCACCCGGTCCGGAACGACCGCCGGCGCCTCCTCGACGATCTTCTGGTGCCGGCGCTGGATCGAGCACTCCCGGTCACCCAGGGCCACCACTCGACCATGGGCGTCACCGAAGATCTGCACCTCGACGTGCCGGCCGCGTTCGACGTACCGCTCGATGAAGACAGTGCCGTCGCCGAACGCGGCAGCCGCCTCGCGGCGCGCGGAGGCGACGGCCTCGGCCAGTTCGTCGACGGTCCGGACGATCCGCATGCCCCGGCCACCACCGCCGGCGGACGCCTTCACCAGCACCGGGAAGCCCACGATCTCGTCGGTGTCGGTCCAACTCGGCAGCATCGGCACGCCCGCCTCGGCGAGCAACGCCTTCGCCGCCAACTTGTCGCCCATGGCGGCGATCACCTTGGCCGGTGGCCCGACCCAGGTCAGACCGGCGTCGGTCACCGCCGCCGCGAACTCGGCGTTCTCGGCGAGGAACCCGTAGCCGGGATGGACGGCGTCCGCGCCGCTGCGGCGGGCCGCGTCCAGGATCAGGTCGACCCGCAGGTACGTCTCGGCCGGCGAACTCCCCGGCAGGCGTACGGCCTGGTCGGCCTCGGCCACGAACGGCGCGTCGGCGTCCGCGTCCGAGTGCACGGCGACCGTCTCCACGCCCATCGCCCGGCAGGTGGCGAAGACCCGACGGGCGATCTCGCCCCGGTTCGCCACGAGCAGTCTGTTGATCATGGTCCCCTGAGCCTGCCTTTCGTTCGCGACTGCGGGACTCCGCTTCGCTGCGTTCCTCGCGCTCACGGTGCCTGCCTTTTGTTCGCGACTGCGGGACTCCGCTTCGCTGCGTTCCTCGCGCTCACGGTCTACATCCGGAAGACGCCGAAACCGTCGGCGCCCTTCACCGGTCCGCTGTGGATCGCCGAGAGGCAGAGCCCGAGGACGGTCCGGGTGTCCCGGGGGTCGATCACCCCGTCGTCGTAGAGCCGGCCGGAGAGAAAGAGCGCGCCGGACTGCGACTCGATCTGCTGCTCGACCATCAAACGCATCGCCGCGTCGGAATCCTCGTCGTAGTCGCGCCCCCGTGCGGCAGCCGCCTGCCGGGCCACGATCGACAGCACCCCGGCGAGCTGCGCCGGGCCCATCACCGCCGACTTCGCGTTCGGCCAGGTGAACAGGAACCTCGGCTCGTACGCCCGGCCGCACATGCCATAGTTGCCCGCCCCGTAGGAGGCGCCCAGGTTCACCGTCAGGTGCGGCACCGTCGAGTTCGACACCGCGTTGATCATCAGGGCGCCGTGCTTGATGATGCCGCGCTGCTCGTACTCGGTGCCCACCATGTAGCCGGTGGTGTTCTGCAAGAAGATCAACGGGGTGTTCGAGGCGTTGGCGAGCTGGATGAACTGGGCCGCCTTCTGCGCCTCAGCGCTGAACAGCACCCCTCGGGCGTTCGCCAGCACCCCCACCGGGTAACCGTGCAGCTCACCCCAACCGGTGACCAGCGCGTCCCCGTACGCCGGCTTGAACTCGTCGAAGTCGCTGCCGTCCAGGATCCGGGCCAGCACCTCCCGCGGGTCGAACGGCACCTTCAGGTCGGCGCTGGTGATGCCGAGCAACTCCTCCGGGTCGTACTTCGGTGGCTGCGGCACCGCCGTCCGCGGCGACGGGCCCTGCTTGCGCCAGTTCAGTCGGCGGACGCACTGCCGGGCCAGCCGAATGCCGTCCCGCTCGTCGGCGGCCAGGTAGTCGGCGAGCCCGGACGTGCCGGCGTGCATCGCCGCGCCACCCAGCGACTCGTCGTCGGTGACCTCGCCGGTCGCCATCTTCACCAGCGGCGGACCGGCCAGGTAGACCTGTGACCGGTCCCGAATCATGATCACGTGGTCGGACATCCCCGGCACGTACGCGCCACCGGCCGTGGCGTTGCCGAAGACCACGCTGACAGTGGGGATGCCGGCCGCCGAGAGCCGGGTGAGGTCACGGAACACCCGACCACCGGGGATGAAGATCTCCGCCTGGGTCGGCAGGTCCGCCCCGGCCGACTCCACCAGATTGACCATGGGCAGCCGGTTGGCCAGGGCGATCTCGCCAGCCCGCCGGGTCTTGGCGAGGGACCACGGGTTGACAGCGCCGCCGCGTACCGTCGGGTCGTTGGCGACGATCAGGCACTCCACGCCCTCGACCACCCCGATGCCGGTGACCACGCTGGCCCCGACCGGGAAGTCCGAGCCGTACGCGGCGACCGGCGACAACTCCAGGAAGGGGCTGTCGGCGTCCACCAGCAGCTCGATCCGCTCCCGGGGGAGCAGCTTGCCGCGCGCGTGGTGTCGGGTCACGTACTTGTCGCCACCACCCGCCCGCGCCTGGTCCAGCGCGGCGTCCAACTCGGTCAACCGCTCCAGCAACGCCGCTCGGTTCGCCAGGTACGAGGGCGCGGACGGGTCGACTGCGCTGTCCAGTGTGGTCACCGTGCCTCCTTCGTTCGCGACTGCGGGGCTCGCAGACCCGGCTCACTCCTCGCGCTCACAGGCCCATGCCTTTCGCGATGATCTCGTTCATGATTTCGGTGGTGCCGCCACCGATGCCGAGGATCCGCGCGTCGCGGTAGTGCCGCTCCACCTCGGCGTCGCGCAGATAGCCGAACCCGCCGTGCAACTGCAACGCCTGGTCGACGACGTGGTCGCAGGCGGCCACCGCCACGTTCTTCGCCATCGCCACCTCGGTCACCACCGGCTCGCCAGCCGCCACCCGACCCGCGACCCCGTGCACGTACGACCGGGCCGCCTCGGCCCGGGTGTGCATCTCGGCCAACCGGTGCCGGATGAGCTGCCGGCTGGCCAGCGGACGCCCGAACGTCTCCCGGTCCCGGCACCAGCGCACCGCCAACTCGACGCAGCGCTGCGCTGTCGCGTACGCCTGGGTAGCCAGCGACAGCCGTTCCGCCGCGAAGTGCTGCATGATCGCCAGGAAGCCGGTGTTCTCCGCGCCGATCCGGTTGGCGACCGGCACCCGCACGTCCGCGAAGGACAGCTCGGCGGTGTCCGAGCAGTGCCAGCCCAGCTTCTCCAACCGGCGTCCCACCGTGAACCCGGGCGATCCCTTGTCGATGACCAGCAGGGTGAGTTCACCGCTGCCGGGGAAGTCGGTGCACACCGCGGTGGTCACGAAGTCGGCCCGGTGTCCGCTGGTGATGTACGTCTTCGACCCGTTCACCACGTAGTGGTCGCCGTCACGGCGGGCGGTCGTGCGGATGCCGGCCACGTCCGAACCGCCGTCCGGCTCGGTGATGGCCAGCGCGCCGATCATCGTGCCGGACAGCGTGGGCCGCACGTACCGCTCGATCAGGCTGTCGTCGGCCGGGGACGAGACGCCACCGAGCCGGCCGCCCAGCGAGCCACCGGTGCGGGCACCGGCCGCCGCGACCATGTGCGGCAACGCGATCCCGTGCGTGAACAGGGCCGCCACCAGCCCGGACGAGCCGCCGGAGCGGATCAGCTCCTCGGTCACGATGATTGAGTCGAGCAGGTCACCGCCGCTGCCACCGACGGACTCCGGGAAGCCGATGCCGAGCAGACCGAGCTTCGCGGCGGTCGCGTGCAGCGCCCGAGGCACTTCGCCGGCCCGCTCCCAGTCGTCCAGGTGCGGCAACACCTCCCGGGTCACGAACGCCCGGGTCAGCTCGCGTAGTTGCCGGCGCTCCGGAGTGTCCACGATGCTCATCGGGATCCCCCCGTCGCAAGGTCGGCCGGCAGGTCGACGATCCGGGCGCGCAGCAGCTCGCCGAGTGCCTTGGCCTGCGGGTCGAACCGGGTGGACGCGGCCACCCCGGCGCCGAGCAGGCCCTCGATCACGAAGTTGACGGCGCGCAGGTTGGACAACTCGTAGCGCCGCACCGACAGCGGAGCGGTCTCGGGCACCAGCTCCGCCAGCCGTTCGACTGTCAACCAGGTCCGCAGCCACGCGTACCCGGCGTCGGAACGCGCCCAGACACCGAGGTTGGCGTCCCCGCCCTTGTCCCCGGATCGTGCGCCGACCACCTCGCCGAGCGCCCCGCGCCGGGTAGGGCCGTCGACCGCCGGGTCACCACCCGGGGCCGACTCGTCCGGCGAGGTGGGGGCGGTGCGGATCGGCGGGGCGATCGGCACCCGCTCGCCACCGGGTAGCACCGCCACGTGCGCCACCGCGCCCTGCGGCACGGCGTCGGCGGTGAAGACGCCGTACGGTGTCGCGTCACCGGGCACCGTGGTCAGCGTGCAGCCCGGGTACGAGGCCAGGGCCAACTCCACAGCGGCGGCCGAGAACGCCCGCCCGGCCCGCGCCTTGTCGCCGTCGCGCAGGTGTACGTGCAGCAGGGCGCTGGCCGCCTCGGTGTCGGCGGCGTCCGGGTGGTCCGTCCGGGCCAGCGTGAACTCCAGCCCGTCCTTGCCCACCGCCTCCTCGACCTGCCCCCGGACCAGTGCCGCCTTCGCCTCGATGTCAAGCCCGCAGAGAACGAACGTCATCGAGTTGCGGAAGCCACCGAGGTTGTTGACGCCCACCTTGAGCGTGGGCGGTGGCGGTGTGCCCCGTACGCCTGCGACCCGGACCCGGTCCGCCCCGTCGGGGTGCAGCGTCACAGTGTCCAGTCGGGTGACCACGTCCGGCCCGAGGTACGCGGGCCCGCCGATCTCGTAGAGCAGTTGGGCGGTGACGGTCTCCACCGTGACCGCGCCGCCGGTGCCCGGATGCTTGGTGACCACCGAGGAGCCGTCGGGGTGCACCTCGACGATCGGGAACCCGGGCCGATGACCGCCGTCGGGCAGCTCGGTGAAGAAGCTGAAGTTGCCGCCGGTGACCTGCGCGCCGCACTCGACGAGGTGCCCCGCGACGGTGGCCCCGGCCAGCTCGTCGAGGTCGTCGCGGCCCCACCCGTACCGGGAGATGGCCGGGCCGACCACCAGCGACGCGTCGGTGACCCGGCCGGTGACCACCACGTCCGCGCCGGCGTCGAGGCAGGCGGCGATCCCGAACGCGCCGAGGTAGGCGTTGGCGCTCAACGCGTCCGGTCGCTGGATCGTGTCGCCCTCGACGTACCCGACCTGGGTCGGCAGGCCGAGCCGGTTGGCGAGCTTCTCGATCGAGGCGGCCAGGCCGGCCGGGTTGAGCCCGCCGGCGTTCGTCACGATCCGCACCCCTCGGTCGAGGGCGGTGCCGAGGCAGGTCTCCAGTTGCCGCAGGAACGTCTTCGCGTAGCCCAGGTCGGGGTCGCGCAGGCGATCCCGGGCGAGGATCAGCATGGTCAACTCGGCGAGGTAGTCGCCGGTCAGTACGTCCAGCTCACCGCCGTCGAGCATCTCCCGCCAGGCGGTGAACCGGTCGCCGTAGAAGCCGGAGGCGTTGCCGATGCGGATCATGCCCGTACCCCGATCCCGCCGGCCGGCTGCCGGCCTTCACCCGGCGGCCCGGCGAAGGCCTGCGCCACGTCGAGCCACTCGTCGGCGACCGGTCCGGTGGCGACCAGAGCGAGGTCCGCGCGGTGTCGGCGCTGGGTGACCAGCAGGCAGAAGTCCCGAGCCGGGCCGCTGACCCGGTCGGCGGCGTCCGCCGGACCCCAGCTCCAGGCCTCCCCGTCGGGCCCGACCAGCTCGACCCGCACCGGCGCCGTCGGTGCCTCCCGGCCGTGCGCGGCGAAGCCGTGCCCGAGGGTACGCACGCCCAGGTGCGCCACGTGCTGGAGTCGGTCGCTGTCGGGGCGGACCACGTCGAGGGCGTCGGCCACGTCCGCGCCGTGCGCCCAGGTCTCCATGATCCGGGCGGTGGCCATCGAGGTGGCCGACATCCGGGTGCCGTACCACGGCAGTTTGCCACCGGCCGGAACGGCGGCCAGTGCGTCGACGAGCGCGGTGCGCCCGGCCCGCCAACGGGCAAGCAGCTCGGCCGGCGGGGCGAGGAACTCCTCGGCGCCGACGTCGACGAGCCGGGTCACGTCTGGCGCGGCGGTGACAGTCGCGTAGAACGCCTCGGGGTCGGTCGCGGCCAACAGCGCTACGTGGTCGGTCCAGGCGAGGTGGGCGATCTGATGCCCGACGCTCCAGCCCGGCGCGGGGGTCGGCCTCGCCCAGTCGGCCACCGGCAGGGGCGCTACCAGGGCGTCCAATTGGGCGGACTCGTCGGCCAGGTCCGTGAGCAGGTCGCTGAGGTCGACCATGGTGCCTCCGGTCGGTGGTGGCCGGTGCGGCCGGCGGTCAGGGCGTGAGCAGGGTGGCGAGCTGGCGCTTCCAGGTGGTCAACAGGGCGGCCCGGCGGGCGGAGTCGTCGCTGAGCAGGTTGGCCACCCCGAGCCCACGGAGCAGATCGAGCGTGGCCTGCACCGCTTCGCGGACACCGGGTCGACGCTCGTCGACACCGAGCAGGGCGACGGTGAGCCGGTGCATCTCCCGCCCGACAGTCGCCTCCAGCGGCACCAGGGCGTCCCGCAGCTCCCGATCGGTGCGGGCGGCGACCCAGAGCTCCAGCGCTGCCACGAACAGCGGCCCGGTGAACGCCACGGCGAGCAGGTCGACGACCCGGTCCAACCGCTGCGGGCCGGCCGGCAGCGCCTCGGCCTCGGTGCGCAACTCGTCGGCCCGGCGCTCGGCCAGATGGGCCACGGCGGCCGTCACCAGCGCCGCTTTCGTCGGGTAGTGATGCAGCTGTGCCCCGCGCGAAACACCGGCCCGCGCCGCGACGACTGTGGTCGTGGTGCCGGACCAGCCGTGCTCGATCAGGCAGTCGACTGTCGCCTCCAGCAGCCGGGCCTGGGTGGCGCGGCTGCGTTCCTGCTGAGGGACACGCGTCGATGAGGTGGGCACGGAGACAGCCTGCTGCCTACGAAACAAACAGTCAAGACTGACTTTTTCTGAGCTGGTGACGCTCCGGTGGCTCGCGGTGGGGTGAGGCGGGGCGGGGCGGGAGGTCGGCATGGGTGGCTCGTCGCGCTATGGAGCTGATGTCACAAACGAATCGCCCGTCGACCGTGCCCGTCGATCGTGCCCGTCGACCTCGTTCGAGCATCGGCCTGCCGATCACCTACGGCTGATGCCGCAAACGATTCAGCTCCAAAGGCTCTCAGAGTGGCATTCCGCCGCCCGTCCGCCGCC